>JABWBA010000069.1 GCA_013360745.1 Chthonomonadales bacterium | reverse complement strand
CCCGATCACGCCCGGAGAGCTCCTGCTAGGCTCCGGGATGGGACGGTTCACCGCCGACGGCGATCCTGCGATTGCGGCCGACGCACAGAGCGTCCTCGCGAGCATTGGGGGACGGTCCTTTGTCACGCACGCCGATCACGCGGCGCCGGACTACCGGACGCTGATCTCGGAAGGACTGCCGGGCCTCCGATCCCGCCTGGCTGAAGCGCTCTGCCAGCATGCCGACGATTCGGAACGGGCGGATGTGCTCCGGTCAATGGAGGCAGCGGTCGACGGTCTGACCACCTATCTCCATCGGTGGGCCGACGCGGCGGAGGCGGATGCGGCTACCACGGACCGCGAACTCCGCCTGCAGCAGGCTGCCATCTTCAGGAACCTCGCTCATCAACCGCCGCAGACCTTCTGGGAGGGACTCCAGCTGGCGCTGACAGTCCATAACGCGTTCCAGATCGACGAGCGATACGCGATGGCCATCGGCCGAATCGATCAGTATCTGTGGCCGCTGCTTGCCCGCGATCTCGAAGCGGGACACCTCGACCTGCGCCGAGCCGCGGACCTGATGGAACACTTCATCGCGGCGCTCGCGCATCGAAGCGATATCCAGAACGTCTGCGTCGGTGGCCTTACTCCCGACGGTTCGGACGGAGTGAACCCACTCAGCTATCTCTGTGTCGAGGCCGTCAAGAGCGTCGGGAGCGCGGGCGGCAACCTCACCGCTCGGATCGGGCGAACCACGCCCCCGGACTTCCTCCGCGCCTGCGCCGACTGCATGCGAGGGGGCAGCGGCTTTCCGGCAATCTACAACGACGACATCCAGGTCCCGGCGCTCATCGGTCAGGGGTACGCTCCTGCGGACGCTCGTGACTATTGCTTTGTCGGCTGCATCGAGGCGTTCCTATCCGGCAAACAGGCGCCCTGGGCCGATAGCCGCTTCAACCTTCTCCGTTGTGTCGAACAAACCGTCGCCGCAGATCCGATCCCCGCGACATGGAAGGAGTTCTGGGAGGCATTCGGAGACCGCGTACGGCACGAGGTGGACAGCCACGCGAAGGCCATCCTGCAGATGGAATCGGAGGCGGATGCCCGCGGAGCGGAACTGACCAGCCCATTGTTGAGCGTACTCACGAGCGATTGTATCGCACGAGGCCTGGATGTGAACCTGGGCGGAGCCCTCTACCCGGCCAACCATGGGATCGCCGGGATGGGAATCGGGAGCGTGGCCGATTCGCTTGCGGCGGTTCGGGAGTTCGTATACAGGCGCCGCGCCTATTCGATCCCGCAGCTCCGCACCATGCTCCAGAACGATTTCGTCGGTTTCGACGCCGATAGGCGGAGGCTGCTCGAAGAGGCGCCGAAGTACGGCAACGACGACGAAGAGGTCGACTCCCTGGCCGTCGAAGCGGCCGGGCTGTTTTCGCGAGAGGTCCTCAAGTATCGGACAAGCGGCGGCGGGCATTTCTGGGGGTTAATGGCGGCTAATGTCCAGAACGTCGCAGCCGGTCAGGAGGTAGGGGCCACCCCGGACGGACGTCGGGCCGGGGAGCCTGTCAGCGACGCCGCCTCACCGGCTTTTGGACGGGATCGCAACGGTCCGACCGCGGTAGTCCGTTCGGTGTCTCGGGTGGACTACAGTCTGGCACCGGGCGGCAACGTCGTCAACATCAAGCTCCATCCCAGCGCGGTCGACGGCGAGACCGGCCTCAACGCCCTGACGGCCCTGCTCCGGACCTGTTTTGAGCTCGGCGGCATCCAGCTACAGGTCAATACGCTGGGCCGGGAGGTCCTTGAAGAGGCGATGGCGCATCCGGAACTGTACGATCATCTCGTCGTCCGTGTGTCCGGTTTTTCGGCCTATTTCACACGGCTGAGCCGGGCGGTTCAGGAAGACATCCTCGCACGGACGGAGCACTGTCTGAGGTAGCCCTGCACGAGGCCGGTCCTCTCCACTGCGCACCGGCGCGCTCAGCCGTGCGTCGCCCTGTCGTTGAGGTATACTTCTCGGCGCAACGGGCGCGCAGGCGCGCCGCTACGGAGATCAATGAGCGTTACCACGGATCCCAACCAGCATCCGCACCTTGAGCGCGAGACCGGTGTCTACCACATCGATATTACACGGTCCGTGGCGCACGTCATCGTTGCCGCCGGCGAAGAGACGAAGCGCGCCGAAAATGTCGTGGCCATCTTCGGCTGCGTCGCTCGGGCGGGAGTGCCGGTCTTCCTCGCCAAGCTGCACGGGCATGAGGTCTCCTTCGCCATGGAGGCAGATCGGCTGGCGGACGTCGAAGGCGCCCTGACGGATGCCGGACATGTCTACCGTACTCTACGGGACCTTGCGATCGTTACGGTCCACGCCAATACCATGCGCGACCTGACCGGCGTTCTCGTGCGGATTGCCGACGCGCTGCAGCTGGCGGGGTCGCGGATGTACGGCGCTGGCGATTCCCATAGCACTGTCCATTGCCTGATCGACGGCCATCGGTCCGATGCTGCGCTCCTCCAACTACGACACGCCTTCGGCGTTGAGCTCTCCGATGCCCATGCGTGACCTGATCGTCCAGAAGTTCGGCGGCACCAGCGTCGACTCCGACGAGCACCGACGCGCGGCCACGCGTAAGATCATCGACGCCAAAGAGCGGGGCACGTTCCCCGTCGTCGTCGTGTCGGCCATCGGTCGGGCCGGGGCCCCGTACGCGACGGATACGCTGCGGCAGCTGCTCAAAGATGTCGACCCGTCCGCGATCCCCCATCCCCGGGAAATGGATACGATCATGGCGTGCGGCGAGATCATCTCCGCTTCGGTGATGGCGGCCACTCTTCAGTCGCTCGGCTATCCGGCCATCGCGATGACCGGCGGCCTTGCGGGGATTATCACCGATGGGGAGTACGGCAACGCCCGGATTCAACGAATCGACCCGACGGCGATTCACAGCGCGATCGCGCGCGATGAGATCCCCGTCGTATGCGGCTTTCAGGGAGTCGCGGAAAACGGACTCGCCGGCTGGCACGGCGACCTGACCACCCTCGGACGGGGCGGCAGCGACACGACAGCGGCCGCGCTAGGGGCCGCCCTCAACGCTTGCGCGGTCGAGATCTATACGGACGTGGATGGAATCAAGACGGCCGATCCGGACATGGTCCCGGACGCGAGAACCCTCAGCATCTGCACCTACGCCGAGCTTGCGGAGCTCACCCATCTCGGCGCGCAGGTGGTGCACCCCAGAGCAGCCGAGATCGCGATGGACTATCGGATCCCGCTGTGGATCAAGTCCACGTTCACCGATGCGCCGGGAACCCAGATCGTCCCAGAAGATGCGGCTCCACTCGATCTGCAGCGGCGCGTCACCGGCGTTGCGCACTCCGGTCGAGGGGTCTTTTTCCATCTGGAAATACCAGACGGCGCCCATAAGCCGATCATCGAACAGGAAGTCTACCGGCTCATGGCCGAAGCTGGGGTCAATATCTTTTTGACGAGCTTCAGCCCGACGACCATGTCCTTTGCCGTGACGCGGGATCGATATGTCGTCGCCCGGGATCTCCTCGACGGCATGATCGTACCGGTCGGAAGCAATCCAAACGCACAGCCTGCCAGCACGTTCTACATCTTCAAGTTCGCATTCGGCGATCACCCGGATCTCGCCTACCGCGCCCAGCGCCCCTTGCTCCGGACCATCGAGCAGTTCATCGATGTGGTCGATATACCGGGCTCGGTGTTCGAAAACGTGACCGTCGTCTCGGTCGTGGCTGGCGGCCACCGGCTCGTTCCCGGCGTGCTGGCGTCGATATTCGAGACTATGTACCAGGCGGGCATCCCGGTCCATCAAGTCGCCGACTCCTCGATGTCGGTCTCCTGCCTGATCCCGGAGACCGAGGTGGATCGCGCCGTGCAGCTCCTCCACACCCACTTCGCTCTGGAGCGCTGAGATGGCCGTCTGCGCAAACGATCGGGACCTCGACGACGACGTTTCCCTGCCCGCCGCCGACGACCGCGCCGCCCCTGAGTATCCCGAGCTGCCGCAGCTGCCTGAGCCGCCGACGCCGGTGGTCAGCCTGCCGGACCATCCCGTAAAGAACGATGGCAAGAAAGCCGGTGAATACCGCGAAATGGGACTGGCCTATACCCTGCCGACCGCACTGATTGCACCGGTTATTGTGCTAACATGCCTAGGTGCGTGGATCGACGGACGCAGCGGATCAACGTCGTCTCCGTTTACGATCGGCGGCGCCGTGCTCGGTACGATCGCCGGAATGGTGAACATGCTCCGCATGGCCGCACGTTTGGGGAAGTGAACGTTGGCGCAACCGGAGCTTCCGGACCGAGTACTGCGAACCAGCTTCTGGCTGGCCGCATGGTTCGTGTTCGTCTTCGGCGTTCGGGGTCAAGCCGATATATCGGTGGGCCTGGCGATCGGCTGCGCGATGAGTTTGTTCAGCTTCTGGACGCTGGTGCGAGCCGTACCGCGAGCGCTGGAGGCGGGATCGGAGCGCCCCTGGTTGCTGGGGTTCGTGCTGATCGCGAAGTTGCCGATCTACGGCGTTGTGCTGCATTACTCGATGTCGACGCCGGGGATCGAGCCAATGGCGATCATGGGCGGGGTGTTGTTGGCCCCGTGCGTGATCGCGCTGAAAACGATCGGACAAATGATGTTCGGTAAGACCGATGTACAGGATGAGGCGGCGCCGAGATGATCAAGCGCCGCAGCGTCCATAACAAGTAAGATCGCGACGGCCAGTTACGGCGCGTATCATAGGGAGAGGGCCTCGTGCCCGACGGCGAACACAATATCACAAACGAACATGGGGCGACCGCAGCGAACCACGGGACCGTGGCGCATGAAGGCCACCATCAGTACCAGCTCGGTGACATCCCGAACCCGTGGCTCCTCCACAGCAACGGGATCCTGATCGCCCTGATCCTGATCGCGTTCGGGATCAGGACAACCCGACGACTGTCGGACATTCCGAAAGGCTGGCAGAACCTCGGAGAGCTGATCACCGAGGCGTTCATCGGCTTTACGCGCGGCGTCATCGGCCCGGGCGGCGAGAAGTACGTACCACTCGTGGGCACGCTGTTCCTGTTCATCTACGTGAGCAACGTCTGGGGGCAGATACCCGGCTTCCACTCGCCGACGGCGAATCTCAGTACGACGCTTGCCCTCGGCCTGGTGGTCTTTTTCTACGTCCAGTTCGTCGGTATCCGCCAGCGGGGACTCAAGGGGTACCTGGGGCACTTCTGGGGTCCGATTCCGCTGGCAGGCATCCTTCTCTTCCCCATCGAGGTGATCAGTGAGCTGGTCAAGCCGTTTACGCTTGCGATGCGTCTTTTCGGCAACATCTTCGGCGAGGATACGGTCATCATCGTCCTTGCGACGCTCGGTGTGGGGATGTTGAAGAGTGTGCCGATCGTTGCCCTTCAGGTTCCGGTACTGATCCTGTCGCTGCTGACCACATTCGTTCAGGCGCTGGTCTTCACGCTCCTGACTTGCATCTATATCTCACTCCAGTCGCACCACGAAGAAGGCCACGGCGACGAACATGCCCATGCCGCTTCATAACATCCGGGCTTCGGCCCCAAACACGAATGAAACCGTAAGGAGGCGTACACCATGATCTACTTCGCGGTACTTGCCCTTGCCGTCGGGCTCGGGCTCCCCCTCGCCGTGATCGGAGGAGCGGCTGCTCAGGGCCGCGCTGCAGCATCCGCGCTGGATGGCATGGCCCGACAGCCGGAGGCGATCGGCAAGATTCAGACGGCGATGATCCTCGGACTGGCCTTCATCGAGTCCCTCGTCATCTTTACCTTCGTCTTCCTCTTCCTGCTGAAGAGCCAGCTGCCCGCCGATGCCAATGCGGTGGTAGAGGCGCTCAAGAGCATCGGCACGAAGTAGGCATCGGACCGAAGACCCGCGATCGGATAACATCGGATGCTGGATTCGATTAGCCAGAGCCTGAACCTCGACTGGACGGCGCTCCTGCTCAACGCCGGGGTGTTCGTGGTTCTGCTGATCATCATGGATCGGATCTTCTGGAAGCCGATGATGGCGCACATCGCGAAACGCAATCAGCGAATCGCGGATGCCTATCAGGCGGTCGATGCAGCGCGACAGGAGATGGAGCAACTCCGAGGTGAGTACCAGCTTCGGATCGCGACCGTCGACGCGGAGGCGCGTACGAAGATCCAGCAGACCCTCAAGACCGCTCAGGCAACCCGAGAGGCGCTTCTGGCTGAAGCGCGGGCGACCACCGAACAGCTGAAGGCTGAGGCGCAAGTTCAGCTGGAGAAGGACCGCGCCGACGCCAGGGCTTCGACGGAGGCCGGTCTCGCCAACGCGGCTACCGAAGCGCTCGCACGCGCTCAGGGCGTCGCTGCAGATCAACCCCAGGTGAACCTCATCCAGCAATACATCCGAAGCGGCGCGGAGAGGAACTGAGGCCCCATGCGATTCACGATGCCCTGGATCCTCGAGCACCCCGCCGATATCACCGATACGCAGTGGTTGATTGTCCGATCGGTCGGGTTTGCCGTTCTCCTCTTTATCGTCGTCCGGTTCATCGTCCCGGCCCTCCGGACGATGCTCGACGCGCGGAGGCAGACCATCGAGGAGACAGCCCAGCAGGTCGCCGACACGATGGACGAGACGGCTCGGGCGCGCGACGACTATAAGGACCGTCTCGAGCACGTGGCCGACGAAGCCGAACGACGATTGGCCGAAGCGGTCGAGGAAGCCGAGCGCATGACCCAGGACATCGTCAACGAAGGCCGCAAGCAGGCGGATATGATCATCGCCCAGACCCGAACGGAACTCAACCGGGAGCGTGAACGGGCGATGGCGCACCTGCGCATCGAATATGCCGAGGATGTAATCGAAGCGGCTCGATACGCGGCCCGTCAGACGCTGACCGAGGCCAGACACGCCGAACTTGTCCGTTCGTTCATCCGTGATATTGAGGCGCGATCGTGACGGGACTCGGTGACGCCCGTGTCGCGCGGCGCTATGCCTCGGCCCTCTACGCGGTTTCCGTGCGCCTCAATCGACACGAGATCGTTCGGGCTGATCTAAGCGCCCTGGCCGTCTCGGCCCGCGAGAGTTCGGCGCTCCGCCGGGTGCTCGAAAGTCCGCTCGTCCCGGCGCCCGATAAGCAGGCGCTCATCGATACGCGATTGACGGGCCTGGATGAGATCACGCGCAGCCTCCTGCGTCTGCTCGTTCGGAAGGGGCGGATGGACGCGTTGACCGCGATCCATGAGGAATACGAGCGCTGCGCCGACGAGGCCGCCGGCGTCGCACGCGCCTTTGTGCAGAGCGCGGCGCCCCTCTCGGATGCCCAGAATGCGGAGCTTCAGGAGGCTCTGAGCGCCAAACTCGGCCGGCCCGTCCTGCTCAACGTTCGAGTGGAACCAGAGGTCCTGGGAGGCATCTCGGTGAGGATCGGCGATACGGTCTGGGACGGCAGTATTCGGGGTGCGCTCGAGGACATGCGGGAGCAGATGCTCGAAGAGTCGGCCCGAGCTCAGACGACGGCCTGATATGGTCAAAGCCTGCGCGCTGCGCCTGTGGGCGCCGCCGCGTCGCAGTGATTGGGATAGGTTGGGAAGGGAGTTGACGGTTGGCGATCAAGCCTGAAGAAATCACGTCCATCCTCGAGCGCGAGCTTGAGGCGTTCGAGCGCAAAGTTGCCGAAATCGGCGTCGGAACCGTTCTGCAGGTAGGCGACGGGATCGCTCGCATCTATGGGCTTCAGGACTGCATGGTCCAGGAGATGCTCGAGTTCCTTGACGACAAAGGCAATCCGATCACCGACTCCGATGGGAACCTCATCCGCGCGATCGCGCTGAACCTGGACGAGGACAACGTCGGCGCGGTCATTCTGGGGCCCGATACCGGCATCCGGGAAGGCACGACCGTCCGACGAACCACCAACGTCGTCTCCATACCGGTCGGACCGGCCATGATCGGGCGCGTCGTCAACGCAGCCGGGGATCCCATTGACGGCAAGGGGCCGATCGTCGTCAGCGAACGCCGCTATATCGAAGCCCGAGCTCCCGGCGTGATCGACCGACAACCCGTCTACGAGCCGATGCAGACGGGCCTGAAAGCCGTCGACGCGATGGTGCCCATTGGACGAGGCCAGCGCGAACTGATCATCGGCGACCGCGGCACCGGCAAGACCGCAGTAGCGATCGACACGATCATCAACCAGAAGGACTCGGGCGTCGTCTGCGTCTATGTGGCCATCGGACAGAAGCAGAGCACGGTCGCCAACGTCGTCCGCACCCTAGAGGCGCACGACGCCATGCGCTACACCATCGTCGTCAGCGCCACCGCATCGGACCCCGCCCCCATGCAGTTCCTCGCGCCCTACGCCGGAGTCACCATCGGCGAGTACTTCCGCGATCAAGGCGGGCATGCCCTCTGCGTCTACGATGACCTCTCGAAACACTCGGTCGCCTACCGCCAGCTGTCGCTCCTGCTGAGACGGCCGCCTGGACGAGAGGCCTTCCCGGGCGATGTCTTCTACCTCCACAGTCGACTGCTGGAGCGAGCCGCGAAGATCCGAGAGGACTGGATCATCGTGCCCGTCGGCGCGGCTGAAGACACCCGAACCGGCGCGAACGGCAAGACCTATCTGGGTCCGACCGGCCGCAAGGAGGCGGAAAACGATCTCAAAGAGATGGGCGGCGCCGTGCAGCACGAAATCCGCCAGGTGCCCGCGACCGGCGGCAGCCTGACCGCACTCCCGATCATCGAGACCCAGGCCGGGGATATTTCGGCCTACATCCCGACCAACGTCATCTCGATCACCGACGGCCAGATCTTCCTCGAAAGCGACCTCTTCTTCTCGGGCGTACGCCCCGCCATCAACGTTGGCACGTCGGTCTCTCGCGTCGGAGGGTCCGCGCAGGTCAAGGCGCTCCGAAGCGTGGCAGGCCGTCTTCGTCTCGATCTAGCACAGTACAGGGAGGTTCAGGCGTTCGCACAGTTCGCCTCGGACCTCGATAAGGCCACCCAGGCCCAGCTTCATCGCGGGGCCAGAATGGTTCGCGTGCTCTGCCAGCCACAGTATGAACCGATGCCCGTCGAACGGCAGGTGATCTCGATCTTCGCCGGAACCAACGGCTACCTGGATGCCGTGGACGTCAACGATGTCCCTCGCTTCGAGAAGGATATGCACGCTTACCTCGAGGAGCACTATCCGGAGATCGGCCAGCAGCTGAGGAAGACCAGGCTGCTGACCGACGATGTTCAGGCGACTCTAACCGCAGCCCTCGATCGTTTCCGAAACCAGTTCATCGAAGCGTCCAGGAGCTAGACCGGCGCGGCGGTCCGTAGTCCGTCGATCTCTTCGCGGATCGCCGCCCGCCAGTCGGTCCAGGACCGTACCTCCTCGCCGATAAAGATAAAACACATCTGTACCGTTCGGGCGATTCACGAATCGCCCCTACGACCGCCCCTCTCTCCCCTCGCCTCTCTCTCGCGCCTCGGGCGCCTTGCCAAGCAGGGACAGGCTTTGGCGCTGTCGGTACGGCGATGCGACCGGCATGTTGACAAACCGATGGTCCTGTGTTACCCTATCTGTTGATCGCAAACGTTTGCAGTCACGCGGTTGCAGTTAACGGAAGACAGGCCCGGGATGCGCATCACGATCCGACATATCGCGACGGAGCTGGGCGTATCGTCCGCCACCGTGTCGCGCGTCCTCAATGGTCAGGGACACGACTTCATCGGCGCGGAGACTCGCCGCAAGGTGCTGGAGGCGGCCAGAGAGCTCGGGTATCGGCCCAACGCGGCAGCCCGATCGCTGGTGACCGGCCGCACCAACGTCGCAGCCCTGTGGCTGCACAACGGCTACGGCTTCAGCGCTTTCGTCGGCCAGGTTGTCCATTCGATGATGGCTCAGGTGCAGGAGACATCGACGGAACTGCTCGTCGCCTACATCGATCAGCCGGACCGTCCCGGATCGAATGTCCTGCCCAGCGGTCACTGGCCGGTGGACGGCATTGTCGCGCATGAAGCCCCCCATTACGTGGGGGCGCACCTCGCCTCAGGGCGGGAGCGGGGATGCCCGATTGTCGGCATGGGCTGCTGGTACCACCGGGAAGCGGATTACGTGGCCGTCGATCTCACAGCCGGCGTGCGCGACGCTATCGTCCACCTTCTGGAGACGTCGACCGACGGCGTGGCCTATCTCGTGAACCCGCTCTCGAACACGCCGGGCGAGCCGCGATACGATACCTACCACCGGGTGATGGACGACGCTGGCGTCGAGCCGCAGACCATCATCTGTGACCGGCAGAGCCGCGCATCGGCTCGCGCAGCCATCCGGGATCGGTGCGCGGCTGGCCGCATGCCGTCGGCGCTTTTCTGCCATAACGATGACCTCGCACTCGGCGCCTATCGCTCCCTCGTTGAACTGGGCATCCGGGTGCCGGAGGATGTCGCCATCGTCGGATGCGACGGCATCGAAGGCACGGAGTACACATCGTGCAGCCTCTCGACCATCGTCCAACCGGTAGACGAGATGTGCCGCCTGGCCTGGCAGACGCTGCAAGCCAGACTCGATACCCCCGATGCGCCCCGGCAGGAGACTGTGCTGGAGGCGCGATTATGCATCCGAGAGTCCTCTCGTTCGACGGGCGCCTATGCCACTGCAGTCGGATCCGAGGACCGGACGAGCCGATCCTCCGAAGCCAGAGCCCTGTGCCTGTGACGCACCATCGAAGCCACGCTCGTGGCGACCTATGAAAGGAACGGTACGATGAACCGACGCGCCTTTACGCTGATCGAGCTGTTGGTCGTTATCGCGATCATCGCCATTCTAGCGGCGATCCTCTTCCCCGTCTTCGCCCAGGCCAGAACCAAGGCCCGACAGGCCTCGGACATGAGCAACCTCAAGCAGATTGGTCTGGCCCTGCTGATGTACTCGCAGGACTACGACGAGGTCCTGCTGGGGCTCGGCCATTACCAGACCGATCCGGCCTGTAATGGCCAGTGGGTCTACTGGCCCACGCTCATCTATCCGTACGTCAAGAACATCGGCCTCTTCTACTCCCCGCAGCACGTCTTCAACATGGGCATCGCCCCATGGCATTGCAGCCGTAACATCAACCAGAACAATGCGACCGGAGAGTTCCTCGTCTCGTACGGCCTCAACGGAGCGCATTGGTGGGAGGTTACGGCTTGGAAGGACAGCTCCAGCATCGAGGAGCGCCGCAGCCGCCATATGGGGATGGGCGATACGTGGCTGCGTAAGAGCCTTGCCGATCTTGAAGTGCCGTCGAATACGGTCTATGTGCTCAACGGCAAGTGCCCGGACCTCTGGAGCGACCGGCACCTCGATTATCCGCTCAAGCTCGGCCTCAACAACTGGACTTGCACGGGCACCTCAAGCTGGGATTCCCGCGACCCGGACGTGCAGGGTTTCTTCAATCGCCGACAGGACATCGTCTGGACCGACGGCCATGTTAGTTCACGGGAGTGGGGCAGCCTGTTCCCGCATGAGTACACGGTTCAGGATGACGAGGCCGCCGACCCCATCAAGAACCCGTAGATTGGGGATCATCCATGAAGACCCAGATACCACCGCCTGTTGCCATCGGCCTGGTTGTCCTGGCGCTCCTCGTCGTTGGGTGGCTGGGCTACACGAGGCTGAGGCCCGGTCCGAACAAGTCCTTTGTCGGATCGGGCCCTCCGGCCGAGCTGATCAAGAACCAGCCGCCCATCATCGGCCCTGACGGTCAGCCGATCCGCGGCTCGGGAACGGCGATCAAGTCGGGTCCCGCCGGCAGCACAGGCCCGGGTCCGGGCGGTGTCGCCCCGCCGCCCGCCCCTCCCGCACAGGGGTTCCAGGGCGGAAGACCGCCGGCGGCGGGATATCGTTAGGCGTGTCGGGCTTTGATCTGAGCAGCCTCAGGGCGTCCCTCAGACCTGCCGAGGTACACGCTGTGCCGTTGCTGATCTGTCGCCCGATGCCCTCGGGGTCGTGGCGAGCCGTCGCGACACTCGAGGTTGTCTGAGGCCATGCTCCCGATCTGCATCCTCCTTGCGGTGAGCGTGGCCTCCCTGGGCGCAGGCGGGTTCGTCTCTGCTGCGCCCGTATCCGGCGCATCTCCGAACGGCGCGGCGATGGTGAGGCCAGCCGATCGGGCTGTGCGGATCTCCGACGGCGTCCTCCGATGGGCCGACACGGACGAGGAGGTGGCCCTCTTCGGTGTCAACTACTACGCCGCCTTCTCGCTGGACTACCACGCGATCCGTCAGCTCGGGGGCGACCATCGGCGCGAGATCGACCGGGATATCGCCCACATGGTCCGGCTCGGGCTCAATCTGCTACGAATGCACGTCTTCGATCGGGAGATCGCCGACGGGGACGGGAACCTCACGCCGAACGAGCATCTCGACCTCTGCGATTATGTGATCAGCCGGTGCAGGGCCGCCGGGATCTACGTGCTCCTAACGCCGATCGCCTGGTGGCCCACGCCGAACCGCAACGACGGGTTTTCCAGCCGCTACCCGATGCGGCAGATGACCTCGGACCCTGCCGCGCGGGCCGCCCAGACGCGGTACCTCACCCAGTTCTTGGCCCACGTCAACCCGTTCACAGGCCTTTCCTATGCCGATGATCCGGCGATCATCGCCGTCGAACCGATCAACGAGCCGATCTATCCCGCAGGTATGACCGATGCGGAGGTGACATCCTACATCAACGCCCTTGCGTCGGCCATTCGCCGGTCCGGATGCCGCAAGCCGATCCTTTACAACGGCTGGGAAGGCCGACACGCCGCGGTTCGCGATGCGGCGGTGGATGGGTGCACCTTCAACTGGTACCCGACCGGATTGATGAACGGCCATGCGCTGGCCTGGAACGTCCTGCCAGCTCTCGATCGGCATCCGGATATGCACGATCCGATCCTGGACGGCAAGTTAAAGGCCGTCTATGAGTACGATCCTGCCGACGTCTCGCTCTCCTGCGTTCATCCAGCCATGGCTCGGTCATTCCGGGCCGGCGGGGCGCAGCTCGCAGCGCAGTTCCAATACGACCCTGTCCTGACAGCGGGCATGAATCTCTCCTGGCAGACGCACCATATGAACCTCTGCTACACGCCCGCGAAGGCGATCAGCCTGATGATCGCCGGAGAGGCGTTCCGACGGCTCCCTCGCGGCAGGGCCTGGGGGTCCTATCCGGGTAATCGGCGGTTTGGAGATTTCGAGGTCAGCTACGACCACGACATCAGCCTGATGAACGCCTCGGACCGGTACTGCCATTCCGGCGCCACGCCGATACAGCCGAAGAGCGTCGGCTCGCTCCGTCACATCGCAGGCTGCGGTTCGTCGCCGATCGTCCAGTACGAAGGGAGCGGCGCCTATTTCCTCGATTGGCTGGCGGAGGGAGTGTGGAGGCTGGAGGTCTATCCGGATGCGGTTCCTGCGGCGGACCCCTACGCGCATCCGTACATCGGCCGCGAGGTCGTGCGGTTAGTGCATCGGAGCCGCCGGATGACGATCCGACTGTCCGATCTGGGGCTGCAGTTCACCATCGAGCCCGGGTCCGGCGCTCGACCGATGAGCGCTCAGAAAGGGACGTTCACCGTTCGCCCGGGCGCCTACCTGCTGAAACGGGATCCGCGGCGCAAGACTCCTTCGGCGCCGCATAACGCACCGACGATGCCGGAGGGCAACAACAGCCCTGGCGCATGGCACGAGCCGCCGAGACAGTGGCGAGCCGGCAAGCCGCTGACCGTCGTCGTCGGAGTTGTCGCGCCACGGGAGCCTGTGCGGGTGGACCTTGTCTACAGGGCGCAGAGCTCGAACAAGGCCGTGGCGGTGGCGATGCAATCGACCGGCGCCTGTCGGTACAAGGCGACGATACCGGGATCGGCGGTCGTCGCGGGGCGGCTCCGGTACGAAGTTCGGGTCACAGACGCCGATGGCGTTCGCCGTTATCCGAGCGGACTCCCGGCAGGCAAGCCTCTCCAGAACCCGGATCTCTTCAGCTTGAACAAGGACACACCCCTGAAGCCCGATTCGGACATCGCCGGCAACGCCGGGCGACGGGCGACCGCCATGCCGGGACTGGCAGCCGGTCGGCTCGCGTTGCGTCTGGAAGCCGATGCTCTCCAGAGGGATCACCCATCGGGCGGCGCCGGTGTAGAGCCGTGGGTCGGACAGGGATTCGATGTTGCCCGGCCCCAGCAGGCCCCTCCTTCGGGAGCCGTTTCGGCCTGCATCCGCTCCATCGCCGGAGCGACGACCATGCAGATAGGCCTTACCGAGCCTGACGGCACGGCGTTCGCGGCGGATGTAGCGGTAACAGAAGGTTGGCGCGAAGTCACGATCCCGCTGTATGAGTTCGCAGCCGTCGATCGTCGGGGCGAGGGGCGGACGGTTCGGACGATCAGCGGCATCTGGTTCAGCTTGCTCGGCAGGCTCACGCGAACCGAAGGGCTGCAGTCCGTCGAGATCGCGTGGGCGAGACTCCGGCCGCAGGCCGATGCGTGGGAAGTCCCCATCGCAGGCAAACGGGGAGCCGTCTCGTTGTTCGCAGCATCGCAGGACACGGTCTGGTCGGGCAATCCAGTCTCCCATGTCCAGTACATGGTGTCCGGCATGGGAGGTCGCACGCTAGCCTTGCGGCTTGCGGCACGGGATCTCGGGATCGTTGTCGGCTTCCGACGGGACTGCTCCGACGCGATATCGCCTCGCCGGGAGGACCTCGAGGAGCTGCGCCGCCTCAGGATCAGGGCGCGATGGGCCGAGACCCGGTCCTCGTCCGTTCAAGTGGTTCTCATCGAACAGGACGGCACGCCCTGGGGAGCGGATGCGCCCATCTCCGGCGATTGGGCGGACGTAACCGTTCGCCTCGCGTCCTTTCGGCATTTGAGGGAGTGGCGCGCGGGTCCGGCGCATCGCGGGATCGAGGGGGACAGGCCTCGGCTGAGCGCCGTCGTCGCGGTCAACATCCTGTTCGGCGCGTGGCTCGACCCGAACCATGGATCGGAGCCTCATACTCTGGACGTCCAGGAGGTCGCCCTCGAGCCGTAACAGGGCGTGATGGGGACCACCGGTTCGGAACAGCGTACCGTCCTAGAGCGGCAATCCCTTCGGTACGAAATGCTTCTCGAAGCGGGAGACGGCGTACCGATCCGTCATGCCGGCGACATAGTCGCACACCGCCTGGGCGCGAGCGATCGTGTCCATGTCCTCTCGCCACGTACCCTCCGGCATTTGATCCGGCTGTTCCATATAGAAGCGGAATAGATCCCCGACGAGCCGCTGGGCCTTGAGCAGGTCATCGTTTCGGAAGCGTTCCTCGCGATAGACTCGCTCATACAGAAAATGCTTGAGGGCATCGGTCGCCTCGGCGATCTCTGTCGACATGTCGACGCGGTCTCGCGATTCACTGAACGCGATGACGTCCATGGCCATAGTCGATATCCGTTCCGAATGGGTCGCGCCGAGCCGACGCAAGGGTTCGATCGGAACCTCCTCGGGGCGAATCATGCCCGCCCGCACAGCGTCGTCCAGATCATGGTTGACGTATGCGATACGGTCCGCGATCCGCACAACCTGCCCCTCGAGCGTCTCCGATCGGCTTAGCTGCGGATCATTCAAGTCCCGCATCCCCTTGCTGTGGTGGGCGATGCCGTCCCGCACCTGCCACGTGAGGTTCAGCCCGGGACCGTCACCGTGGATTTCAAGGACCTCGACCACCCTGAGGCTCTGCAGGTCGTGCCGGAAACCGGCGCTCGGGACGAACGATTTGTAGGCAGCATCGAGAGCCTCCTCGCCAGCGTGACCAAACGGTGAATGTCCCAGATCATGGGCCAGAGCGATGGCTTCCGTCAGGTCCTCGTTCAGTCGGAGGGCGCGCGCAATGGTCCGAGCGATCTGCGTGACCTCAAGCGTATGGGTCAAACGTGTCCGGAAGTGATCCTCTTCCGGATCGATGAAGACCTGGGTCTTGTGTTTCAGGCGGCGAAACGCTTTGCTGTGGACGATCCGGTCACGATCACGCTGAAACGCCGTCCGAATGGGATCAGGCTCCTCGGGACGCTCTCGAGATGAGCGGACGGCATGGGCCGCCGTATGGGCCAGGCTCTCCAGTTCCCATTGCTCCTGCCGTTCGCGTGGTGTCATCTCTGTTCGGCTCATAGAGTACCCGTCGAGTGCGGATTGGGTTCATGCATGGTCTACAGATGTCCGCGGCGGTCACTCGCGGAGACCAGTCACCCGGCTGGCAACGGAACAACAAGGCCGACAGATTGGAGCGTCCAGCACGGGAGATTGCGCACAGGGATTAGGCGAGAATGAACACGGGCGGGGATGACGAGACTTGAACTCGCGGCCTCCTGCGTGACAGGCAGGCGCTCTAACCGGACTGAGCTACACCCCCGCAAAAGCGCAGGCCAGTGTACACCATCGGACCTGCATGTGCAATATACCAGCCATATCCGTGCGATGTCAACGCCAGTCGATGATCCGATCGCTTGTTCGCCTTGTCGCCCGAACCGGGTCCGCATCGGCCCGCGGGACCGGCAGCGCCAGCGTCCTGGGAACCGCTGGCGCTTAGCGCAGCGTAGTACTCGTACGCCCGGGCGATAACAGGCCCGAGCGGCGCTGCACCAGGAGGTCCATATGCCACGCATTACGCTTCGTTCCGGCGCTCTGGCGATCGTCGGTGTTGCGGCGTTCGCCGTTTCCGCAATCTCGGCTCCCGAGGGTCCCACGTCCGGCGTGAATATCGGCGCCAAGCTGCCCGCGTATAGCCCAACGCATGTTACGGGTCCTGACAAAGGGACCGCGACGTGTCCGGTCTGCAAATATCCCCGTAATCCCGCCGTTCAGGTCTGGGTCAATACAGATAACGATAAGAACGTCGCCGCCCTGGCGACAGCGCTCGAACAGGCGGCGGCACAACACGCAGATGCGAAGTTCAAAGCCTTCGTCGTCTTTGTGAATCGGGATAAGGTGGAGGGCGAGAAACTCCAGACACGCCTGCAGGAGCTGGGTCGAAGGCTCAAGCTTACCAACGTATCACTGGTCTAAGTGAATGGCCCCGAGAACGTCGCGGTCAAAGGATATGGGATCAACACGGACCCCGCGGTCCGAAACACCATCTTTGTCTACCGCAATCGCACGGTACACTCCAAGTTCGTGAATATGAAGGCCGACGACAAGGGAGTCGCAGCGCTGCAGACGGCCATCGAACAGGTTCTATAAACGCCCTCCAGCGATCGCATCCATATCGGGCGGTCGGCGTAGGTCGATTAGGTCCGAGAGCGCTTATCGCGAGAGAAGGAACAACGCATGTATCGAAGAACAACCATGGCAACCCTGGCCGCGATCCTGGCGATCACCGGTGTTGCCGTAGCCCAGCAGAAGAAAAAGACCGATCACGGCCCCATACCGTGGATCACGTCGCTGAAGACCGCCCGCAAGATGGCCGCGAAACAGAAGCGGATCATCATGGTGGACTACTTTGCCGAATGGTGCCCGCCGTGCAAGGAGATGCTGGCGACGACCTACAAGGACGCCCGCGTTGTTGCGAAGGCGAAGCGCTTCATACCCGCTCTCATCGATATCGACAAGGCTCCCAAGGATGCCAAACTGGCGCGCGTCGAGTCGATTCCCACAATCGTCTTCTACGACCATACCGGCAAGGAGCTGGTCCGCGGCGTCGGCTACCGGGACGCCGGCGACTTCTTGAAGCTGATGGCCGAAGCTGAGAAGAAGGTACGCAAGTAATCACCCTCTTCGTTTGCGCCAGAACCTGACGGCCGAGAACAACCACGGGGCGGGAGCCGATGACCGGCTTCCGCCCCGTTTGGCTATCAGCGCACCGGCCCAGCGGCGCTTATCGATAGGCACGACACCCAACCCGCTGACCGATTACCTCCACTTCGTTCGTGCCGTATAGGTGATCGTCGCCGTGCCGTCTTTGGCCACCTTCACAGGGAACTCGATCGTTCGAGCGTCCCGCTTCACGTACTCCGCGCTCTTCTGCGTGATCCGCCAGTCGGCCCACAGGTGCTCGATCACCGAAACCGTGACCTCCTCCGACTTGTGGTTCTTGACCGTGATCTCAAACGTC
>JABWBA010000068.1 GCA_013360745.1 Chthonomonadales bacterium | reverse complement strand
TCGCCGCGCGGCAGGGATTACCCGCCCCGCCCCGCGCTGGCGAAGACCCATCGGGCTACCGCCTGAGCATCATCAGCTTCGGCGCGACCCAGCCGTACGTAATCGGCGCCCGAAGCGTGATCCTGTACGGGGTGGTTCGGAACGACGGAACCGCTCCGCAGCCCGCCTCATCGGTCATCCTTCGGATGTACGCGGTCACCGGCCTTGATTACGTGGAGGGCACGACGGTCATCCGCCTACCGGCGCTCGAGCCCGGCGCAACGGCCCAGTATCGCTGGAAGGTTCAGCCGACCGAGCCGGACGCTCCTCTCGTCGCTGCTCTCGCCCTGGAACAGGAGGGACGCCTGCCCAGGGTCCTGACCCTTCCCATGCAGCACTACGCCCGTCCGCCGTCCGCACTCGGAGCCGGAGGGCCGCTCAAGCCCGTAGCGACCGCCGTGTCGGGGGGAGCGATGGGCTGGCTCGACAACGGCCGGGTGCGGTTCCGCGCCCTGCGTACGGACAGCCATACCGGGGCCGCCTATCTCTGGGCCAGGACGCCGACCGGCTGGCGCCAGGCGCTCTACGCGTCGCCGCTTCTGGAGGTTCGCGCCGCCGAAGGGTCGCAGAGCCCGTGGTGGGAGATGTTCAAGGTCCAGCAGATCTCCGCCCAGACCCAGAAAGGCCGGGCTTCGCTGAGGCTCAGCGGTACAGTCGGCGTGCGCTGGCTCTGCACGATCACCGTCGAAGCCCGAAACGGCAGTTCCATCCTCGAAGGCCGGACGGTGTTGACTGCGCGCCGGCGTCTGGCCCTCTCGGGCCTGCGGCTCGCTACTCTGTGCTTCGATGGGGCCAGCGGCGCGAATCAAGCAGGACAGTCGATCGGCCCGGTACCGGTCGGTTCCGGGGTGGCCATGGCTGTGCGCAGAGGGGGGACGACCGCGGGACTCACCTGGCCGTCGAAGACGCCTCTGGGCGAATCCTCAGCCAATCCGGCAGGAGCGCCGATCGGCGCTGAGTACACGATGTTCCGGCCCGAATACCTTCCGGGCGCTGGAGTTCCGACGCTCGAGGCCGGGGCGTCGCTGGAGATCCGCTGGCGCCTCTATGCGCTGCATCCGAGCGCGACCATCCGGGACGCTCTCAAGGTGACTCTGCCCGATCGCTGACGATGATCGTCGGCCCTCAGGGCCGCCACGAGTGCGCTTCTTCGATGGCCGCCCGGACGTTCTCCCACGGCGCGCCCGGGAGCAGGGTGCAATCCGCGGCGACGATCGTGGGGGCGGTAATCCTACCGAGCGCATCTCTCGTCTCGCTTCGCGCCTCATCGACCGTCCCGGTCGAGATCGCCCCCTTGCGATCCAGGCCGCCCATGAACGGCCGGCCGAACATCGCCGCGATCTCCCCGCCCGTCAGCCTCCGCCCTCCGACTTCGACGCTGCAGTTGACGACGGAACCGGGATACTCCACGAAGGGCGATAGATCGTCATAGGGCGCATGGTAGTCGCAGATGTGGAGGACGTTGAACCGGCACCGGCGATTAACCTCGTTCATGACCTGCAGATCATAGGGCCGGACGCAATGATGGAACAGATCTGGGGCGGCCAGCCGGCCCTGTTCGCCGCCCTGGGTCGAGTGGTAGAAGCCGTCAACGCCGAGCTGCATACATGCCTCAACGAAGACCATAAGCGAATCGGTGACGACCTGCATGCCCGCGGCCACGGCGGCCGGCTCCTCGGCGATATGCGCGGCCAGCGCATCGGCGCCCGCCAGATGCCCGGCACACATAAACGGGGAATAGAGGGTTACGATGACGACCGCCTCGCTGCCCAGCGCCTCTACGATGCCGTCGACGGCCTCGAGCATGGGCTCGAAGAACGCCTTCTGCAGCGGTCGGATCCGACGCCAGTCGGTGGGCTTCTGGATCGTGGGGTCGAAGGGGAACTTCCGCTCGTACTGGATCTTGGCGAGGTCCATGCCGGTATATCGGAAGTACTCCAGGTGTTTCTTAACCGCACTCTGGCCCAGGTGGAACTCCGGGTCGAAATGCATGAAGAACGCCGCCGGCAGGCGGGTCTGCACGAACCCGTCCGTGCCGAGGGCTAGAATAGCGTCGCGTCGGTTCATCGTACTACGGTCTCCTCGTCATCGTGCCGTGAGTGTACCGCCTCGGGCCGGTTCCGGTCCGGTACCATATGCCCATGAGGTTGTTCGTCGTCACTCTGGCGTTCGTTGTCCTCGGTCTGGCGGAGCGCCCTGCGCGTCTCGCGCCCATCGTTGAGCCGGACTACTGTACCTATAACTATGCGCCCAGTTTCATGCTGGACTCCGCGCGACGGCGTCTCCACGTCTGGTACTGCGCGGGAGCCGCACCCGGCGAGGTCAGAGATCGGATCGTCTATCGCCATGCCGAGCGGTTGGGCGGCCGCTGGCGCTGGTCGGGAGAAACGGTCGCCCTTGAGGTCGGAGGGGCCGGGGCGTGGGACAGCCGCCACGTCTGCGATCCGGATGTCGTGCGGGGGCGGTTCCTGTACCGCGGCCGGATCTACGGCTACGCGATGCTCTACCTCGGCACGGATGCCGAAGGGTCGACCCATAATCAGACAGGGCTGGCGCTTGCGACGGCGCCGCAGGGGCCATGGACCCGATATCCTGCGCCGATCGTCCGATACACGAGCGTTGCGTCGGGCGGGATCATCCGTATGGAAGGGCGATGGCCGGTCTATCGGTACTGGGGGGTTGGGCAGCCGTCGGCGGTCTCGCTGGACCGTCGGGGCCGGCTGCTGCTCTTCGTCTCGCGTGGCGAGGAGACCGACGGTGTGGAGATGATGACCGTCGATCTGTCGGACCTCGATCGAGGGCCTGTGGTGAGCGGGCGTCGCAAGCTGTCGACACGGGGCTTGAGACCCGCGAGTCCGGGGTCGGGCGATGTCTGGCTGACCAACATCGGCATTGCTCGGGAAGCTCGTACGGGGAGGGTCTGGATGCTGCGCGAGGATATTCCGGCGCGAGACGGGCGATTCCCATCGTTCATCTCGGCCCGTGTCCGGGTGGCGCGGTCGGATTGGGCCGCGCTGCAGAACGGACAGACCGAGTGGCATGAGACCGCGGAGATTGGGCCGGCCGAGACCGGCTGGCCGCGGAATCACAACGCCTCGTTCGTTCGGGACGGATGGGGCGACCTCCGATCGGGTGCGACGGCGGGTGTGGGTGTTTCGCTGGCCGAGTCGTACGAGGCGGCGCCCTCCGGCTCCGATTGGCTCTGGAGCTATCGAATCGGCCTGGTCGATATTCCGATCCGTGTATCCGGTAATCGTTGACGCAACCGTCAGCGGGCGCTGGTCGGCGGGTACACTAGGCTGTGGACTGCCCTGAGCCGCGCCCGTGCCAGGTTCGCGGTTCTCATGTTAAGGAGGGGTTCCAGTGCAAGGTTCGTCTATCGCCAGGCGTGGCGGCTTTACGTTGATTGAGCTGCTGGTTGTGATCGCCATCATCGCCATTCTGGCGGCGATATTGTTCCCAGTATTCGCGCAGGCCCGCGAGAGCGCACGCAAGACACAGTGCATGTCGAACATCCGACAGATCGGTGTCGGAGCGCAGATGTACAGTCAGGACTACGACGAGATGATCATGCCGATCGCCACGGTATCTGGCATGACCGTCTATTACTGGTGGGCTGCCTATGACGGGATCACCGGTGTACGGGAAGAGTCGCTCGGGCTGATTCAGCCCTACATGAAGAACCATGAGATCGACATCTGCCCGACGTTTAGGAACGAAACACGACCGACTGTGGGTCACACCGGCTATGCGTATAACTATCAGTATTTGTGCCCCTACATCCAGACGGGCCCGTATACCTTCGATCTGCGGCCCGTCGCGCTGGCTGCAATCGGCAGTCCGGCCGGGACGGTCTTCCTCGTCGATTCCGCTCGATTGAACTATCGGTTCTCGCCTCCTCGGCTTGAGTCACAGACGTTTCTTGATCCGCCTTCCTCCGCGTCGCCCGGGTTCCACGGCCGGCATCTGGACACCGGCTCGATCGCATGGGTAGACGGACATGCGAAGGCCATGAGACCGGTCTATCGGACGGGATCCTTCGGAGCAGGCTACGACGGGGCAACGTTCCAGCAGCACAGGATCGGCGATATCGATGCCGATGGGGACTTATCGACCGACGAACTGTTCGACCTCGAATAGCGCTCACGATTTCACGCATCGCCGCCCGGGGCGTGTCGGAGTTCCTCCGACACGCCCTTTCCATCTCATTAGACGGATAATGCGCAGGGGCTCCTACGGTCCTCGCATGGACTATCCGATACCGTCCGATGCCCGGGTAGCGATACGCTGTATCCGTGCCTCGCCCGCATTCGTGTGCAGTAGAGGTCGGATCGCAGGGATTGGGGGGTGATATGCTGGCGAACCCTCCGACCGATCCCTTGATGGAACGTCCGACCGGATTCGTCGCCTTCATCCATGAGATATCGGCGCCCGGGGCTCAATAATCTGGGAGGCGTACCATGCATAGGGCAGGTCGGTTCGTTCGGGATGCGTCAGCGCGTCTGGGACAGACTGCGCTCGCGGTTGCTGTAATGGTTCTGGCCGCCGCTGCCGCACCGGGACAGGGGAGGCCGTCGATCGTCTGGATGGCCGGAGGACATTCGGGAGGGGTCTCGTCTGTGGCTCTGTCCCCGAACAATCAGGTCCTGGCATCGGCGAGTTATGACGCAACAGCCAAACTCTTCGATGTCTCGACCTCCATCCTTCAGCGTACGCTCATAGGCCATGATGTCGTGGCCCTGAGCGTCGCCTATTCGCCCGACGGGACCAGGGTAGTTACCGGAGGTTACGAAGGGACCGCCAGAGTCTGGGATGTATCGACGGGCGCTCTCATCGGCACCCTGTCCGGCCATTCGGGTTCCGTCAACTCGGTCGCCTATTCGCCCGATGGAACGATGATCGCTACGGGCAGCAGCGACAACACCGTCGGGCTATGGGACGCGGCCGCCGGAACGCTGATCGGGACCCTTGCTGGCCATACCGGTGAGGTCTATTCCGTTGCTTTTGCCCCGGACAGCGCGACTCTTGCCTCGGGCTCCGGGGATTCGACGATCAAGGTCTGGCGGGTCTCCGATGGAGCGCTGCTGCAAACGCTCATCGGGCATGCGGGGATGGTGTTGAGCGTCGATTTCTCTCCGTCCGGCGCCGAGCTGGCCTCCGGCAGTACCGACGACACCGTGAAACGGTGGCGCGTGGCCGACGGCGCATTGCTGCACAGCTATACCGATCAAACGCTCTATATCTACGCCGTGGCGTTCACACCCGACGGGTTGAGCCTCGGATCGGGCGCAGGCGACGGGACCGCGATTCTCCGGCGGCTTTCGGACGGCGTGATCCAGCAGACCTTCACTGCCGATGGAGGTGTGCTGTCCCTCGCCTTCACCTCGGATAGCGCTACCCTCATCACCGGCCTGGACAACGGTATGATCGGCCTCTGGAATACGGGCGATGGTGCGTTCGTAAAATATGTAACGCACCAGTGGGGGGTGATCAACGGTCTCGCCATTTCCTCCGATAGCGCCCGGGTCGCTTCGGTCGCCGATGATGGTTCAGCGGCGCTCCACCAGGCGAGCGACGGCTCCGCTCTGCTCAGCATCGCCGCCCATCCCGACATCGTCTCCTCGGTCGCTCTCTCTCCGGACGGGGCGCTCCTCGCGACCGGAAGCCACGACTACACAGCGGCGATCTGGGATGCAGGCTCAGGCGCTCTGGTCCATACTCTCGCGGCGCATACGGACACCGTGTTGGCGGTCGCGTTCTCGCCGGATGGCGCCACACTGGTTACCGGCGGCAGCGATTCGGCGATTCGGATCTGGCGCGTTGCCGACGGCGCCGAAATCGGCGGCTATGTCGGCCATACAGGGGCTGTCTGGTCGCTCGCGTTTTCACCGGACGGCGCGCGCCTGGTATCGGGCAGCGCGGATGGCACTGTCCGTTGCTGGAAGACCGCCGACCAATCGCAGGTCTGGGAGCAGGTCGGCGCCGATACGGTCGTGACCTGTGTGGCGGTGTCGCCGGATGGCGCCACCGTGGCCTCCGGATCGGCCGTTTCCGCCACCGGAACCCTCAAACTATGGAGTCTGGCCGACGGGACTGCCCTGGTCACGTCGACGGGTCACCTGGACCCGATTCGGTCCGCAGCGTTCGCTCCTGATGGCCTTGTCCTTGCTACGGGCAGCAGTCACGGCAACGAAGGACGACTCCAGTTCTGGCATGTCCCGTCGCTCGCTCTGCTGCAGACCTACAATGAGGAGACCGGCACGAGCTCGTACTCCGACGGAGTCACCGCGGTGGCCTTCACTCCGGACAACACGCGGTTGGCGTACGGACGGAGCGATGGTACCGTGGTGATGATCGACAATCCGTTCTGGCCGGCTCCGACGACCCTCGCCGCCGGGGATGTGACAGGCCAGATCGGCGAACTCGTGCAGCTCAACGCGACACTGACGACACTCCTCTCAGGCGCGCCCGTTCTCGGCAAATCCGTCGATTTCTCCGTCGCAGGCACCGCGATCGGCTCCGCGCCAACCGATGGGACGGGTACCGCGCGCATCGATTATCGGATCCCCGAGGCCTTCGGGCTTGGCGTGCAGACGATCGGAGCGTCGTATCAAGGCGACATGGCGTATTCCGCCTCGTCCGATACCGCGACTCTGACGATAACCCAGGCCAATACCTCCATCAATGTCAGTCCGGCCGCCGGCATTCTGGGTGACAGCGTCACCCTCAGCGCCAACCTTCGTCGCACCACCGACGATCAGGTCCTGGCTGGCCGGACTCTGGTCTTCGAGGTGGAGGGCACATCCGCCGGTTCCGGTACCACCGATGCCTCGGGCAACGTCCAGATCGACTATGTGATTCCGCTGGATATAGGAGCGGGCGCCAAGGTCATCAAGGTTGACTTCGCGGGCGATGCCACCCACAAGGTCTGTACGGCCTACGGTGCGTTGACGACCGAACTCCGACCGACCACCACGACGATGGCCGCGGCATCGGGCATGATCGGCGAGACCATTCTATTCACAGCGACGGTAGACTTTCGCGGCTCTGGTGTGCAAGGGGTGACCGTTGCGTTTGCCGTCGAGGGCACCTCCATCGGCTCTGGCCTGACCGATAGCTCGGGTGTCGCGGGTAGCGGATATCTGATACCGGAAGGCAGCGGCGCCGGGACCCGATCGGTGGAAGCGTCGTTTGGCGGAACGGCGATCTATGCTTCGAGCAGCGATACCGACACTCTGACCGTGCTTCAGACCGGCACCCAGCTCTATGTGCCAGACCTGACGCGGGCCGTCGACGTCGGCGGAACGGCAGTTCTACGGGCATACCTGCTTCGTGCGCCGGGAACGGATCGAGGCTATATCGCGGGCCGGACCATCTCCTTCACCGTCGGAGGTGTTGCCGCCGGTACCGCGGTGACGGATGAATCGGGCCGGGCCACCGGCTCGTACGTGATTCCCGAAGGCTCCTCCACCGGCGATCTCGTTGTCCAGGCAAGCTTTGCAGGGGACGCAACCTACCTGCCCAGCCAGGGCTCCGGGCTTCTAACCGTCAACGTCAGCAGGAGCAATACGTCCCTCTGGGTCCTACCACGGCTCGGGGTCCAGGGGGCGGCTCTGTATCTGCGCTCCTATCTCCGCCGTACCACCGATGGGGCCTGGCTCCCTGGCAAGACCGTGGCATACTCCGTCGACGGCAGCGCCGTCGGCTCCGCCGATACGGATGGGAACGGTCGGGCTTCGCTCTATTATCTCATACCGAACGGCATGTCCGATGGTGCGCATACGACAAGCTGCACCTTCAATGGCGACGCTGATTACAACGGCGTTACGTCAACCGGCGTGTTGTTCATCCTCTAGTTCCATCGATCCGAACGCCAACGGCCCGGCCTGCACTCCTTCAGGTCGGGCCGTTCGCGCTGGTATTGGACCCTGTTTTGGTCGCATGCAGTTTGGATTCCGCGGCTCGCGCGTACTCGTCTATACCACAGCCTCCCGCTATGTTCGATCCGCACACGGGGAGGCGCGATGGAAGGAGAGAACGATGACGCACCGATGGATCACCTTGTTGGGAACGTGCTGTGCGATCAGTCTGGTCACCGCGTCTGCGGGAGGCCAGGCACGCCGGGGGCAGCCTGGACCTCCGGGTCAGGGGAACCCGCCGATGGGAATGCCAGGGATGCCTCCGATGTTCCCGAACCCTGCGCCCATCGATCCGGTTCTCGGTAAGCTGACCATGGAGATCATGGCGCTGAGGCAGATCCACGATGGGCGCTTCACATCTGCCGATATCGCTGCGGCCCTGAAGGCGCTCAAGGAGATGAACGTATCCGAGAAGGCCCTGCATGAGCGGACGGAGGCGATGCTCAAGGAGGAGCGGAGCGCGCTGCTGGCGGCAGGTCCCGATACCGAGACGCTTCCACGAGGAGTCGGAGAGATGAATGATGCCGCCCAGGCTCATCGCGCGAAAGTGGATCGGCTGTGGAACGGCTTGATCGAGGCGATCGGTGAGAAGAAGGTGGATCGCCTGCAGAGCCTGCTGGGGCATGGAGGGCCGATGGGCGGACCCGGCATGATGCCGGGCGGTGGCGACCGGCCGCCGATGGGCGAACCGGGTATGCGGCTGGGCGGCGGCTCTCTGGAATGGCACGAGGATCTCGTGCAGGATCCATTATCGGGTCCGGGCAATCCCGGCTTCGCTCAGGGCGGCGCTGTTCCACCCCTCCAGGGGCCCGGGAGGCCGCCGATGCAGGGGCCCGGACGGATGCAGCAGCGGCCGTTTCCGGGCATGGGAGCTCGGCTTGGCGTGATGCAGTTCGGCCCCCGGATCACGCTCGCTGAGCTGATCGACCTTCTGGAGCAAAAACTGGCGGCGATGCGAAAGTAACCGTTGGACTGCTCAGCGGATTGGATCGATATACCATGGTGGACTGGGTGACTGCGAACCCTGGGACGGCGGTGAGCGATGAGCGGCTCGCCGCCGCCGCCCGTGGGGGCGATCGGGACGCGTACGCGGCCCTTGCGGAGCGATATCGCCCTCTGGCCTACGCATGTGCGTTTGCTTTCCTGCGAACGCGCGAGGACGCCGAAGACGCGGTGCAGGAAGCGATGGTCAACGCCTACAGGGCACTGGGTCGGTACGATCCCCGGCGCGCCTGGGGACCGTGGTTGATGCGGATCGTCCGCAATCAGTGTCGGGATCTGTGCCGTCGGCGGCGTATCCGCAAGAGCGTCGCGCTGGAGCTTGTGTCGGCAGAGCAAGGCCCTTCGGCGGAGACGTTGGCCATCGCGGCCGAGGATCAGCGAAGGCTGCAGGTCGAGGTGGCAGCGCTGCCTGAGCGGCTGCGCGCGCCGATTCTGCTACATTACGCCTTCGGATTGACGTACAAAGAGACGGCGCTGGCGCTTGGCATCCCCGAATCGACGGTGGTGGGACGAATAGCAGGCGGTCTAAGGCATCTGCGGCGGCGGTATGTACGGGAGCGAAACACATGAGCATTCTATGTCATCTCACGGAACGGGCGCTCGCCCTCCGGCAATGCGGCGCAGCAGGCCCCCTGCCCGGCGTTCTCTCCCGACACCTTGAGCGTTGTGACCGCTGCCGGCGAACCCGGATCGAACTCGCGGATCTCGCGGGCGACCTCGAAACCGCCATGAGGCCTCCGCTGGCATCGGTCGATTTAACCGCCGCAACCATGGCGCGGATAGGCCGGGACGCCGCGCCGCGCCGCGTGCAGGGCTGGCGTTACGCCGTCGTCGGCGCAGGGGCTATTGGATTAATGGGGGCGTGGCTCCTCTGGAATCCTTTGCCCCCCGTGTCCCCCCAGTCTTCCGCGCTCCGTGTGGCGCAATCCCGATTGGATCGCGATACCGCGAGTGAGCGGCAGGAGCGGCCCGGCGAACGGGACCGCGGGAGCCGGCCGAATGAGAAGCCCCCTGCCCCGCCGGAGCGACCCCGTACTGAGCCGGAGCGACCCCGATCGGACAACGGCAAGCGGACTCCGCCGGCCCAATCTCAGCCCGAGCGGTCCAGAGACGACGGCAACACCCGAGACGAGACCCTCCTGCGCATCCTGTTGCGCTCAAAGCGTCAGGTCGCTCAAGGCCCGGCGGCTGCGGGAGGCGCCGGATCGGCACAACCGGTTCGCGCGGGTCAGCGGACTGCAAGCGCTGCGGCCGAATCGCCGAGCTGGACGGAGGTGGGCGCGTATTATGCAAGTAATGGCGATTATCGCCATGCCGCGGCCGCCTATTCCCGAGCTGCTGAAGTTACCGGCGACCCGAGCGTAGCGTTCGCAGCCGGATGGACAGCGGAAGCCTCCGGCGACATTGTCGGCGCCATCGAGCATTACGGCCGTCTCCTCGGGGGTGAAGCGGGCGCGGAGACCAAGGAGAACGGCGATCAAGCTTGTATTGCGGGTACGACGATCGGTTAGCCGACGATCTCATCGCCGTCGGACCGCCGCCGTGCGAGCCCGGTTTGCCGTGGTATACTCGGCCATCAACGCCACGCTGCGGGACGCTGACCTTGTCCGGCTTCAACCTTACCTCCGAGTACACGCTTCAAGGGGATCAGCCTCAGGCCGTCGACAGCCTCGTGGACGGACTCGGCGCGAACGCGCGTTTCCAGACCCTGCTGGGCGCCACGGGAACCGGCAAGACCTTCACGATCGCCAACGTCATCCAGAGGATCCAGCGGCCCGCGCTCGTAATCGCCCATAACAAGACCCTGGCCGCGCAGCTCTGTGGAGAGTTTCGGGACTTCTTCCCCGAGAACGCCGTCGAGTACTTCGTCTCCTATTACGACTATTATCAGCCCGAGGCCTATATCCCGCAGACCGATACCTACATCGAGAAGGATGCGCAGATCAACGACGAGATCGACCGGCTCCGGCATTCCGCCACTCAGGCTGTGCTCGAACGCCGTGATACGATCGTAGTCGCGTCGGTCTCGTGCATCTATGGCCTCGGTTCCCCCGAGGAGTATGCCCGAATCGTCTGCTCCCTCAGGGTCGGTCAGACGATCCGCCGCGAGGATGTTCTGCACCGGCTCGTGGACATGCAGTTCACCCGAAACAATCTGGAGCTTCAGCGGGGCACGTTTCGAGTGAGGGGCGATACGCTGGAGATCCAGCCGATCGACGAAGAGGTGATCGTTCGCGTCGAGTTCTTCGGGGACGAAGTGGAGCGGATCACCGCTGTAAGCCCGGTAACCGGCGAGGTGATCCTGCAGCGCGATCAGGTCACCATCTTCCCCGCCAGCCACTTCGTCACCAGCGCCGAACGGATGGAAGCGGCGATGCTGGGGATCGAAGCCGAGATGAAGGAGAGTGTGGAACGGTTCAACGCCCACAACAAGCTCATCGAGGCGCAGAGGATCGAACAGAGGACCCGCTTCGACCTTGAGATGATGCGGGAGCTGGGCTACTGCAGCGGTATCGAGAACTACAGTCGATTCATGGACGGGCGCGAACCGGGCACACCGCCCTTTACGCTGCTCGATTACTTCCCCGAGGACTACGTCGTCTTCGTCGATGAATCGCACCAGACGATCCCGCAGCTAAGGGGGATGTACGCCGGCGATATGGCCCGAAAGGATACGCTGGTCGAATACGGCTTCCGGCTGCCCTCGGCGAAGGATAATCGACCGTTGAAGTTCGCGGAATGGCTCGAACGCGTCCGGCAGGTCGTCTTTGTCTCTGCCACCCCTGCCGACTTCGAACGACGCAACAGCGCCCGCATCGTCGAACAGATCATCCGCCCGACGGGGCTGGTGGATCCCGAGGTGATCGTGCGTCCGACCCAGGGCCAGGTCGACGATCTGATCGGCGAGATACAACGGCGCGCGGAGCGTAAGGAGCGGGTTCTCGTTACCACCCTGACCAGGCGCATGGCCGAGGACCTATCGGCCTATCTCGAGGAGATCGGCATCAAGGTCAACTATCTCCATTTCGGCGTCAAGACCCTGGACCGTGCGGAGGTGCTCCGCGACCTTCGAACCGGTGTCTATGATGTCGTCGTCGGCGTGAACCTGCTCCGCGAGGGTCTCGACCTGCCCGAAGTGACGCTGGTCGCGATTCTCGATGCCGATAAGGAGGGTTTTCTCCGTTCGGAGACCTCGTTGATCCAGACGATCGGTCGGGCCGCGAGGAACGTGAGCGGGCAGGTCATCATGTACGCCGACAGCATCACCGGCTCGATGCAGCGAGCGATCGAGGAGACGAACCGGCGTCGGGCGATTCAATGCCGCTACAACGAGGAGCGCCATATCACACCGCAGACGGTTCAGAAGGCCGTTCGGGATCTCATCGCCGCCGAACGGGTGTCCGAAGAACGGACCGGCTACGGCTCCAGGCGGGATCTGACGGCGGCGGAGAATCTGCCCATCGATCAGGTCGTGGAGCTGATCGGCCAGCTCGAGCGTCAGATGAAGGAGGCGGCACGAGCGCTGGAGTTTGAACGAGCGGCACAGCTTCGGGATGAGATCGCCGACCTCCGCCGGTTCGTTCCCGCAGGCGTGCCCGGCCAGGCCCGGCCGTCCGGACGATCCAAACGCAAATGACCGGACTTCCCACAGCAGGCCGTATCATGGCTCTGGACATCGGCTCGCGCACGATCGGGGTCGCCATCAGCGATGAAACCCGCACCATCGGTCAGCCGCTGCTGACCCTTGAGCGTCCTTCGGAAGGGATCCGGCGGCCGATCGGAGCGCTCCGGAGGCTGGTCAAGGAGTGGGCGATTACCGAGATCGTCGTCGGCCTTCCGCTAACGCTCGATGGAGAGATGGGCGCCCAGGCGCATCGGGCGGAGGCCTTCGCAGAGACGCTGCGGCATCGATTGGGTCTGCCGGTCGCCCTGCAGGACGAGCGCTTGACGACCTATGAGGCCGACGAAGCGCTCCGCGAGGATGGTCTCACCCCGCAGGAACGAAAGCAGCACGTCGACGCTGTGGCGGCATCGCTGATCCTGAGGCGCTACCTCGCTGCCCGAGCGGGCTCCTGCTGATGGGACGCCGACCTCGCCGACGTCGCGTCAGCCGCTGGGGTCGCCCGCTCGGCGGCCTGCTTCTGGCCGGGCTCGTCGGGCTCGCTCTGGCCGCCGTCTGGGTCCGATGGCAGCTCCAACCAGTAGGTCAGGGTACCGCGGTGGTCATGACGATCCAACGGGGCGCCGAACTCGGCAGCATAGCAGCGGGGCTGCGGCGCCAGCGTCTCATTCGCCACGCCGGCGTCTTCGTGGCCTATGTGCGCTGGCGGGGTGATGCAGATCGGATCAAGGCGGGGCGCCATCGCCTCTCGCCGATGATGTCGCCGGCGGAGATCCTTGATCAGCTGATCCATGGCAGGCAGGAACGAAACGGACTGGTCACGATCCCTGAGGGGTTCACCGTGCGTCGCATCGCCGAGCGATTGAAGGCGCGCGGGGTGATCGACGACGCGCAGGCGTTTCTCCGACTCGCCGAGCAGCCAGCCGGGCTGATACGCAACCCGTTCGATCTCCCGCCGACGGGACTGGAGGGTTATCTGTTCCCATCCACCTATGACTTCGGATCGCGAATGCCGCCGGCCCGCGTCGCGGAGCGGATGCTCCGGGAGTTCGATGATCAGTTTCGCGAGCCGTACCGGGAGGAGATTCGCCGCTCGGGCAGATCTCTGTATGAGATCGTTACCGTCGCGTCGATGATCGAGCGGGAGGCCGAGGTCGATGTCGATCGTCCGTTGATCGCCGGCGTGATCCAGAATCGCCTCCGCAAAGGTATGCGGCTTCAGATCGACGCTACCGTGCTCTATGCCCTCGGTTATCATAAGAACCGGGTGCTGTATCGGGATCTACGCGTCGATTCTCCTTATAATACGTACCGGCGCCGAGGCCTGCCGCCGGGACCGATCGCCAATCCCGGGCTGCCCTCCCTCCTCGCCGCTCTCCGGCCAGCTCGCCACGATTACCTGTTCTATGTGGCCGGCGCCGACCGAGCCCATATCTTTACCCGGACCGAAGCCGAGCACAATCGCGCCGTCGCCAGAATGCGTGCGCTCCGACCGCGGCCAGACGATTAGCGTGGCGCAAGGAGTGTTCCCGGCCCGCTCAGGATGGATCGCCCTCTGTCCGCACCGATATAGCCGCGGCGGGGTGACGGAGATTGCCGTCGATGATCTGCGCCAACGGGGCATTCGAGCCGTCCTGCTGGACCTCGATAACACGCTCGTCGGCTGGCAGCGGAGCGACCTCGCCGAACCCGTGATCCGATGGATCGACGAGCTGAAGAGCGCCGGTTTCCGACTGTACATGGTCAGCAATACCCGGTCCGGGCGGAGGATTCAGGCGCTTTCCGAGCGGCTGGGGATCCCGTTCACGATGCGGGCATGGAAACCCCGAGCGTACGGCTTTCAGGAGGCCCTCGCGGCCATGGGCGTGGAGCCGACCGAGGCGGTTATGATTGGCGATCAGATGTTCACCGACGTTCTTGGCGCAAATCGACTCGGTATGTACACGGTGATGGTGCCGCCCCTGGCGCGGCGTGAGTTCATCGGCACGAAGATCAGCCGAATGGTCGAATGGGCGCTGCTCTGCTGGTTTCGGGCCACGAGACGGTTGGAGCCCTGACCGATCTTCCGATGGAACAATCCTTTCGATCAGGTCGTCCCGTGGTGCAGGAGGAATCCGTCACGGTTTCCATCAATGCAACAACGCGCCTGCTGGGCGTTCTGGGCGATCCGGTAGGGCATTCCCTCTCCCCGGAGATGCACAACGCCGCCCTGCGCGCGGCTGGGCTGCCCTGCGTGTATCTCGCCTTTGCCGTGCCGCCGGTTGAGCTCCGGGAAGCGGTCGCCGGCCTGAGGGCAATCGGCGCGATCGGTGTGAATCTCACGATTCCGCACAAGGAAGCCATCCTCGCGATGCTTGATGTCATCGCTCCGGAGGCGCAAGCCGTCGGAGCAGTGAACACCCTCGAGTTTCGGGACGGGCTCCTCGTGGGGCATAACACCGATGTGGCCGGCATTCTGGCGGCCCTGCGCGAAGCGGATGTCCGGCTGGATGGTGCGAGCGTCGTCGTGATGGGGGCCGGCGGCTCCGCTCGAGCCGTCTGCTGGGCTCTCCGAAGCTCCGGCGCTCGGATCACCATCTGCAATCGGACCCCCAGCCGGGCCGAGAGCCTGGCCGCGATGCTCGGGAACAGTCCGGGCGCAGGCACGGTCGATGTCGTCGAGCCAGGCGAGCGAAGCTTCGTCGACGCGCTGCAAGGCGCCAGTCTGATCATCAATACGACCTCCGTCGGGATGAGCCCGAGATCGGAGGCCATGCCGGAGATCCCGCTGCGATCTCTAGCGCACGGCACGATGGTCTGCGATCTCATATATCGGCCTCGCCAAACTCGCTTGTTAAAAGAAGCAGAGGAAGCAGGATGCCGCACGATGAACGGCGTATCGATGCTAGTACACCAGGGCGCAGCGTCCTTTCGGATCTGGCTGGGCGTCGAGCCCGACACCGTGGCGATGCGTAATGCGGTCGAGACCGCGCTGGCGGCCGGCGGCGGCAGGTGAACGACGTTCTGGCAGCGGTTGCAGGAGGGCCGGGGGTGTGATATAATCGGCTAAGACCGTGGCTTTGCGGCGCACGGAAGTGTTGTGTTCTGTTCGGGTTCCAGAATACTCCTTCGGCGGAGCGCGATCACAACGAGGTCAGGTGGACACGATGGCGATTGCACGAAAAAGCATGGGCGACTATCTGGTGGAGAAGGGCCTGATCACGGCCGAGCAGCTCCGCCAGGCGCGTGAGGCGCAGAAACAGTCTCGGTCTGATCTCGGCAAGATCCTGATCGAGCAGGGCATCGCCTCCGAGAGGGATGTGGCCGAGGCCCGAGCACAGGAACTGAACATCCCCTTTGTTGATCTGAGCAAGTTCGCGCCCGAGCCGAGCGCCGTCAACCTTGTTCCCGAGCATATTGCCCGACGCCATAATGTGATTCCGGTCAAGAAGGACCCCGCCTCCAACGTCCTCATCGTCGCCATGGCGGATACGAACAATCCCTACGCCGCAGATGATCTGCGCCTCGTTTCCCGATGCACCATCAAGGCCGCACTCGCGTCTGCGACCGCCATTGAGGATGCGATCGCGCGTGCCTACGGGTCGGCCGCGGCGACGCCCTCGGCCGAGCAGGGCGCCCCCGCACCCTCTCGCGCCCCCGCAGTCGGTATGGGGGACCTCTACGCAGAGATCCGGGAGAATATCGCCAAGACCGGTTCGGTGGGCGACGTCGCCGACGAGGACGAGGATGCCGCAGTCGCCATGGCGGACGAGGCGCCGGTCATCCGTGTCGCCAACGCCCTGATCCAGCAGGCCATCAAGGAAGACGCCTCCGATATCCATATTGAACCCCAGCGGCGCGGAGTGCGAATCCGCTATCGAGTGGACGGCGTCCTGCACGAGACGATGACCATGCCGAAGTACATCCAGCCGCCCCTGATCTCCCGCTTCAAGATCATGGCGGAGATGAACATCGCTGAGCGCCGTATTCCACAGGACGGACGTATACCCATCACCTATCAGGGCAAGGACTTCGATCTCCGTGTCTCATGCTTGCCGAGTGCGCACGGAGAGAAGATCGTCTGCCGAATCCTCGATAAGAGCAGCGTCCTCATCGGTCTGAGCAAGCTCGGATTTACGGCGGAAAACCAGTCGCAGCTCGAAGAACTCGTCAGCCAGCCGCAGGGGATGGTGCTATCGACCGGTCCGACCGGCTCCGGTAAGACGACGACGCAGTATTCCGTCCTCAACAAACTGAACTCGGTTGAGGTGAATATCCTCACGATCGAAGACCCTATCGAATATCAGCTTCCCGGCATCGCGCAGGTGCAGGTCAACAAGAAAGCCGGTCTGAGCTTCGGAAACGCCCTCCGATCGTTCCTGCGGCAGGACCCGGACATCATCATGGTCGGTGAAATGCGAGACCTCGAGACCGCAGAAATCGCCATCGAATCGGCTCTGACGGGGCACCTCGTCCTGTCGACACTCCACACCAACGATGCGCCCTCCGCTGTGATCCGAATGGTGGATATGGGAGTCGAACCGTATCTGATCTCGGCCACGGTCATCGGTGTCATGGCCCAGCGCCTGGCGCGCAAGGTATGCCAGAACTGCAAGGAGCCGTACGAAGAGGACGCAGCCTATCTCCGACGCTTCGGCTTCAAGCCCGAATCTTCAGATCAGAAGCTGACCCTCTGGCGCGGCCGCGGCTGCGAGACGTGTCGGCAGACCGGCTTCAAAGGCCGCCTCGGCATCTATTCCCTGTTGCGGATGAACGACGAAATCGCCGAGCTGGTCGTGCGTCGAGCGCCTCTTGCCGATATTCGCGATGCGGCGAAAGCCAACGGGATGCTCGAACTCCGGGAAGATGGACTGCAGAAGGTGCTCGACGGCATCACGACGCCAGACGAAGTGCGCCGAGTCGTCTTCACCGCTGGCCAGGCAGGCTAATCGAGAGCAATAGATCCAGGGGACGCCGGCGCAAGCCGACCCCGGACAACAAAGGAACACAGGATTGTCCGAACAAGCTATACCCGTACCCGAGATGCCGACACCGGGAGCGCCGCAGCCCGAAGTCGCGGCTGCAGCCCGCCCGCAGCCCCTGGAAGACGCCCATGTCGACGACCTTCTACGCAGCGTCGTGGAGAAGGGCGGCTCCGACCTGCACATCTCGGTAGGTGTGCCGCCGATCATCCGGGTAGACGGCCAGCTCCTGCCGACGAACTACGAACAGGTCACTCCGCAGGAGTCCCAGCGACTGGTGTACGATATCCTGACCGACGATCAGATCCAGCGCTTCGAGACTACCTATGAACTCGACTTCTCGTATTCGCTGGCGCGGCTCTCCCGCTTCCGAGTCAACGTCTATCGGGATCGCGCCAATGTCGCGAGCGCGTTTCGAGTCATCCCATCGCGCATTCCGACCCTTCAGGACCTCGGACTGCCTCCAGTCCTGCAGGATCTGACGCGCCAGCCCCGAGGACTGATCCTGGTCACGGGTCCGACCGGTTCGGGTAAGTCGACGACTCTCGCGGCGATGATCAACCAGATCAACAACGAGCG
>JABWBA010000009.1 GCA_013360745.1 Chthonomonadales bacterium | reverse complement strand
CCTGCGGGCGGCGGCGGGCCTGGCCCTTCCGCGGCGTTTGTGGCTCTTCTGCCCGTGGCCCAACGTACGGCAACGTATGTCGGCGGCGCTCCATGCGTCACCTGCCACGAAACCGGCACGGGCGGCGCCCCGGTTGTCGATTTCGCGAAATGGTCCAGAACCAAGCACGCGGAGGTCGGACTCGGGTGCGAGCAGTGTCACGGTCCCGCGAGCCTGCATGTGGCCAACCCTTCGGAGAATAACATCCTGCGGTACCCCAACGTCACGCGGTCCACCGTGTGCGCCCAGTGCCACGGGCCGATGGCCGCAGAGTACGCCGCCTCGCCCCACAGCAAGGCTGTCGAAGAGGTGATGGAGGATGTCATTGCGGCATCAAGCCCCGCAACCGGTCGCTGTTTGAGATGCCATTCGGCGCCCCTTCGCACGCAGATGATCGATGCGCCGATGACGGCAGGGAAATCCGCAGCCGAGATAGATGCCAATCTGAACGCCCTCACACTGGCCGAACTGAAGCAGTACGCGGCCGATACGCACGAAACGGTGACTTGCGTGGACTGCCATTCACCGATGAGCGAGACCGGTAAGCCGATGAGGTCCGGCAAACTAGCCATGCTCCGCCGATCGACGCATAATGTCGATACGTCCGTGGTCGGCGTGCCCGGCGCCCCGCTTAAGGATACCGAGACCTTCGATCATCAGTGCGCCGCGTGTCACCTCGCCGGCACGTTCTCGACCCCCAAAACCGACGACGCCAGTCTGAACGCCGGTACCGCGAGGGTGAACTTCCACAGTAATCCGCAGTACTACATGCTATCCGGCAATGGCGGCGTTGAGATCACGCCCCCCGTGGTGCGCAACTCGGCCCACTTTACCAGCTCCGGACAGTGCGTCCAGTGCCATATGCCCGGTTCTCGACACACGATGACCGTTTCGTTTGACCAGAGCTGTTCGCCATGCCACACTGCAGCGGACGCCGCCGCGCGCTACGCGATCCGCGGCAACACCGAACTGCAGCTCTACGCTCTGCGCACCCGGATGGAGAACTGGGCTCGATCGACGACCTTCACAGGGCCGAATATCTCGAATGATCCCGACATGTGGATGTACACCCTGGACATCACGGCTCTCGGGAAGACGCCGCCCAATCAGGCGCAGGTGCCTATCGAGATCAAGCGGGCGCGCCACAACTACTTCTTCATCCTGCGAGACGGCAGCTACGGCGTGCACAACGCTCCCTATACGAGGCATCTCCTGAACGCGGCATCGCAGCAGCTGTCCGCGCTTGGCCGGTCCGCGGCTCCGTCCACGATCGTCAATCCATCGAAGGCCGATCGAGCACGGATCCGTGCGATCCTGCAGCAGGACGTCGCCTGGTCGCGGCGCGCAGAGATCGCCGAGATGCTCAAATAGGACGTATAATGAACTAACAGCACCACCATTCCCGTGGTGCGCATTAACCTGGAGGCGATTGCCTGCGTCTATTGAGATACAGGTAACCCATACCGCAGAGCCGAGAGCGCTCGGCAGCGGAAATAGAACCTCAAGTAAGGAAGGATCGATGAAACTGGTTCGACTTGGCGCTGTTGCCGGCGTTGTTGTGCTGTGTGCGGCCGCAATAGCGTTGCCCACGTATACCAAAGTGGTGACGGTGCACTACAAAGTTAAAAAGGGCGCGGCGATCGAGAAAGCGGGCTGTGCGTTATGCCACCTGTCGAAAACGAAGCTGAAGGAATACAACCCGTACGGCGCGGATCTGAAGAAGGTTATGGAGGCGGCCAAGACGAAGACGCTGACGCCGGATCTCCTCAAGAAGATCGATACGCTTGATTCCGACAAAGACGGCGTCAAGAACGGTGAGGAGTTGACTGCCGGCACACTGCCAGGCGATCCCAAGAGCAAGTAACGCATCAATAAGTACGCCGACGCCGCATCCATACGGAGCGACGAACGGAGTCAGGCCTCACGGACGGGCTGCGCGCTGAATGCTCAGTGCGCAGCCTGTCTTCCTGATTGATAGCCCATCTTCGTCCGTACACCGGCCCGATGCACCCTTTCGAATCGTCATCTGCCATGCGAACGGTCCAATATTCGGCAGTCATTCTCATCGAAATGTATTGACGAAAAGGGATTTCCGGGTTAGAGTAATGTCAGAGATGGTGGTGTTCGTTCGCGCCTGAGCCGATCCAGGAATGCCCTGATCTTGATCAGCCCCTGCGGCCATCCGGACATTCGTCCATACCATCCTATAAGCGCCAAGACGGTGACAAGGAGTGGCAAGGCATGAAGCGTACTGGCTTTACCCTCATCGAGCTGCTTGTAGTGATCGCCATCATTGCGATTCTGGCAGCGATCCTCTTCCCTGTGTTCGCGCAGGCCCGCGAGAAAGCCCGAGCGATCTCGTGCTTGAGCAATGGCAAGCAGCTCGGCCTCGCGTTCCGGATGTATGCCCAGGACTTCGACGAGCAGAACGTCGGCTCGTACTCGTATCCGAATACATGGGGTTCGTGTCCCATGTTTATCTGGGCTGATCTCATCCATCCCTATGTTAAGAACGTCCAGTTGTTCGCCTGTCCAAGCGTTCCAGAGCGTCGTTTTGTCCGGGACGGCGGACGGGCTGGCTGCGCCCCGGTCATCGCGATGTGGGGCGATCCTCCGCTGGGCACGACTGCTCGCCCCTGGTCGATGGGATATCTGCTGAACGAAGCCTATAACGACGATCCCATCTGGTGCAGTGACCCGACCGGTCTCGCCTGCTACCACGGCATCGTTGCTCGCTCAGAATACGACACTGCGCTGGGCGATACGACGATGGACATGGGCGCTGCGGATGCCGAAGTCGAAGAGCCGGCCAACACCTTCGTCGCCGTCGACGGCGCACCGGACTGCGGCACCTCAGCGACCGCCTCCAGCACCGCCGCCCTCTTCCGTTATCCTCGCGATACGGACGTTACGGTGACGACCCGGGGCGATACCAGCGCCAGCGGCTGCTTCATCAACGGCGTGAAGCACGGTCGCGTGGGCAAGCGACACACGGGCACGTTCAACGCCATCTTCGCGGATGGGCATATGAAGGCCCTGCGCCAGTCCACGCCCGCTCAGTGGACCCGTTACGCCGACTGACGACTTGACAATACCGGACGGTCGGACGACCCTGTATTCACGGTTCGCGGGGTCGTCCGGCCGCCGTCAGAGGTGGTCTTTATGAAGAGTGGCGCCGTCAAACCGTGGCACATTATCATCTTTGCCCTCGCGGCTGTGGCCTTGCTCTGGCGCGTTACCGCCTATACCATCGAAAAGCGGAACTACAAGGTGAAGATGGTCGAGGGCAAGGAACGGAATCTGGCCAGACCAGGCTCTAAGACCTACCAGATGTTCGAAGAGAAGTAGAAAGACCCAACTACGGATGAACTGTGGTAGGCGGGTTGGGGGCGGCCTTCTAGCCGCCCTCCTGGCAGTATGGCTGGGCGCCGGAGCATATGTCTGGAACCGAAACCGTGTGCCGGCGCCTCCGGTCCAGACGCGAACCCTGCCCGCAGGCAACGTCTACGACCAGTACGTTGGTCTTGTCCAGCGCATTCGCGAACCCGACCAGCTGACCGCCCTCGACCGGAGCCGAAAGACATCCGGCAACGAGGTGTCACGGGTCCTCCAAGCAAACGCCGAGGCGCTGAGCGCGCTGAAGCAGCTCGCAGGACACCCATCCGCCGTAACGGAGCTTCGCCCCGGTGTCCGTTTCGTCTCCGCCCTGGCCTTCCCAAGCGTCACTCGACTGACCGCGATCGCGGCCCGGAGCCAGGCCCGTTCCAAACCGACAGAAGCCGCACAAACCCTCAACGCTGGGTTGTGCTTCGCGGCCGGCGTGATGCGCGATGGAGCCACGCTGCAACTCACGACCGGATACCTGAGTTTCGTACCCCTGTTCGAAGCCGCGCCCGATATCCTGCGCAGGTTCAGCGCTGAGGATTGTCGCACGCTGATGGCCTCAATCGAGAAGCTGGACCGGCAGACAACCCCACTTGCGTCCATCTTTCGAACGGAACGAGTGAGCCGTCTGGAACAGTTCTCGGAGCTCGTCAAGCCCGGCGCCGTCCGCATATTCCGGCTGAACATTCCCCGCGCAGACTACGAATGGCAGTTCCTGCTAAAGCCCAAGCGACCGGCCTATGACGCCCTCGACACGTACCTGGCGAAATGGGCGGAGGAGGCCGCGAAACTACCTTTACAGGTGACCCCGCCCGCCCCGCCGACCGAGATGGAAGGAATCCTTGCGGACGAATCCCTTGAACCGCGGGCTCTGGCTACGCACGTCGTACGCCATGCCTACATCGTTGCACGTATGAGAATCCTGTATGCTGCGCTTGCCGCTGAGTTGGTGCATGAGCGAACCGGACGCTATCCAGCCACGCTCAAGGGCCTGGCGGAACCGGCGATGTTGAGCGATCCCTTCTCAGGCGCCCCCCTCATCTACAAGGGGATGGGCGGCTCGTATCGCCTGTACAGCGTCGGACCCAACGGGAAGGACGACGGAGGCGCACCCTACAAGGAGAGCCGCATGAGCGCCGACGGCCCCGGCGACCTACCGCTCCGGCCGACGTTCTGATCGCTCCTTCGCCCTGCGAGGCTCAGCTCGGCGGACGGGACGCTTTCCGATATTCCGATGGGCTCAGACCCGCACGCTCGCGAAACTGGCGCGAAAAGTAGCTGCCGTCCCGATACCCAAGGCGATAGGCGATCTCGGCCACCGGCTCCGCAGTCGACCTCAGGAGCTCCATTGCCCGGGTGATTCGCAGCCGAACGACATATTCGATGGGGCTGCAGGCCAGCGCAGCATGAAAAGCTCTCGTCAGCGTCCGGGGCGACATCTTGCCGGCCATCGCGATATCCGCTGCAGTCGGCGCTTCGCGCAGATTCGCCTCGATATAGCTCAATGCTTCGCCAAGCTGCCGCAGTGCCGCAGCCGCCGGCGTATCGACTCGACTGTACTGGCGACTGAGCTCGGTGACGATCAGAGTGAAGCACGCGCGAGCGCTACGCCTCCATCCGATCGGCCGCGCGCAGAGCTCCCGCTCCAGCCGATCGATCAGACCGTTCACCGAGTGGAGCTGGCCCGCGTCGAGGCACAGGCGGCTGCGAAAGCGGTGCCTCCGGCGCACTCTCGGCTCGAGCGTGAACAGGACGTGGAACCCGGGAAGCTGGGCGATCTCCGGCTCCCGCATATCGAGTTCGTCGGACACGAACATGATGTTGACGAGGTCCAGCTGTGAGGTGTTGACATAGCCATGGACATGACGTCCCTGGAGGACGAAGACATCGCCGGCGCCGATGGGCCATGAATCGTACTCGGTGATGTGCAGGCCACGGCCACGAAGGACGATGACCAGTTCGCCGAACTCGTGAGTGTGTGGGCTGCAGTCGGCGTGGGAATGGATACGGCTCAGGGCGAGCGGGAAATCTCCATAGAAATGATCCGCACGGCGAAGGATCGCTGGCGTCCTATCCTCGTTCATCAGGAGCATTATGGCGGAATAATGCTGAAATATGGCGGGATTATGCATCCATTTCGACGTCGAAGGGGCGTAGGATAAGAGTAACGAGAGTGTTCCTTATCGTCCATGAGGTCATCATCCATGGTCATCTCTAACACAGCCTCGAGACCGCCCACGGCTGGGGCCACCCGTCCCGAACGGACGACGCTGGACGCGCTGGAGGCCGAGGGCATCCATATCCTCCGGGAGGTCGCGGCGGAGTTTCGCCGGCCGGTGATGCTCTATTCGATCGGCAAGGATTCCTCCGTGATGCTCCGCCTCGCCCAGAAAGCCTTCGCGCCGGGCAGGATTCCGTTCCCATTCCTGCACGTGGACACCGGCTTCAAGTTTCCTGAGATGACCGCCTTCCGAGACCGGCGATGCCGCGAAGTCGGCGTCGACCTGATCGTCCACCGTAACGAACGGGCGATCGCGGAAGGGACCAACCCCTGGGACCAGGGAACCGTTCTCTGCTGCGCACGGCTCAAAACCAGGGCGCTGGTCGACGCACTTCGAGAAGGGGGCTATGATGCGGCCTTCGGTGGGGCACGACGCGAGGAGGAGAGGTCGAGAGCCAAGGAACGGGTCTATTCGTTTCGCGATGCGGAAGGGCAATGGGACCCGAGGAACCAGCGGCCGGAGCTATGGAACCTCTATAACGGCTGTATCCGCCCGGGCGAGAGCATCCGCGTCTTCCCGCTGTCCAACTGGACCGAGCTCGATGTCTGGCTCTACATTCGGCGTGAGGCCATCCCGGTTGTTCCCCTGTACTTCGCAGAGGAACGGCCCGTCGTCGAGCGCCACGGGCAGTTGATCCCGGTGTATCCGGGCACTCGCCTGAGAGATGGGGAAACGCCAAAGCGGGTCCTGTGCCGCTGCCGAACGCTGGGCTGTCATCCGTGTACCGGCGTTATCCGATCATCAGCGCGCACCGTCGATGAGATCATCGAAGAGCTGCTTCAGGTGAAGGAATCCGAGCGTACCACCCGGGTCATCGATCATGACCAGGACGCCTCGATGGAACAAAAGAAGCGCGAAGGGTATTTCTAGGTGCTCCAGGGCGCGGCTCTCAACGGTGATGACCGATCGATCGCGGGCGATCGCGAGGCGCTGGAGGATCCCGTCGCCGCGTTCGAGCGCGCGCCGTTGCTGCGGTTCACCACGGCGGGCAGCGTCGACGACGGCAAGTCGACGCTCATCGGCCGCCTCCTTCATGACTGCCGCGCGGTGTTCCGCGATCAGCTGCTCGCCGCCGAGGAAGCCTCGCGACGCATCGGGAATGCCGAGACCGATCTAGCCCTCCTGACCGACGGCCTGCGTGCCGAACGGGAGCAGAAGATCACCATTGATGTCGCCTATCGGCCCTTCGCCACGCCGCGCCGGCGGTTCATCATCGCCGATGCTCCCGGCCACGAGCAATACACGAGGAATATGGTGACTGCGGCTTCCACCGCCGACGCCGCCGTGATCCTGCTCGACGCCCAGCGGGGGATCACCCTCCAGTCGAGGCGGCATGCCTTCGTGATCGCCCTGATCGGCCTCAGAAGTATCGCAGTAGCCGTGAACAAGATGGACCTGGTCGATTGGTCCCGCGAGCGTTATGAGGAGCTCCGATCTATCTATGGCGACTACCTGTCTACCCTATCCCTGCAGCCCGTGTTCATCCCCGTCAGCGCCCTCCGCGGCGATAACATCGTCGAGCGAGGATCGCAGGCTCCGTGGTACTCGGGTCCATCTCTTCTGGAGTATCTGGAGACCGTCCCGATCGAGCGGCCCGACCTCGATGGCCCATTCCGCATGGCGGTACAGTATGTCCAGCGCCCCGACTCAACGTATCGAGGCTATTCGGGAGCCCTCGCTTCAGGATCCGTACGGATCGGTGATCCGGTCGGCGTCCATCCCTCTGGCCGGATTACGCGGGTAACCAGCATCCTCACGCCGCGAGGCGAAACCGATGCGGCCTCGGCCCCGGAGGCGGTGACCCTGACGGTAGCGGACGATATCGATATCGGGCGTGGCCACCTGCTCGCCTCGCCCGACGATCCGCCTCTGGAGCTTACCGAGTTCATCGCTACGGTCATCTGGATGGACGATGCGGCTCTGGACACGGACATCACCTATCTGATGAAACACGGCACGCGCACGCTCCGAGCCCGGGCAACGGAAGTACTCCACCGGATCTGCCCGACCACGCTGGAGCCCGAAGACGCCAGAACGCTGGAGATGAACGATATCGGCAAGGTGCGAATCAGAGCGCTCCAGCCGATCTACGCCGATCCCTATGCCGATAACCGCCAGACGGGCAGTTTCATCCTGATCGACCCCGGCACCCATCAGACGGCCGGCGCCGGCCTGATCGAAGGCGCCGCGCCGCGCCGCGGAGAGGCAACCCATCTCGTTCGTCATCAAGGCCGGGTCACGAACGCCATGCGGCAGCGCCTGTTCGGACAGAAGCCGATCACCCTCTGGTGTACGGGGCTCAGCGGCTCCGGCAAGTCCACACTGGCCGCCGCGCTGGAGGAAACGCTGATCGCCGCGGGCAACGCCTGCGTGGTCCTTGACGGCGATACGCTTCGCTACGGTCTCAACCGCGATCTGGGGTTCTCCCCGGAGGATCGGGCGGAGAATATCCGACGCGCCGCCGAAGTGGCGGCCCTGTTCAACGACGCAGGACTGATCGTGATCGCATCCTTCATTTCGCCCTATGCGGCGGACCGGGAGAACGCGCGGCAGATCATCGGCAGCGAACGGTTCGCCGAGGTCTTCGTCGACGCGCCGCGCGAGGTCTGCGAGCAACGGGACCCCAAGGGCCATTACGCCAAAGCCCGCGCGGGTCTCATTCCGGAGTTCACGGGCGTCTCGGCGCCCTACGAGCCGCCGCTGGAACCCGATCTCCGGTTGGCCACCGACCGCAGCGCCGTGGCCGAGCTTACCGCGACGCTCATGAGGTTCCTAACGGAGAACGGTTATATCGCACCCGAAGTCGAGGAGGATCCGAACGCACCATGCTGATCACCGTGATCGGACGGGGGCACGGCGGCACACGCGCGATGTCCCATACGCTCAGCGCCTCCGGGGTCTTCATGGGGGATCGCCTGAACGAATCGGGCGATCTGCTCCCGCCCGATGACATGTACGAAGCCTGCCGCGTGTTCGGCCGGTATGTATCCCATAGAGGCGGTCTGGATTGGGACTTCTCGCGCGTGCTGGAAGGCCCGATCGACCCGGCGTTCATCCGTCTCGTCGAGTCGTTCCTCTGTTCCGTGATGGCCAGTGATGCCCCGCGTCGCGGGTGGAAGCTGCCCGAAACCACCCTTGTCCTCCCCTGGATCGTGCGCCTATTCCCGGAAGCGCACTACATCTACTGGTCGCGCGATCCCCGCGACAGCATCCTCGGCGCCCATCTGACGGATAACCTCGCCGAGTTCGGCGCGCCGGCTGAGATGGTGGAGGATCTGCGGCTGCGGCGAGCGATCAGCTGGCGCTATCAGTACGAGCTGATGCGGGTGACTCCGCGTCCCCTGAGGTGTATCGACGTTCGATTTGAGGAGTTTATCCTGCATCAGGAGTCCACCCTGACGCGCCTTGAGGCCTTTCTCGGCATGCCTCTGGCCCGCATACCGGTGCGCACGGACAGCGTCGGTCGGTGGTGCGCCGACCCGGGCGTACATGATTACGACCTCTTTCCGCGTGAGGCGCTCTTCACGCCGTGAGCGGATACGCGTGCAGTACCGGAGGCCGGGAGCACGGCTCGATAGGAACCTGTGGGTTACGCGGTCACCGTTCGATGCCCGCCGAGGTCTCCACCACAGGCGCCTCAACCACAGCCAGGAACAGGCCCAGGATCCTGATCGCCTCAACGAACTTCGCATAATCGACCGGCTTGGTGATATAGCTGCTGCACCCAAGATCATGACAGCGCTCGATTTCGCTCCGATCGTTCGTCGTCGTGACCATGATCACGGGGATCCTCCGAAGGCGATCGGATGCCTTCATCCTCTGCAGCGCTTCGTATCCGTCGATACGGGGCATGCGGATATCCATGAGAACCAGGTAGGAACCCGAACTCAACTCCGGTCCTGTGAGATAGGCGAGGAGCTCTTCGCCATCGCGAAATCGAACGATGGTGTTCGAAAGGCCCGCGCGCACGAGGTTGGCGCTGATCAACTCCGCGTGGGCGTCGTCGTCCTCAGCGATCAGGATTGTCGTTTCGAGAGCGTTCATGGCTCGCCTTTCCATGGTCGACGCCTGGCTTTACGCTCGGCAGCCAGAACCAGAAGCGAGATCCCTTCTCTGGTTCCGATTCCGCCCAGCAACGCCCGCCGTGCTTCTCGACCACCATCCGCACGCTGGCCAGACCGAGGCCATCGCCCGGGGCGTGGTCCGGCGCTGCACGATGGAACATCTGAAAGATCCTGTCCAGCTGCGTCTGGGCGATCCCAATGCCGTTGTCCTCGACACAATACGCGCTGCCGCCATCGCGCAGTTCACCTGTGATCGTGATCTGGCAGGGCCGTTGGGCGGCTCTGTACTTCACTGCGTTCGACAGCAGATTGCGAAAAACCTGCTGGATCTGGGCCGAGTCGCCGCGACAGGGAGGCACTCCGCCCAGATCGACCCTGGCGCCGGCCCTTTCGATCTCGCTGCTCATCGCATCGATCACATCCCGAACGATGCGATCCATATCGATCGGCTCCGCTGCGTACTCCTGTCGGTCCAGGCGGGCCAGATCCTGAATGCCCGTCATCATACGGTCCAGGGCCTGAACACCGTCCAGAACATAGCGCACCGCCTTCGGAAGCTCGGCGCCGGTGATCCGCTGTACGGCCTTCTCCCGCTCCGGCCCGAGATCGGTTCCTTTCAGGTTCATCATTAAGTCCTCGACCAGCGCAATGATCTCCGAGGTGAATCCCTGGACGGTCACGAGCGGTGAGCGCAGATCGTGCGACGTCACATAGAGCAGCTCCGACAGCGACCGGTTCCGTTGTTCCAGCTCGGCCCGTGCGGTGTCCAGCGCATCTCGCGCTCGCGCTTCGTCGGTGATATCCTCGTAGACGCCAAGGACCCCGATAACCCGCCCGTCTCCGTCCTTCAACGGCGCTTTTCTGGTACGCATCAGCCGATCGCCTTTCCCGTCCAGATTGGCAAGCTCCCCGGATCGAAACAGCGGCTTTCCCGTCTCGATTACCGTCTGATCATCGGCCCGGAACGCATCGGCAGAGGCGCTCCATGGCAGATCATCATCGGTCAATCCTGCGAGCTCGTCCGGAGTCGAGATACCGGCGTCTTCAGCGAAACCGGTATTCGCGCCGAGATACCGGGAGTCTCGGTCTTTCCAGAAGATACGGAGCGGCACCGTGTCGATAATCGTCCTGAAGAGCGCCTGCGACGCGGAGAGTGTCCGCTCCTGTTCGAGAGATCGCCGCACCTGCCTCGCGTCCCGGGCGCGCCATAGCCCGTAGAGCGCCAGATAGGCGAAACTGACCACGGACGCGAGCGCCGCAGCCCTCGGAATGAGAAACGGTTGGAGGATCCTGTCGACCTCCTCACGCCCCTCACGGCCGATGATCAGCCATCCGACAGGTGGGACCCCCATGATCTCCGCATTCCACACCCGCCCCCGGTCGTTGGCGCCAAACAGATGGCCGATGCGGCCGTCCAACGCCTGGGCTATCACAGCGTCGTTGAGCGGGATCGCCTGCTGGCGCACGGTTCTGGGCGGCGCCCCAGGAGCTTTCAGGCGCACCATCCGCCCCGCCTCCGGCTGGATTAGCAGCGTCTCCCAGCTCCGACTCGGCGATGTCCATACTCGCGCAAAGCGTTCTATCGTCGGCGCTGCATCGATCTCCGCAACCGCATAGCCGGCTGCGGCTCCATCAGCGCCGGCCGCTCGGATCGGTGCGACGATGGTAAGAACGAATCCTGTCGAGTTTCCGTCGGCAACGACCGTCGTATCTCGCTGCGATCGGTCGAATCGCACATGCCGCATGGCCAGCTCGGCGTCGCAGGGCCCCGAATGGAGATGGAGGCGGACGGCGCCGGACGCATCGACGATATGCAAGGAACGGCCATCGAGCGGGAGCAGAACCGCAAGAAGCCATGCGCCATCGGGATCGGAGCCCCCGAACGCCGGGTTCGACCGTTTACCGTCGGAACGGAGCAGGCGTTTACCGACTCGGGCCGCGCGTTCGGTCTCCTGAATGCGCGCCGACAGCCAATCGGAGACCTGGGCCGCATGCAGCGAAGTGGTACCGTTGATGACCAGTCTCCGTCCGGCCCGAAGGGATTCCGCCTGGCGGTCGTGAAAATAGGCAGCGCCGGCGACAATCCCGCCGACCATCAGGGTAAACACCGCGATCAGCCCGTAGGGACGCACGGGCGATGCTGCTGCATCCAGCAAGACGATACCCTTTCGCCGCAAGCCGGTCTGGTTCGGCCCACGCGACGGCGTTGCGATCAGACATAGGGTTCGTCTCAGGCCGTGCAGAATCCTCCAGAGGACGGATCGAGGAGGAGGCTCGACGTGGCAGGGCTCCGAAGGCGCTCCAGACCGTGCCGTGAAGCGCCTTCGAACAGCCCGACGGCTGGATCAGGCGTCGTAGTAGAGATGAAACTCGTGAGGATGGGGGCGCAGAGCAACGGCATCGACTTCGTGCGTACGCTTGTAGCCGATGTACTCGGCGATCAGGTCCGGCGTGAAGACATCTCCCTTGAGCAGGAAGTCGTGGTCCGCCTCCAGCGCATCCAGCGCCTCGCCCAGGGACGCCGGAGTCATCTTGATGCCGTGGCGCTCCTCGGGCTCCATCTCGTACAGGTCCTTATCGATCGGATCCGGCGGCAGGATCCGGTTATCGATGCCGTCCAGCCCCGCCATGAGCATCGCCGAGAAGGCGAGATACGGGTTCGCCATTGGATCGGGCGCACGGAACTCGATCCGCTTCGCGCGCGGCGACCGGGAGTACATGGGGATCCGGATGCACGCAGATCGGTTGCGCTGCGAATAGATCAGGTTGATGGGGGCCTCATAGCCAGGGACGAGCCGTCGGTAGGAGTTCGTCGAAGGGGCCGCGAAGGCGAGGATCGCCGGCGCGTGCTTCAGGAGCCCGCCGATGTAGTAGATCGCCGTTTCCGATAATCCGGCATAGGCCCGCTCGTCGAAGAACAGGTTGGCGCCGTCCTTCCAGAGTGATTGATGACAGTGCATGCCCGATCCGTTGTCCTGATAGAGGGGCTTGGGCATGAACGTCACCGTATAGCCGTTCTGCCGGGCGACGTTCTTGATGATGTACTTGAACTTCATCAGGTTGTCAGCCGTCCGCACGAGCGGCCCGAACTTGACATCGATCTCGCTCTGACCGGCCGTCCCTACTTCGTGATGATGAACCTCGCTTTCGATACCGGCCTCGATGAGCGTCAGCATCATCTCCGTCCGGAGGTCGTGCAGGGTATCCGTCGGAGGCACGGGGAAGTATCCCCCTTTGTACCGCACCTTGTAGCCGAGGTTCGGGCGTTCGTCTCGGCCCGAGTTCCAGATCCCTTCGTCGCTGTCGATAAAGTAGTAGCCGGAATGGGGTGTCGAATCGTAGCGGATATCCCCGAAGATGTAGAACTCGGCCTCAGGCCCGAAGTAGGCAGTATCGGCGATTCCCGACGACTGCAGATAGGCCTCCGCCTTTTTTGCGACCCAGCGAGGGTCCCGCGTGTAACGCTCTCGGGTGATCGGGTCCTCGATGTTGCAGATGATGTTCATCTGCGTCTCTTCGGTGAACGGGTCCATGAAGGCCGTATCCGGGTCGGGTATCAACAGCATATCCGACTCGTTGATCTTCTGAAACCCCCGGATCGACGAGCCGTCGAAGCCGATACCGTCCTCGAAGGTCTCTTCGGTGAAAGCTGAAGTTGGCATGGAGAAGTGCTGCCAGGTGCCCGGCAGGTCGACGAATCGCACATCGACGATGCGGACCTCGTTCTGGATCGTCAGATCAAGGACTTCTTTGGACGTCATCGTAAAGGATCTCCTTTGCGCTCGGTGCAGTAGTGAGTCGAGTCGTATCGACGCTCGTCGCTTCGGAGGGAAGGCGCACAGGAGCGGTGTGGTATCGGCTCAGCGGCTCCCTTCCGGACCAGCAAAAAACGCTCCTGCAGCCCTGTAAGGGCTCACCGGGAGCGTTCTTCGATCAAGCCGCCACATCCTTGTGGCCGCGCTGTTGTCGCATCGTGGAGCCCAAAGAACCAGTCCCTGAGCATGCCACAGGACACTATACCCTCGGGGAGCGATGCGATGTCAAGCCCTGTTCGCGACTTCGGAACCGACAGGGCTACCGACGGGCGGACGAAGGGCGCTGATCCCTGTCGATGAGATCGACGTTGTCGTGGAGAGTGACTGAAGCCCCGGCCTCGAGGAAACGGTTCCCTCGCAGGGTTACCCTCTCCACGCCTTCGACGATGAAGCCGCCGTAGATCCGGTTCTCCGTGAAGCGGAAGTCATGCAAGGCTCGCGGCGGCGCGGTCCCGTCCGGAGCGCCGGTCGTGCTGCCACCGGAGCAGACCACGACGTTCTCATGATTGCCTCTGCCCCGTCGCAGTGTGCAGCGCCGTACGGTCACCGGCCCGGGATATGGCCCTTCGAGCGGATCGGCGTAGAACCACAGCAGGCCGATCACGTCGCATTCCTCCAGCGTGACGGGCGATTGAAGCCGGCAGCTCTGACGGATGCGACAACGGCGCAGCGCCGTGTGCGGATTCGCCGCTTCAGCGCTCCAGACGATATCTCCCGCGCGCATGCCGGTGATCGGCACGGCCAGTCGCACGGTGACCCCGGGCGCCGCGGGCTCGCCCTGGATCGGCGCAGGCGCGTTCCCCTCCTCGACCACCGATACCCGGGAGGAGCCGCGGAGCTTGCGGGAGTCGGGATCGACGGCGACGAGGAGATCCCCGGGCCGCCAGCGCACATAGCCGAGCGGATAGCGCTGGTCTACGGCGACGCTCCCGTCGGGCAGGACCTCGCTCACGCGGCTCGCATGGGTTGAGATGTTGAACGCGTCATCGTTCATCCCCTCCAGGATACAGCCCTCCCACGTAAGCGATGCCCGATTGCCCTTGACATGGAACCCGTCTCGCCACGAGGACATGAGCCGCCCGGTCCCGGGTTTGGGCCGAACGTGGACGCGATCGAACACCAGGGCCCCATCGTTGGTGATCACCTCGAACGCCATCCAGGGCGCCGACCATACCTCGAGGTCGCGCATACGGACATCGCGGCAATCCCGAACCACCACGCACGCCCCAGGACCATAGCGATGGGCGATTCCCGGGACGGGCAGGCTGATCTTCCATCGCCCTGGAATGAGACCGGGATATTCGCGGAACTCCGGCGTTGGCCGGACCACCACCTCGCCCGGTTCCGAGCCCGCCTCGATCTGATCGATCCAGCAGTGCCGCGAGATCGAGCCGTAGGCGCCGTCCCCCCAGAGCATCCCGAAGTAGGCCTGCTCGCCGTCCTCATGGGTCGGGCCTCCGATCGGACGACTCCACTCCTCGCGCGGAACACGGACCATAATCCTCCCGGCCTGCCCATCAACCCGCTCGACGATGCCATCGACGAACGGGAGCGGCCGGAAGTCCACCTTCAGCCGCCGTACCGTCACGCGGGAGCAGTCGGTCAGACGGATCAGCCGGAGGTTCGGCGCGATCTCAAAGGTCGATCCTCCCCCGTCGAGGGTGAGGTCGTTCGAGCCGTGCAGGTCGAAGATGTACCGATTCGGAGCCGAAGCGACCCGGTACGTCCGACGGCCCGGAAATCGGAGCGTAACCGGCGTCGCCCTTTGCGCGGCGGCGACCATGCGCGCGATGGAGGGGCCGTCGTCCGCGACTCCGTCCCCCACGACACCGAACGCTCGCGCATCCACGATCATCGGCCTCTCGCCGCCGTTCGGTCGGAGCGGCGGACGCGCCTCAGACGGGATCGCGAGCGCCCCAAGGAAGATGATCCCGAGGGCGCCCGCAATCACGCTTCTTGATCGGATGACGGTGCGACGAAGCGCTTTAGCGACCCCGTCCGCCACCGGGACGAGCCATCGGACCGGGAGCGCCCATGCCGCCGGGTGCGCCCATGCGACCGCCCGGGCCGCCCATGCCGAAGCCGCCGCGCGGGTTGTCCTTCTCCCATTTCTCCACCGCCGCCTTCTGCTTGGCGTTCAGCACGCCCATCGCCTGCTTCCGAGCGGCATCGCGCAGCTTGCCCATCTTTTCGAAAGCCGCTCGCGGGTCGCCGTTGCCCTGGAACAGCTTGGCCGAGGCGTCGCTCCTTTTCTTCCCGATGGCGCTGAGCTTGCCGACCTGTTCCGCAGTGAGTTTGAGCCCGCCGGCAACGCCGATCGGCAGGCCCGAACCGCGGAGCGCTTCGGCTTCCTTCAGCAGACCCGGCACCTGTTTGCGCTGAGCGGGGGTCAGGACGGCTTTGATATCGGCGTCCGACTTCTTGCCGGCGGCCTCCATCTTCTTCATCGTCGCTTCCATCGCCTTCGGGTCCGGTCGCGCACCCGGACGCGGCATCTGGAAGAGGGATCGCATCCCCTCTCGAGCCCGGGTTCGGATCCCGTCGATCTTTTTCTCCTGAGCTGCGTTGAGTTTCAACGCCGCCTTCAGCGTCGGCAGAGGCACCTGGGATAGGGTAACGTCTCTGTTCATCATCCGCATGCCGGGCATGCGCATCCCGCCGCCGGGACCTCCAAAGCCGCCGCCGCCGGGGCGGCCCGGGCGTCCGGCGCCCGGCTGTGCATAGGCGACCGATCCCAGCAGCAAGGCCGCCGCTGCGAGCCATGGTCGTTTCATAGGTCGACTCCTTTGTTCATGCATCCGCGCCGCACACCTGTCGAAGCCGCCGCATGTAGTAGCGGTAGTTGTCCCAGGATATGTCGGGCGGACACGAGTGATCGAGCATCGGTATGTATCCCCCATCATCGATCAGAGGGCGGACTCGGGCTAGCTCCGTCTCGATCGCCGGCGGCCCACCGGTGAGGGAGCGCTTATCGACTCCGCCGATCAAGCGCAGGTCCCTGCCATATTGCTTACGTACGGCGAGCACATCCATCCCAGCCTGAACCTCGAACGGGTACACAAAGTTCAGACCAGCGTCGATCCATGTTGGTATCAGGGAGCCGATCTGGCCATCGCTGTCCACCCCGATCCACTCGACCCCGCGCGATCGGAGGAAATCGACGACACGCCGGTACCGCGGAAGCATGAACTTGCGGGCCAGACCGGGCGTCAGGAGCGGCCCGGTCTTGAAGGCCATGTCCTCCCAGAAGGCGAACGCGTCGATCGGCCCTTCTCCGAGGATCCGATCCATCATCCCGATGATAAAGTCCGCGTCGGCGTCCATCATCTCCTCGATGAACGCCGGATCGTCGTAGAAGAGCATGCAGAGGGCTTCGACGCCGACGAGATTGCGGATCGGACCGAAGAACCCTCCCCAGCGATCGGAGATGATCACGATCGGGATCTCGGACTCCCGTAAATGCCGAAGCGTGGCCTGCCATTCGGGCCCGATCCGCTGCGCCGGGTCCGGGCGCATCCGCTCCGCCCAGAACGCCCGAAACTCCTCCCGATTGGTCACCGGAAACTTGACGAACTGGGGCATGGAGCTGTGCGGGTTATCCTTTCGCTCCCGCATGAGGATCCCCTCATGGTTCACGTACAGGACATGCTTCTCGTCCTCCTCCAGCACCTGATGCTCGAACGGGGGATGGGGGAAGAACCAGTGCCCGATCCAGTGCACCGGCGACGCCCCCTGCCGCACGTCGTCGACCTCCGGCCGGTACCCCTCGCCCATCCAGCGCTCGATGGTTTCGGGCCATCCGCCCCACGTCCAGTGCGGCACGACGTCCACCGCCTCATAGCGGAGGCACGCATGGAACCGTTCCCGTTCCGTCACTTCATGCTCCCTTCCCCGTTCTCGACCGCGGCCCGATCCCCTCTGCTCGTCCCGCTCGAAATCGATCGCCTCGAATCCCAGGCCGCGCCCTTCCTCATGGACCCTCGGCCTCAGGGGAGAACATACGTCTTGTTCAGAACGATATTATGGTTGCCGGGTGGGGTCGCCTTGTTGATCCCGGGTTCGAGCAGGAGGACGTCGCCCGCCGGGGTCGTCAGATAGATCGATGAGTAGCCGGCGTAGTACCCGTACCAGTCCTGCACTTCGATGCGGATCGTGTCCCCCTTCTTGCCCGGGATACGAAATGGCCCCCTGTAACCGGCATAGGCGCCTCGGGGATCCTCGAAGATCAGATCGCTGTTCCACCAAACGCGCAGGTTATCGTCGACGCCGAACCCTCCGCCATCCGCTCCGCTCAGGACATAGTTCTCGCTGGGCAGCAGCCTCCGATTGCTGGACCGGCCGTCGGAGCGGACGATGACGGATGTCGTATCCGACTCGATCTCGACGGTGATCTCAGTCGAAGTCCAACTCGTCACGGTCAACTCGTCTCCCGGCGCTTTCCTCGTTCCGTTGGCATCGACGGTCCCCCGCCTGGAGCCGAAATGACCCTTGAGCGTCGCCGTCATCTCCTCTTTGTCGACTTGAATGGAGCGAATGCTGGGCGTGATAACGGTCAGATCTCCCGAGCCGGTGTCCCCCTTCAAGAACGCGTCGGATTTGGGGCCCCACACTCCCTCGGAGTGGTCGAACGGCAAGTGGGTGACCGCGTAGGTCGTTCCGGCCATCGCGTCGACGACTTCCGCCATGGTCATGGGCGGCCGGGTCGGGTTATCCGTCGGCTCTACGGCGTTGATGCCGAGCAGGCGATCGAACAGGAAGATCGCGGCTCCGTAGGCGGATCTGTCGTCGACTGGCTGTGTCCATCCGAAGTAGATCCCGGCGCCCGCCGCGAGAAAGGCCTGTCGCATGGTGTCGTCGTAGCTGCTGCAAGCGTTGATGAATACGAGCGTATTGGGACTCAGGTGCATGTACTGACGGACGAAGTCGGCGGTGAACGCATAGCGCGTTTCCACTGTGCTCCCGCTGGCGTTTGCTGTCATGTAGACGAGCCGGTGCGCATCGAGATCCTCTTTGTACGCCGCCTCGTTCGCTTCGGTGACGTGCGTGTCGGTCCAGATGGAGTAGAACCGCTCTTTGGTTCGCGATTTGCCCTTGCCGCCGTGGGCGTCCATGTAAAGGATGCCGGTCTCGCCAGGGGACTTGAGGTTATCGACGGAGGCGCCTCCGCCCCCTTCGCCGATGACCGTAAAGCCGCTGTCCCTCAGGGGTCCTTTGATTGCCTCCGTTGGATGGGCGTAGTTGGATCCCATCGTATCCAGCAGTTGAACTCGGATTCCTGCGGGCAGGCCGCTGGCGCGGGTGATCGAAGGCCGCGGAAGCGCCGCCGAGCGCAGTGTGGAGGATCGATGGTTGACGACGATCAGCGATCGTCCATCGGTGAAGCGCCCCCAGACGCAGGAGTCGTCGGACACCCCGCTGTCTTCGATCTCGCGAAAGGTCCGCATGAACGCCGCGAGCTCACGGTTCTGAGCGTCGAGATCCGTACCGGCCTGTGACGCGAACTTCGCCTGAATAGCGTCGAGCACGGCCATGCGCCGCGCGTCCGATACGGGGATGTGCGCGGTGACGGGGCGCAGACTTCCGCATCCCGCGCCCCACAGTAGGAGCAGGCCAGCGCCGAGCAGTGTGATGAGAGCGCTCTTCAACCGTGCGCCCCGTACGGTTCCGAACATACGTTACCTCCTGTAGCTGCCGACAATACGCCCCCCGGTGGTGATCCCGCCTCGGGGAGTCCTGTGCTAGGATTTCGTATTCGATCGGGCAGGGCTTGATACCTGCCCGAAGGGGGTTCCTTTGGAAATACGCATCGTCGAGAAGCATGAGCGGGATTTGGCCAACTACCTCGGCTCCATGGCGTTCGTCCATGGCCGACGGCGTGCGCCCTGGACCGAGGACCCGAACGAGCCGGAACACGTCATCTACGGCCTCTGGGATGAGCGGGGCTACCAGGCGCAGGTGGTGATCCTGTCGTTCGCATCGATCATGGGACCGTCGGTGGTCCTGCCGATGGGCGGGATAGCCGGCGTTGCCTGCATGCCGGCAGCTCGAGGCCGGGGCTACGTCCGCATGTTGATGATCCGGGCGCTCGAGCACATGAAGGAGGCGGGACAGTGCATCTCGACTCTGTTTCCGTTCAGCTACGAGTTCTACAGGCAGCTGGGCTGGGAATGGATCGGTATAGAGCGGCGGTACGGCGTCGCTTCTCAGGCGCTGAAACGCTCGGAGCATACGGACCGCTGTCGCCATGCGGACGAATCGGATCGTGCGGGCATGATCGAGGCATACACGAACTACAGCCGGAGGTATCGGGGCATGCTCGATCGGGACGCGAAGCTCTGGTCGAAGCTGCTGGATGGATCGGCTGAGCGACACGCCTACACGTTCGTCTACGACGGCGAGAGCGGCATCGAAGGGTATGTTACGTTCGTCGGCGGGAGCGACGAATGCATCGATATCGATGAGTTCATCGCCCTCCACCCGTCCGCTCGTCAGGGCCTCCTCGGCCTGCTCCGGCGTATGAACATGCAGACACGACGGTTCGCCTGGTCGGGGCCGGAGGACGACGGCCTATGGATGGACCTGTGCCATCACGCCCTCGAGACGAAGATTGCACCCGTGACGCAGGGGCGGGTTGTCGACGTCGGGGCCGCGCTCGGTCAGTGGACGCCTGCCGCAGGCGCCGAAGGATCCTTCAGCCTGCGGATCCGCGATGCGATCGCCCCCTGGAACGAAGCCCCGCTCAGGGTCGAGTTCGGAGCCGGCTCTGCAGCCGTCCGGGCCTGGGGCGAGGAACCGGACCTGGAGATGGATATCCAGACCTTCTCCCAGGCCTATTACGGCTCCCCGTCGATCGATCTCCTGGTCGCGAACGACCGCCTCACGGTGCGGAGGCCGGAGGCGCTGCACGCGTTCCGGGAGTTCCTGAGCGGCCCATTAATGTGGATGAACGATCACTTCTGAGGCGGACGTCCTCCCGCCACTGCCCCATTCGGCGGTCGCCGCGGCCGCGAGCTCCGAAGGGCACACCGACATCGTCGGCCCGTGCGCTTATCCCGTCTGCGGGACGTGGTACACTCGGGATGCCGCACAGGAGGAACGGGACCGATGCTGGACTTGACGCCTCTTCAGTCTGCGCTCGCAAGCCTGCGCCGCGCCTACGCCCGGTCGGAAGACGCACCGGACGATGAGGAGCTGCGCGACGCCGTCATCCAGCGCTTCGAATACACCTATGAGCTCTGCTGGAAGATGCTTCGGCGGAGACTCGAGATGGATGCCGCGTCGCCCGACGAGTGGGATCGACTCTCATTCCGGGAGCTGATCCGAGCGGGGGCCGAGCGAGGCTTCCTTGGCTCCGTCGAGCCATGGATGCAGTATCGGGAGCTTCGCAACCTCACAGCTCATACGTACGATGCGGCGAAGGCCGCGCTGGTACGATCCGCCGCAGGCGCGTTCATCACCGATGCGGCCATGCTGGAGCATGCGCTGTCGCGGGTCGAACGCCCATGATCGCGCTGGCGCCGGAGCACCTTTGCATCGTTCGGTCGATTCTCAACCGCCATGTGCCCGGCCTCGAGGTTCGGGCCTTCGGATCGCGCGTGTCCGGGCGTCCGAAGCCCTGGTCAGACCTGGACCTTGCCATCGTAGCGGACTCGGCGTTGCCGCTTCTGACTCTCGCGCTCCTGAAGGATGACTTGCGTGAATCGGATCTTCCGATGCGAGTGGATGTGGTTGAATGGAGGGATCTGCCTGCCAGCATCCGGAACGGGCCATACGAAGCGCTCCCCATCGACGGTCGGGGCCCGCAAGCGTGGCTGGAACACCTTCGGACCGATTCGTCATCATAGGCAGTCCTCGCCGCTGCCGGTGACTCCGGCGTGGATCTGCTCGCCATGATATTGTACAATGGGGCATATCTCAGGAGGCTATGCGGATGCGGTATCGCGCATCAGTATGGATGGTCGCTGCCCTCGGCATCGCTGCGCTTGCGGGCTGCGGCAGCGGCACGCACGTCGGCGTGAGCTCGGGGCTCGAGGGTTCGTATACGGGGACGTATCTCATGGTTGAGCTCGCCGATTCGCAAACCGGCGATGTGGAGTTGAGCATCAGCTACGACGGGCGCATAGCGGGGACTTTTGTCGATAGCGCAACCTCAGCTAAGGGCACGTTCTTCGGGACGGTCAACACGATGAGGCGGTGCCGGCTGCTGATCGTGTACCCCACGCGAACCGTCAGCGGTGAAGGGGACCTCGCCCTGTCGGATACGCAGCGCCTCGTGGGAGTGCTCGCGCAAAAAACGGAACACGGGACGCCGGCAGGGTCCTTCAACCTCGACTGCGCACTCCATTGAGCTCGGGCGCCGGGTCGGGCGTCGATCGGACCGAGCGGAACGGCTGCTCGGGGCCGTCGGTGAGTGCGGCTGCCCTCGCTGCGGCCGACACGCCGGCGACATAGCCGGTCGAGAACGCAGCCTGGAGGTTGTAGCCGCCGGTCATCGCGTCCAGGTCCAGCACTTCACCTGCGAAATACAGCCCGTCGACGCGGCGGGACATGAGCGTCCGGGGATCGATCTCCTCGAGCTTCACTCCCCCTGATGTGACGATCGCCTGTTCGATCGGCGCGAGCCCGCGAAGCGTGATGGGCAGATTTTTCAACGTATGGACCAGCGCCGAGCGCTCCGAGGCTCTGATCGCGCTCAACGGACGATCCGCCGGCACGCCGCTCAGATCCGCGACGATCGGCGCCAGGCTTTTCGGCATCAGCTGGCGCAGATAGACGCCGAACGTCCCCGCGCCGACGAACTCCCGGATGAACCGGGCCGTCAACTCCTCGGCGCTGACGGCGGGCTTGAGATCGATCCGGAGATCCAGCGGACCCGACTGACGCGTGTAGACCCGGCTGAGGGACAGGATGATCGGCCCGGAGACGCCGGTATGGGTGAACAGCATCTCGCCGAACTCCGACGCGACGGCCTTGCCGGTCGCGCGGTCCGCCAGGCTGGCCCGGACGTTTCGCAGGGCGAGGCCCGACAGTGTGCCGGGCCAGCGGTCGTCGGCGAGGAGCGGGGCAAGGGCCGGCCGGGTCGGCACGATGCTGTGCCCGACCGATTCGGCCACGGCGTACCCGTCCCCGGAGCTGCCGGTGCCGGGATAGGATAGGCCTCCGGTGGCGATGATCGCCGCCGCACCGTCCATCGAGCCATGGTACAGGCTTACCCCTTGAAGGCGTCCATCGGCAGAGAGGATGCCTTTGACGCGCGTGTTGAGGCGGACGTCGACGCCCACGTCCCGCACCCATCGCTCCAGAGCGGCCGCTACTTCGAGTGCGGAGTCCGACAGGGGGAAGATCCGGCCGCCCCGCTCGCCTTTGACGTGCACACCGAGCCGCTCGAACAGGGCCAGCGTATCGTCCCGAAAGAAACGGGCGAAGGGGCCGTAAAGAAATCGGCCGTTCGGCGCAAAGGCCCGCACGAAGCCCTCGACGTCGGTCGCGTTCGTGATGTTGCAGCGCCCCTTGCCGGTCATCCGGAGCTTGCGCCCCATCTTCGGGCCACGCTCCAGCAGGACCACGCTTGCCCCCGCCTCGGCGGCTGAGCCTGCGGCGAGCAGCCCCGCCGGACCGCCTCCGACGACGATGACCCGCGCGCGATGGCTCAACGGTCTGTGAAGATCGGTGAGAGTAGATCGGGTTGCCCGTGCGAATCGAAGTCGCCGTACCCCCGCATGGAGGCGAGACCCGGATGGTCCGGCTCGATCCCGAGCGCTCGGAGCAGGGCGAGCTCCTGCATCGCTTCGGCCCAGACCTCCCACCGAATGGAATCGAGCGGGCCATCCTGGCCCGGGTAGACGACGAACGGATCGCCGGGAGGCCAGCCCGGCCACGCGGCCCCCGCCTGATCGACGAACGGATCGAGCAGCATCCGGCTCTGGGACTTGTACCAGTAGTTATAGCCCCAGTGCAGAAAGCCCTGAGCCCCGTGTCGATGCAGCAGTCGACCTGCCATGGCGATCCGCGCCAGGGGCGTATCGAGCAGTCGGTTCAGGTACGAGCCACGCGGACCGCAGCAGAAATAGGCCCAGGCCGGAATCCCGGCATCCCGGAAGGCTTCGGCGGCTCCGATGCTGACAATCGGGATATCGGTCAGGCCCATCTGGGCGAACTCCACATGGCTCAGGGCGTCGGCAACCTTCATCCACGGAGCGAGCTCGCGCAGCATCTCCCGGGCCGCGCGGTAGTTGTCGACATGCTCTGCGCCCGGCTCATCGGAGACATGGAACAAGGAGACGGTCGTGAGCCCCTGCTCCTCGAGGAACTCGCGGAAGCGGGGCAGGAACTGCTCCAGAAACGAGCGGTAGACCGGCGAGGTCGCAGGGGTCTCGGGCGGCCAGAGGAGGGAGGTCTCGTCCTCGTTGGAGCGGTAGATCCGAAGCGCCCGCTCAACGCCCCATTGGGAGAACAGATGGGTCCACTCGAAGAACCGGGCGCCGGTATCGCGCGCCAGCTGAACCCATCGGGCCACATCCGTGAAGTCGAACGACCAGCGGCCCGCGCCGTCGGCCCCTACGCGGAGCAGCTGTGTTGGACGTTTGACCCCGTCGGTCGGGGGCGTAAACAGCGGCACGTAGCGGCATGTCGACAGGTGCCGGCTCAGGTTCCTCATGTACGGTTCGACGATGGTCCAGAACCGGGGCGTGCAGGGCGGAACATCGTAGTAGTCGCACAGAGCGTCGGCGTAGAACCAGTGGGTGGCGGGAAAGTCGGCGAGGCTGTCGGAGACGATCTCCGAGACCCGGGCTTCGAGCGTGAACGCCCGGGCATCATGCCCGTCGGCGCGCACCTTCAGTCGGATCGGGGATTCGCCGACCGGCGCGTCATGAGCGGCATCCACGGTGATCCAGAATCCCACCGTCTCATACGGCCCGATCAGCGCAGATGGCTCGGGAAACAGCGGATCCGGCACCAGCCCGGGCACGGAACCGAGGCCTTCGAGGAAGGACATGGGCGTATCCGTGCTGTGATGCGCCACGGTGACATAGCCGATCCGACGCACGTGCGCCTGAAGCTGCGGCGGCGCGGCCGCTTCGACCTCCACCCGAATGGGCCGGTCGGTCTCATTCCGAACGCCGAGCTGGCAGGAGGCGAAGCCGTTGCGGGGTAGTGCGACCGAACGCGCGCGGTCCAGTATCGACCCATTCGGCAGCGTCGCAGGGTAGATGCGGGTCCGAGATCCTTCGATCCAGGCGGAGATGCCGTGCTTCAACGGTCAGCGTCCTTTCAGCGGCGCGAATCCCGGTTCGTCACCTCATCCCAGGTGGCAAAGACCTGACGAACGTTCTCCGGTCGGGCCCCGGGACCGAACTCACACTGGGCGATGCAGCCCCCATCGCGCCACAGGGAACGATGCACCTGCCGAACCGCCTGATCGATTTCGTCGGTGGTGGCGTGGGGCAGCAGGCCCTGACGGTCGATCTCGCCCCAGAAGGTGATCTTGCCCGCGAACGGCTCGAGGTTCTCCACCCCCATGCAGAAGAGCTGGGTGTTGAAGGCGTCCAGCCCGAGTTCGATCATGTCGGGATAGATGGCCAGGGTGTGGCCGTCCGAATGCATGAACATGGCCTTACCGGATCCGTGTGCGATCTGAATGTAATCCCGGTACAGGGGCTTGAAGTACTCGCGCCAGAGCGCCGGTCGGATCAGCAGCGAGTTCTGCGAGCCCCAATCGTCCATGAACATCATCGAGTCGACGTCGGTCGCTGCCCAGACCTCGAGGAGTTCGCAGTAGAAGGCGTGCATCTGGGCCAGAAAACGTCGGAACGCCGGTGAGGGATCGACGAGGTCCATGTACAGGGCTTCGGTGCCCCGCAGGAACTGGAGCTGCTCAAAGGGCCTCGGGCAGGCGCCTGCCATCGTATAGCGATCCGTCGCCGCGCAGTGCCGGTTGACGGCATCACGATCGATGGTAAGCCACTCCCGCGGAATGTGGGCGCGCTGCGCGTCCGCCTCCCAATCCTTGATGAGCGGATCCTTGACCTCCCCGATCACGCCTTTCTGGATGTTGATAAAGGTGCAGCCCCATTCGTCCGTGTATTCCCCAATCTCGGTCGAATGGCCTCGTGTCGGTGGGAGGGTGCGATGGTGCCCTCCAACGCCGTGGATATCGCCGGGAAACTCCTCGCGCAGCGCCTGGATCTCTTCGGCGTAGCGTTCCTCAGCCCAGGGGAGGAGCCAGAGGTGGCGGGGCGCTCGGGCCGGGTTCTGGAAGGCAAGGGTCTGCTGCACGATCTCTCTGGAGGTGGCTGACATGCTACCAGTGTTATACCGTACCGCGAACGCCAACTCAAGCCGGAAACGGTAGATCGTCGAAGGCCGCGAACACGATTGTGCGCCCCGATCCATATACAGGGTATCATCCCGCATGACGAGCGATGCCGGGCATGGACTGCCGCCAGCGGACGTCTCTGCGCGAACAGGAGGCAGCGAAGACAGCAGATGTGGATGCGATGCATGATGGTCGGTATGGGCGGCTTTCTGGGCGCGAACGCCCGTTACCTCCTCGGCCTCTGGGCCCACCTCCGTTGGGGCGGCGACTATCCTGTCGGGACATTCGTCATCAACGTGACCGGATCGTTCGCGCTGGGCGTGTTCGCCACGTTGATGATCCGGTATGCGTGGCATGAGCACGGCCGGCTCCTCATTGCCGTGGGCTTCCTCGGGGCGTATACGACGTTCTCCGCGTTCGGGTATGAGACGCTGCAGATGCTGGCGAACGGTCGACACCAGAGCGCGATCGCCTATATGGTGAGCAGCGTCGCGCTCGGTCTCGGAGCCGTGTATCTGGGCGCCGCCGCGGCGCGCTGGCTTCCGGCGTCGCTGGGCGTTCGCCCGTAGCGGGTTCGATCGTCTCCGTCCGAACGGCGCAGCCAGGGTCCCGAGCGGAGCGCCGCGGCTGTCAGGCTGCCGGAACCGCTTCGGAGCGGGCGATCGGCAGACCGGGCAAACGCCGAGCCGAGACGATCGACAGGAGGAGCACGCCGACGCCGATCCAGAACGGTATTCGGAAATCGCCCAGAGTCCGCCACAGCAGGCCGCCGGTTACCGGGACGATGACCGCCGCGATGTGGTTCATCGTCGTGCCCATGGTCAGGGTTGCGGTCATTTCGCCGTCGCGGATGATCCCGTGGAGGTAGGTCGTCAAACCGATGGAGCAGGCGAACAGCAGATTATCAACAATGTAGAATATGTAGAGCACATGGACGTTCGGGATCAGCGCGTAGCCGCCGAAGATCACGACCAGGGCGCTGTAATAGAGGGTGAGCATGCGACGCTCGCCCAACCGATCGATCCATCGACCGATGGAGGGGGCCGCAAAGGTCGAGATCACGGCGTTGGCGAGTGCGAGCGTCAACATCGTCTCGACGCTGGTCTTATAGACCAGAATGAGGACGAAGGGCGCAAAGGTGGTGAAGATCTGCCGTCGACAACCCTCGAGGAACGTCAGCCAGTAGAACATGCCGTATTCACGCCTGTAGAGGATTCGGGATACTGCAGTCTTGCTCGTTCGGCGCGATAAAAAGGAGGCGCAGACGCCGGCAACGAAGATGAGAACGCCCGCCGCCGCGAAGAGCAAAGGATAGGATAGGTACGGTTTGGCGAACCGCGTCAACCCGAGTCCGACGAGAACGGCGATCGCGCTGAGTCCCGCCATCCGCCCGAGGTGTCTGCCGCCCTCCTTGCCTTCAGCCAGAGACAGCGTAATCCCGGGTGATAGCGAGAGCCACAGGTGCATACCGACCGACCAGAAGACCGTAACCGCTACGAGCGGCCAGTAGCTGCCGGCGTAGCCGGTGGCTGCGATGCCAAGAGCCGCGCTGATCAGCGCGAGGCTCCCGATCCGTGTCTCCGATATCGTGATCAGAAGGCCTGCCGTGAAGGCCGTCATCAGTCCGGGCACCTCTCGGAGCGATTCGAGGATACCGAGCTGATCGGGCGTGCCCCGCATGGCCTCGCGGAAGAAGTTCTGAAAGAGGCCGTTGTAGACGGCGAAGCCAAAGGCATAACAAAAGGTGGCAGCGCCAAACAGCCACCAGTCACGCATCGTACGCGACAACGAAATGTTGCTCCTGAGGGATTCACGCTTTTCAGGGCGGGAACCTATCTTACCCGCCTTATCCGACCAGCCGCCGCAGCGGCGGCGATAGCGCTGACATACGCCCTCCTCCCGGGCGCGCAGGCACGGTCGCCGATCCCGCTCAAGGCGCCCCGAATCGCCAGGATCGCGGGCATTCAGGTTGGGGTCGACAGCCTGCGAACCGTCGAGGCCAGACTGGGTCGGCCGCAGGAGATCGAGAATCGCACCGGCCTGATATGGGAGTGGACCGCCGCCGAATGTCTCCTGACGATCCTCCGCCCGCCCGCGTTTGACGCCCAGAGGACGGTTCGAACGGTGTCGCTCGTCGCATCGAACGGTCAGACGCGAGACAAGGACCGACCGTACCCGCGGATCCGCGGCCTCGTCCGACAGCTCGGCTGGATGGGCGCACTGGTTCCGGGCGCATCTCGTAAGAATCTGGACTCCGCGACGGCCGATTTGCCAGAGCCGGAGATCTACGGCGACGAACGGATCTGGCGGATGACCACGGACTCCGAATCCAGCCCGGCATCAGAGCCGCCGCGACGATGCGTCGCCATCGTACGCCTGAAGGGCGACCGGATCGTCTCAATCCGAGTCGCAACCCCGTGAGGAGCGATGCCGTTCGCGGGATAACGCTTCGAGCGGTCCTGCTCGGCATCGGGCTGACCGCGCTCGTCGACCTCTGGCTCCATTGGGCCGAGCTCGTGCTGGGCGGACGGGGACACACCGCTCTCGCCGGAACGAGCATCCCGATCGGAGCCTTCAACGTACTCTTTGCGCTGATCGTCGTCAACATCCTCCTCACCCGGTTTCTGCGGCCTCTGGCCTTCTCCAGGGCCGAGCTCCTTGTGATCTACGTGATGATGACTGTCGCTACCGTTATCTCCTCCTCGGGCGGCCTGCACTTCATCGTTCCGACCATCACAGCGGCCTTCTATTACGCCAACAACAGCAACGGATGGGCTTCGCTCTTCCATCCGTATATCAAGAACTGGATCGCCCTGAAGGACCCTGACGCGCTCCTCGGTTTCTACGCGGGCAACGCCCCGGTTCCGTGGGCCGCCTGGAGAGCCCAGATCACCGCGTGGACTGGGTTCATGATCCTGGTGGCGCTCGCGACGCTCTGCATCGTCGCGATCCTCCGACGGCAGTGGATCGATCGGGAGCGGCTCACCTTCCCGACCACGGCGGTCCCCATCGAGATGATCCGGGATCAGACCGGCTTCCTCACCAACCGGCTTCTCTGGCTCGGCTTCGCGCTCCCGTTCTGCATAGACGTCATGAATACGGTGCATCTGAACGTGCCGACGGTGCCCTACATTCCGACCCGCATGGCGGATCAGCCGGACCTCGGGCAGATAATGGCGACGCCGCCGTGGAATGCCATCGGCTATACGCCGATCTCCTTCTATCCGTTCGTCATCGGCATCGCCTATCTACTGTCGGTCGACATGACCTTCAGCTGCTGGTTCTTCTGGCTGGTCGCCAAGGGCGAAGCGGTCTTCGGCTCGGCGAGCGGCATCTCGGCCGGAGCGACGGGCGGCGGTCAGAGCAGCTGGCCGTTCATCGGGCATCAGGGCGCCGGCGCGTTTCTCGCCCTGACGATCTTCGGTCTGTGGCTATCCCGGGGCTACCTCGCCGAGGTGTGGAGCATCGCGTGGTCGCGGTCCCGTTCCCGCCCCGGCGGCCTCGAGGATCGGGATGAGCCCATGTCGTACCGGTGGGCATTCCTCGGGCTCCTGTTCTGTCTGGCCTCGCTGGTCGCCTGGTGCGTGGCCGCCGGCATGCGTCCCGCGGTGGCTGTGGCAGCCCTATCGATCTCGTTCCTCTATCTGATCGCGGCGGCGCGTATCCGAGCCGAAACCGGGAATGCATGGCTATTCGGCCCCGATGTCGATGCCTACAGGCTTATGACGACCACGTTCGGCACCGCCGTGTACACCCCGGCCGATCTGACCGTCCTCGCCTATCTCCGCAACGCAATCGCGAGCTTCGACCTCCGCTGTCTCTCAATGCCGAACCAATCGGACGCCTATAAGATGGCCGATGCGCTCGGGGTGTCCAAACGCCGGCTGACGGGAGCGTTGATCCTGGCCATCATCCTCGGCATCGTCATCTCCTTCGCCATCGCGCTGATGGTCTGGTACCACTACGGCGCCGGCGCCCGTACGGACCCCTGGCGCACGTACATGGGCAGGCAGCCCTTCGATCAGCTCCGAGACTCCCTCGCTACGCCGCTCAGGACCGACGTCGCGGGCGCCGTGGCGATCGGAGGAGGATTCCTCATCACGACGGCGCTCCTCCTGCTGCGATCCCAGTTCACATGGTGGGCCTTCCATCCGGTCGGCTACGCGATCGCCAACACGCCGACGATGAACCAGATCTGGCTTCCCTTCTTCATTGCCTGGGTGTTGAAGATCATCGTCCTGAGGTACGGGGGCATCCGCCTGTACCGTCAGTCGCTGCCGTTCTTCCATGGCGTCATCGTCGGAGACTTCCTCGCGGGCGGGCTCACCACCGCCCTGGGCTGTTTCACGGGCATCAGCGCCTATCCGATCAACTGGTAGCGGCGCTTGGAGGAACTGGACGGTGCGATGTCGAACACCGACCTCGGATTGATGGAGCGATGAAGTCCTGCCCGATATGCCGTCTTTTTCTTCAGCCCTATGAATGGCGGGGACGGACGCTGTTGTCCTGCCTCAGCTGCGGTGGGATATGGATGCCGGAGGGGACAGGCGCGTTCACCTCTCCGGAGGACATCGAAGCGTTCGATCAGATGATCGCATCGCAACCGGTCGCAGCTGCGATCGGCGCTTTCGAAGGCTTGTCGAAGCCGTGTCCGGATTGTGTCGGTTCGGTGCTGCAGCCGACGGAGGCGCCTTCCGAGCGCACCGTGGCTGCGCGCTGTCCCGCGTGCGGCGGCGTGTGGATCGAAGGGAAATCGACGCCCGTGGTCGCACCCGCCCCTGCTCCGGTACCCCCACCCGCGCCTGCTCCGGTACCTCCACCCGCCCCTGCTCCAGTACCCGCGCCCGCCCCTGCTCCAGTACCCGCGCCCGCGCCTGCTCCTGTACCCCCACCCGGGCCCCTATCGGTCGATGGGCGGCCGAGCCTCCCGGAGTACCTCCCGGTCCACGATCCAGCGCACCCCGATGCCGTCGCCGCTCCAACCCCTGATCTGCACCTGGATCTCCCGCCTGTGGACGCCGACGACGCATGGCGGCGCCTTGAGGATGGGAACCGTCGTTTCGTGGAGGCTCGGCCCCTCCATCCCCATAGCGGGAAGTCGAGACTGGAGGCCGTAGAGGCGGGCCAGAGCCCGATCGCCCTCGTCGTCGGCTGTTCCGACGCTCGCGTGCCTCCGGAGATCGTCTTTGATCAGGGTATCGGCGACCTGTTCGTGATCCGGGTCGCCGGTCATGTGCTGGACGTCGCTTCACGGGCGACCCTCCTGTTCGCGTTCGAACAGCTCGCTCCGCCCGTCGTCGTGATCCTGGGGCATTCCGGTTGCGCTGCGGTCCAGGCTGCGCTGAGCGAGATCTCGAGCTCGTCGGCGATGAGCGCGATCGTGCCGTCCATCCTTCCCGCGGTCCGCGCGACCGAGGGCATGTCCGGTTCACACTGGGATAATGCGGGCAAACGCCATGTCGTCCACACCGTGGAAGCGGTGCGAGCGATGATCAGTACGCACCTCGGCGATTCTTCGGCGGAAGGCCGGGTCATCGGAGCCTTCTACGATCTCCACAGCGGCGTGGTGGAACGTCTGCCGGAACCGACCGTTCCGAGTACGCCCCTCCCGCCCATGGATGCTCCGACGACGATGGGCCTCGAACCCCTGCAAGGCTCCGAGAGCGGCGCCGACATCCCTGTCCCTGAGCCCGACGCCATCGTACAGGCTCCAGCGTCCTCCTCCACGCCGCCGATCGCCTATAACCGGTGGTGCCCAAAATGCCGCACCGGATACACGGACGATGTATACGCCTGTGAGGGATGCAGCGTACTGCTTGTCCAATCGTGGTACCGAGTGCCCTGCCCGAACTGCTTCAAGGAAAACCCGATCGGCGACGCGATCTGCTGGAACTGCCGCGCGGCCCTCCATCCCTCGACCCGCCCGACTGTCCGGCGCCGCCGGCCCCCTCCACTCGTGCGCGTTCGATCGCAGGGGCCATCGTCTTCGTCGGGTTGCGGCGCCTCGGTGATGCTTGCTCTCATCGTGTGGTCAGCTGCATTGCTGGCGATGCTCCGCTGAGGCATCGCCATCCTGCAGTCCAGCGAGCACGGCGGCTTGCCCAGCGCAGGTTCCCTGCCCAGCCGCGCACTGGTCTAGAAGTGGGCCGCCTCGAGGTTCAACATGACCTTACGGAGGTAGGTCGAGTAGGAGAGCACGATGTCCCGCCCGCCGATATTCCGCGCGAGACCGAAGATCAGCTCCGAATAGCCGCCGCCGGCCACATACTCCTGCACCGATGCTGATATTCCGAACCTCCACCGCGGCGCAAGTGTGAACTGCAGATCACCGATGAAGCTCAACGCCTGCGTATCCAGCATGTAGGTGTTGTAGAGATACAATCCCCATCGGGACTCCGTGGTTCCGAGGCTCAGGCTGACGCGATGGGAGCCGTCCACGCTCGCAACGGGCAGGTGGACGTAGTCATACGCGAGGTTCAGAGCGCTGCTGCCCCCGAGGCTGCGCGTAGCGCCGATCGTCGCATATGTTGTGGAGCCCGAAGTGCCGGTGTTGTTCCACAGGTGGCCCACGGTCAGAGCGGTCGTGAGCGAGGTGGCTCGATTGATCTGGATCGATGGGGTGAACATCCGCACCTGCAGCCCTTCGCTCAGAGTATAGGTCCGACTGGCGGCAGACGAAGTGCGTGTCGTCGTCGCGGTGCCTCCGACCGCGATCATGGCCGGGGTACCCTTGATCTTTGCAGGCCTGGTCTCAAGGTAGGCGGATGCATAGGATCCGACCGCGGTTGGGCCTGTGAGGGTGGTATGCGCGGAGCCGCTGAGTCCAAGTCGAAAGTTGCCCAGCCGGTGGCTGATGTTGCCCGAGCCGAAAACGCTCCGATGTTGGGGAAGATCGAAGTGCAGCGAGGTCAGCGTATCCGTTCCGAACTCCTGGCTATGGGTCCACCGGAAGCCCCAGTCGCTTCGAGTCAGGCCGGTGAAGCCATACTCGCCGGAGTAGCGCCCGGAGCGGGGCGTCTGCGCATACGACTGGAGGACATCGAGCGCAAACCCGGGCCGAATCGCATAGGCGCTGCCATATCGCTCGCCGTAGCGGACCCGTACCAGCCCCTTGGAGACTGGCGTCAGGTCGTAGTAGAGGGGGAGATCGACTCCGACCCCTTCGGTTCCGAGCGTCAACAGCTGATCCGTGAAGAGCTGGGTCGAGTAGAGCGACAGGCTGTAGTAGGCCAGTGTGAAGAGATGATCGCCGCCGTCGTAGAACCGCGGACGCCGAAACTGGAGCTTGTCGCCGGGGAACAACCGTATGTGGTGCGCCGCGATGATCAGTTTTGCTTCGGCTAGATCGGCCATCTCGAAGTACTTGGGGGCGACGCCCTGTTCGGCAGCGGTTTCGGCAAGATCCCTGCCCGCGATGGTTACTGGCTCCAGTGTCCGGTCCTTCTCCACGATGGCGTACGCCTTGCCGGTCAGAAGGTTATAGTACAATCGGGCGCACCGCAACCCCTTCTTAACGATCGTCGCCCGTACGGAGCCGGACGCGCGCACTACATTGGCGCTGCAGTCGATTTGCAGGCGTTCCGCCCGGATTTCGAGGTTTCGATAAGTCAGCCTCACATCCGATGCGGCCTCACCTTCCTTGGCGATTCGGGCGATGGCCTCGATGGTCCGTTCCGCCGCAGCGTAGATCAGCGTCCCGCTGGACTCCACAGAGACATAGGCGTTTCCTTCGATGGTGTCTGCCGGGTCGTCGGTAAAGAGGACTTCCATCCTCTGAAATCCGCCGCCCGTGACGCTCGCGGTGAGGGTGGCCGCGCCCTTCTGCTGACTGGATATCCGAATCCGCGCTGTACCTGAACGGGTCTCCGCGCGAGCGCTGCCGCCTGCATCGGCAAACAGACCGAGATTCGTCGAGAAGGTTACTACGGTGCCATCCGGTACGAACCGTCCCGAGCCATCGCGCACCTCTGCAATGATCTCCAGACTATCCCGGCCGTCGCTCAGGGCGGCGTACCGGGAAGTGGACAAGACGATGGTCGGAGGGCCCGCAGCGTAGACGGCTCCCGGCAGCATCGAAGCGATCGCCCAGAGGATCGCAAGGCTGCGGCAGACCGATCCAAAACGAGCGGGATGCCCCTGCGCTCGGTTATGCGCAAAGGACATCCCGTTGAATCGAAACAGCATCGGTACCGCTGGCCTGCCCAAAGGCATCAGCCGTAACGAACCACCTTATCTCGGAGGAGGGGGAGGACTGTCGATCCCGCCGCCGCCGCCGCCGCCGCCGCCGCTGGAGAGGCCGATGCCGAGTCCAACGATGGCGAGCAATCCCCAGACCCAATCACCGCTCCCTTTCCGTTTGGCCGGCGATTTGGTGGGTTCGATGGTGACTGGAACCGTGCCGAGGGGCGCGAGTTGGACCATGATCTTCTCCATGGCCTGACGGGCTGCGTCGAGGTTGAGCTCTTCCTCAGTCGACTTCGCGCTACCGCGAACGCTGTTTGCCGATAGGGTTACATTCTTGAGAACCTGCCCCGTCTCGACCACGATGATCCTGGCGCTAACGGTCAGGTTGACCTGATGGTCGCTCTGGTTGTACGTATAGTCGTCCACCGATCCCAAGCATACCGTCTCATAGCCAACGAGCTTCGCGATCTTCGTGGACTTGCGATTGTCCTCTGCGAACGGGGCGATCACGTCCGCTTCACTTACTTGCTGGTCGTTGTGCAAGCGCGCCACGGGAGGCCACGCACGGTAGAACGTCGTCACCGAGTAGTTATTCGAGGCGATGAGCCTGGAGGCGGCAGCTTCGGTCAGCAAGTTGGAGAGCTCCACGGAGTTCGGCGCTGCTGCGCTATCCACGTCAAACGGGAAGAGCAGTAACGTCTTCTTTAGAACATGACCCAGGTTCTTCGAGCCGGCGCCAGCCGGAGCCGCGAGGGCGCCGTTGAGCGTGACTAGAAGAAGGAGACCCGCCGCGAGGAGGCCTTTCAGCGCTCCGACGTAGATGCGGTTGCTACTCATCAATGAGGGATCCCTCCATAGGATACAGGGCGGCACAGGAGGCCGCCCTGCGTCCTTGCTTGTCTAGCGGACTACGGTTACGGGCAAGACGGCTGTTGCCGCCCGGCCTTCCCCGTCGGTCGCGGTGAGCTTGAGAAGATAGGTGCCGCTGGGTACCGCGATGCCTTTGCGATCGCGACCGTCCCAGACGACCGAGTTAGAACCCTCGGCCGCGGATCGGCCTTGAACGAGATCTCGAACCAGCGTTCCCGCGCCGGAAACGATCTGGGCTCGCACCGAGGCCGTTCCGGAGAGGGTGTAGCTAAAGGTCATCGTCCCGGCAGAGCGACCGGCGCTGCGCACATCCGTAATCACGAGCCGGCTGTTAGCGGTCACGGTGCGGATGACAACGGCGAACCGGCGCGGAGCGGCGTTCGGACCCGAGTTATATACATAACCCGATGACGACGCCAGCGCTCTCGTTGTCTTTGTCGAGATGTCGATCAATGTTGCCTCGTATCGGCGGCCAAGGGTCGCCAGATTCGGGAAGCCGATGGTGATATCGGCGTTCGGGACATTGGTCTGAGCCTCGAAGCCCAGCACCTGCTGACCAGCCCTCGTCGGGACGCTCGCGGCGACCTCGGACGATGCCAGCGGAACGATGACCGCATGTTCGCCTAGATACGGCGGTTTCTCGGCCACTGCGCGAGTGATATTGGATCCGATCGGCAGGAAGTTATCCCGATCCAACCGATTGCCGACCCGCGCCGTTACTTGAAGCGCATTGTACGTGAGGTCGGCATCACGACCGAGCGGTCCTGCTGGCACTGCTGCGGGATCCAGAATGATCTCGCACGGCTCGATAGCGCGTACCCAGTAGCCGCGACCCGGCTGAAGGACGCCGCCAGCCTGGATAAGGGTATAGCTTCCCGTCGTCTTATCATAGCCCCAGGCGTAGGGCTTGAGAACCGCGGACGCGGCGGCAAGGCTCATGATGTTGCCCTGATACCGGACCTTCACGGTCGACAGATCGATGTTGCGGGTGAAGACGGAGCCGATCAGGTTCCAGCCTGCCGCTACCCCTATGGTGTAGGCCTGAGACTGGTTCCAGAGCTTGCCCCTCGGATTGAGCTTCACCGTTTCCGTCGGGAGGGTCCAATAACCGCGGCCGCCGATCGCACCCGGGAAGTTCGCGTCGTAGTTGAGCGACGTGTACTTTCCAGTCGGCGGCATCGTCGGAGCCCACGTTACCAGGTCGAGGCTCGAGATCGGCGCCGCCGTGCCGTTGGCGCGCACCGGATTGAAGGTGATGCTTGGATCGGGCGTCACGGGTACGACCGGTAGAGCGATGAGATCGAGAACGCCCTTCGTCAGAGATACCTCTGCGCCGACCACCTTGAAGGTCTGCTCAGCGGAGGTCGAGTCATACACTCCGGGCTGACCGGACCAGCTGAGCTTAACCTTCCAGTCGCCGGTTTGATCCAGGATCGTCGACGAGGTGAAGGCCAGCGAACCGTCCGCAGCCGTCGTCGCACTTTCATTGACGCCGCTTCCATCCGGCCGTACGAGCTGAACCGGAATGGATTGCGCTCCGATCGGTGCGTTTGTATCCAGTCGCCCGGCTACGGTAACCGTCCCGCCGACGACGATGGGCGAGCCCGCGGTCGAGGGCGGCTGGGAGATGCCGGTGATGACGAAGAACGCGGTATTGAGGGTCGGACCGGAGGTCTCGCCAGAAGTCGGATAACGAACTACCGTGGGCTCGACCGTATCCCTGGCCTCGAAGTGGTAGCCATGGGTCCTCTGCTGGGAATCCCTCGGGAAGCGGTACTTCAGCTCATAGAGAACGCCGATTCGATAGTCGGTGCTCGTCGTCGCCTTCGTCATATCGTGGGCAGTGCCGTCGATAACGACGCGGACATAGCTCGGCGGGTTGTTATCGGCGTTCGTGTAGAGCGCCTGGTAGGTGAAGTCGACCGATGGCGGACCCGATAGCGGTGAAAGCGTACCGCTCACGGGAGCCGTCAGGCTGAGCAGCGCATTCGACACCGTCGGGCCGTTGAAGCTGCCGACGACGCCGTCGGTCAGTCCATCGTTATATTCGAATCTGTAGGTATGGGCGCCGACCGTTAGCTCATTGGCCGACGTGTTATATCCATACAGGACGCCAGTCGTATAGTCGTACGGGCCTGCCGATTGCGGGGTGAGCGGCACACGCTTCTCACCCGGCTGCCCGGGATCGATCACGAGGTCGAGCGAGGTCGGCGCGGTATTGTCGAGGTGCCGATACCGAACTCGATACTGGTAGACGGTCGATCGGATGCCGGCCAGCGGCGTCAGAGAATGATCGTTCGTCGCGGGGTCGGCCGGACCCGGGACGGTGACCTCGGGCACGTTCTTGATGGACAGTCCTGAAATCCAGAGACCCGGTCCAGGATAATGCACCGTGTCGCCCATCGCGCCCGGGCCATCGAAGGCCTCGAACCGGAACGTCTTGTCGCCGGGTGTCAGGTTCGAGACTGTAGCGGAATAGACAACGCCGTTCGCATAATCGGTCCCCTGCGCTGCCATGGTGATCGGGGGTTGCCCGTCGATGACGAGCCGCACGTAGTGATCGGCTTCGGGAGCCGTCGGGTTGTTCTGATCGACGTCCTTATAGGTGATCTTGAACGTGTAGCTGTCGTTCAGCGTTCCCACCAGTGGCGGCGTCAGGGCGTTGCCTGCGCCGACGGTATGGATCTCGGGCAGGGTGTTCCGCGTGACTTGAACGTTGCTGAGCTCCGGCGGGAAGTTGACCTTCGGGCCGTCCAGGACTGCAGGCGCGACAGGATGCTGGACCGTCTGGACCCGATCCTGCGCCTCGAACCGGAATGTGTGCATGCCGGGCGGGAGTTGGATCGGATCACTCTCGAAGGTCACTCCGGCCGCGTAGTTGAACGGAGCCGTTCCCGTTGGATGCAGGGTGTGGGCGACGGCGCCAGTCTCGGGATCGACGATCACTTCGATCCGATAGGGCGCGATGTTGTCGCTGTGCGTGTACTTGACGCTATAGACATAGGTGTTGGCCTGATTGCCCGTCGTCGGGGTTACCTTCCCGTCCGACAGCGTCATCACGCCAGCGCCGTTGATCGTGAACGAGTCCGGCGTTGGAGGTACAGGATCGGCATCTTCCACATCGTCCGCTGCGAGGAACTGATACAGGTGATTGCCGACGCCGATATCGACACCCGGAATGGTCCATGTGTAGGTTACGCCCGCTTTATAGTCATCAGCGGTTGGGGCCGACGGGGTCGAGACCGGCAGGCTCGTCACCGGCTTTCGATCGATCTGCAGTTCCATCCGAGTGGGAGCGTCACCCAGCATCGAGTCGGTGTATCGGACGGTGAAGACCACGTCCTGGGCCGCCGTTGCGGGGTTCGGAGTCACCGTCGGCGCACTCAGCACCGGCTTATCGTTGACCAGCAGATCCGTGAACGGAACGTAGCTCTGGGAGCGATCATTCTGGAAGCCGACCGTCACCGTGTGGGTACCCGGTTGAAGCGGCGCCGCAGGTGCGGTGAGCTGGGCTCGGAATCGGACGCCGGCAGCATAGGCGCCCGGCGTAATCGGGTCAATCGCGGACATTACGACATAGGTGTAGGCGCCGCCGGTCGTATCTCGAACCCAGAGTTCAATCGGGCCCCTGCCGCTATCTTCCGGAGCGCGGTCATCAGGGCTGGTGTAGGTGACGGTGAACTGGTAGAGCTGATTACTGCGTCCCTTCGGGAACGGTTCGATGAGCAGGTTCGTGAGAGTGCCGGCGCTGTTGACGCTGACCGGTAGATCCGCTGGAATCGGATCGCCATTACCATCCACGTCCGCCGAAACGAGCGGCCGTCGGGATACGCCAGCGCCGTCCGTTGCTTCGATGTGGTAGACGTGGTGGCCGATCGGGAGGGTTGTGGAGCCGATGTACCGTATTCGCGTCCTGTAGTCCACCGGAGTGGGCGTATTAGGATCGCGGGACAGCGGGATCTTGTTGGTATTGTCGACGACCAGATAGACGCCCTCAGTAACGCCGTCATCCAGTACCGGCGGCTGGTTATCTGCATCGGTGTACAGGATAGCGAAAGCGAAGGCGGTCGAAGTATCGCCCACCGTCTGAGAGATGGTCTTGTAGTTCAGCGGCTTATCATAGGCATCGGGCAGAGTCAGGACCGGTACGACATTTTCATTGACTGTCGGTCCAACGGTCTGTTCGTATCGGTAGGAGGCTCGGATTACATCGGTATCCGAAGCTCCCGGGATCGTAAGCCTGCCGTTCGGCGCATCAACGCTAAACTCACCGGGTGCGAGAAGCACGGTGTTGCCGCCGGTATCCGTCCTCCAAACGAACAACGTCGTATCCGCAGCCCATGCTCGGGTCCCCGAAGGATCGTCGTACACATTCGGGGCCACGCGGCGCAGCACTCGAGCGGTGTTGAGCGTCAGCGAGCTGGAGCCGGTGCCGACAGAGACTAGATTGGAGTTGTTGACGCCGTCGCTGGTCGTAAAGCGATAGCGATACTCCTGACCAAGGGGCGCCGGCGAGAGGCGGATCGGCGCGGGCAGATGGTGCTGGACGCCAGAGGCGTAGTTCGTGCCGCTTTCCGCCGGGACCAACGAGGTTCCAGGATCCGTAGTCAGCCGTGCTCCCGTCGCGGAATCGTAGAGTTCCACGAACAGTTTCACGCTGTTAGGCGCATTGTTATCGACGTCGCGATACCGAACGAAGAAGTCGTACTTGGTTGCCGAGTTCAACGCCGTATCGCTGGCGGAGATGCTGACCTCTCTCAGTTCGGGGGCGCTGTTGGCGATGATCGTCGGCCCCTCGATGACGTTGCTCGGATTACCGCTGTCGTCGCCCTGCGGGAAGGTGGTCCACTCGCCGAACTCCCGGCGGATCGGCCGATTCGAGGTCGCCCAGTTATCACGGAACTGGAAGTAGAAGTTGTACTTGTTCAGCGGCACGCCTGGGAGCTGATTGAGGACCAGCCTGTAGCGTCGGCCCTGCGCGTAGCTGTTGCCGGCATCCTCCGGCGCCTCGGTCATCCGATAACGCCAGTGCTCCGGCTTGTTATTGAGGATCACCCAGGCATCGGTCGGGGGATCGTTATCTGCGTCACGATAGAGGACTTCGTAGGTAAACGATGTGCCAACGACGCCTGATGTCGGGGTAACCCTTCCGTTGAGGAGCTCGGGACGATGGTTAACCCACGGTTCCATCATATAGTTCTTGCCGACCTGGGTAACCGAGCCAAAGAACGCTGCATCGCTCCGATTCGGCAAGGCAATCCCCTGGGGATCATCCGCCGGTCGGCGCGGCCAGATCGCTCGGTTGACGCCGTCGTCCGCCTCAAAGTATATGGCGTTACGACCTTCGTTGCCGGGGCCGAGCACGGCATCATAGTAATAAAGGACGCCCTGGGCGTCATTGACCGCCCCCTGGTTCGGAGCGACCTGCATCATGTAGGGGCGCATCGAGCCGTCGTTTCGGTTGCCGATCCAGACGCGGACGGAAAGCGGGCCGGAGACGTCGCCTTTGGGTACATGAACCACCCGAACCTGGAACCGTACCCTGGTCTTGTTCGTGACCCTGGACCGGCGCGCATTGGACGCTAAGCTCATCGCCGGATCGTCGTATGGCGGCCAGGGTTCAATACCCAGCAGATAGTTCGGCGGCTTTTGGAGGTTGCGGTTCTCGAGCAGATCGTCGCTCCAATGTCCGTCGACGAGGATCGGAGTGACATACGGGTGAACGTAGGGCGTTTCCGCGTCGACGTTTCTCGGGTCCGGATCGTCGCTATCCTGAAGCCGGCGGTATCGGATGGGGGTCTGCCCCCAGTTATCCCGGTATTCGGTCCACTGACGGTTCGGCGGAGTGCCTGTCGAGTTGGCGATGAAGTTATCGACGTTGGTATCGTTGCCTACCGCAGGATCCGGTCTGAAGTCGATGGAGGACCGAATATAGTAACCCCACTGGCCTGCGCGGCCGCCTACGCCAGTGCTGTAGATCGGCATGGGCGGCGGCGGCGACATGAACGCCGCATAGAGTATCGTCGAATCCAGCTCGTTGAACGAGGCGTAGACGTTGGCGTAGGGGCGCCCGACGAAGCTCTCGCCGATATCGCCGCCAAGCGGGATCACGGGGATCCCGTCCGGGACGGTGAACTGCGGGACCATGCTTTGGAGGTCGCCGCCGAAGAAAATCGCGCTGCCTACGGGCCAGAACTCCGTCGGTTCCATGGTGTAGGTATAGACCGTGCCGCTGGCCAGGGCCGGGTTGGCGACCGGGTGGAGAAACGAGCCTTCGGTTGGATAGGTCGCTGCCGGATCCACGTCCGGGCTGGTCATCGGGAATACGCGTACGGTTCCGGTGGGATCCACCAGGTGAAGGAGGACACCGCTTCGGAGCGCATCGTACCGGCTCTGGGATGCGAACCAGAACATCGAGTAATCGAACGTATTCTGGCGCTGGAATAGGGCAGGGGGCAATCCGCCATAGGTGCGGACATTAACCCTCCATGTATAGCGGTGAGATCCGCCTCCGTCATTCGGCCGCGTCGCGTCTTCTGGATCGACTCGAAGACCGTTGCCATTCTGGCCAGGGCCCGGAGCGTTATCGGGATTGCCATTGGCGTCAACGGGAACCATATGGACGGCCCAGTAGGGCGAATCAAGATCTCGTATCGACGGATATACCTGAAGGTTGAGCTGGTCGCTGGCCGACATCGTCGTGTTGGTACCGTCGGTCTCCCAGGCCTCGACTACCCATGTCGAACTCACCGGGCGCCCTACGCCGGTAGGGGGCACCTGCGAACCCGAGGCCGTGCTGGGGATGTCCATACCGCGTACGAACGCAATCCAGAAGGTATCGCGCCCGAAGCTTGAACGGGTGCGATCCCGCTCCATCGTGATCTGACGACGGGAGACGACGATGCCGTTCGCTTCATCTACGAACTGAACACCAAGATGGAGAGTTGGCCTGCCCACCAGGGCCGCAGTATCACCGCTCGGGGCCACAACGGCCCGAAAGGCGAACCATGTCTGCTCCGTACCCGCCTCGGTGGTATCGTTCTGACGGACGGCGAAACACTCCGCCGATAATGTCGGCGCCGCCACTGCCGGGCGGGCGAGGTATACGCCGAGCAGAGTGGCAGCGATGAGCCACCTCATCACTCCGCGAAAGGATCTCATTTGCTTCCCCCTGAACTCTTGCGAGGCCGCTGATAGAGTTGAGGCCGTCATCAGCGCGTCACCACGAGCGGAGCGACCACACGGGCGCTCTGGCCGTCCGTAGACGTCGCCTTGATCTCAACCGTATAGGCTCCCGCCGGCACGGCTATACCCCGGGAATCGCGCTGGTCCCAGGTGACTTCACTCGTCTGTCCCAGGCCGCCAGCCCGTCCGGTTAACCGGCGGACCATGGCGCCGCCAGGCCCAAGGACACGAATGGATAGGGTAGCGGTCTGCGATGCTGAAACGCTAATCGTGGCGCTGCCATGGCTCTTCGTCGGAAGGACGTTCCAGCTAGTGATCCGGAAGGCGCCTGCGGCCGCCCGGGGTTCAGCGTCGAGGGTAATCATCCTTGTGCCTGCAGGGCCCGTGTTGATCCGCAGCGACGAGGTCGTGCGCATGGCCTGGCGAGCGGGGTTGGAGCCATCGCTGATGTACAGCTCATAGGTTCGCGGCAGGGTACTGATGTCCGGCCACGTTAGCGTCAGATCGGCGTTCGGCGTCGCGCTGCTGACAGAGATCTGCCACCTCTTGGCAGTCGGGCTCGCCGAGCGTATATCCTGGGCAAGACGCTCAGGCGCGATGCCCTGCCCCAGGCCGAGGATCGCGAGATTGACGCTATCGGCAACGGTCGGAGGCTTCATCACATCGTGTTGATCGACGCCATCTTTTGCATCGCGACCAACGCCGATAAAGTTCCATCCATCCTGTGTCGTTCCGTCCGTCACGTTGAGGCGAAGTTTCCAACCGCCTTTGACATCAGCGCCTCGCGTGGCCGCCACCGAAGCCGCGCGTCCCGAGGGCTTCGAGATCACGAGAACGAGGTTCGGTTTCAGAGCGTGGACCCAGTAGCCGACGAAGGGCTTCATCTCCGTACCGAAGTCCTGATCGAACTTATACATGCCCGCCTGAACGTCATAGCGGAAGATCGTCGGGGAGATCCATCGCCGCTCAAAGCTAGATGCCTCGGCGACACTGAGCGGGACGAGATAGTCCCGGTCATTCCGATCGAGGTTCAGGACTCTGAGATCACCCCATCGAATCGGCAGGAGGAAGGGGTTCGCGATCTGAGTCCAGCCTGTGGTTAAATTCAGCTCGAAATCACCGCCGGGAACGTTGACCGGCTGTGCGTTCGCAAGCGTTACCGTCCGACCTTCTGGAAGCCGGAGCCAGTACCCTTCCCCAGGATTGAGATACTGCACGGCCTGGTACCGGGCTGCAGTCGGGTTCCATCGGACCAGATCGTACATCGCAGGATCGAGGTTGATCGCCCCAGCAGGTGTACGGTCATCAAGCACATAGGGGAACGATACCATCTGCCATCCGGCGCCGAACGGTTGCGAAGGCAGGGAGGGAATATCGATATCGCGCGCCACGCTCACACCCTGGCCACCGGGATCGGCGCTGAGCGCTACGGAATAGGTCAGTCGACCCGAGGCCGCGCCTGTCGGTACCACATTCCACGTGAAGGTCGCTTCACCGTCGACACCGACGGACGTGGCCATCTTAACAGGGTTTTCACCCGCGTCCAGCGACAATCCCGAAGGAAGGGAAAGGACAGCCCGGACGTTACTCAAGTTGATGGTGTTCATATTATGAAGAAACGCCGTCACCCTGAACGGACTCGGCTGGAGTCGCTGTGCCTCGGGCTTACTGGGATCGTACTTGAGTGATACCGGGCCTTCGAGGCCCGCGGCGATGCGATCACCAAACTCGTAGCTGGAACCGGCGGCGCCCAGGATCGTCGAGAACACCCGGGATTGCCCCGTAGCAAGCTGGACCGGGTTGAAATAGAGCGCGGCAGACGCATCCGCGGTCGGTCCGAGGAGGCTGGTGCCGCTATTGGGGGTGAAATCCCACAGCGGACCGGTGACGCGATCCGTAAGGCCGAAGATAAGTCGATCTGGATTCGTCGGGTAGTTGGACATTCCTGAGTTTCGGACATGGGCCCCAACGGTGCTAGTTCCCTCCGTACCTGCGGACCGCCAGTAATCCGGGATCAAGCTGCTGATCAGGGACGTTTCGTGCGTAATCTGCGGCGTTTTAGGCGTGAGGATCGGTCCATCCGTGGTGTTCGGAACGGCGAAATCCTGAGCGAACCTAAGGCCTACCGTATGCGCCGAAGTATCCAGATTGATCACCGTGAACTTATAGAGCACCATGTCATACACGATGCGCATATCAAGGTTGACATGGATCTCCGGTATGCGGGGATCAGCCGCGGCATCGGGAATGGTCCGCCACTTAGCGACGAGCCTGGTCGGGCTGATCGCGGTCGGCGCCTGTACCCACTCGCCGGTGATATCCGTGTCCGGTGTATCCTCGTAGCCCCAGGCGATATCCCATCCCGGGACGCCCTCGGCGACGGTGCCATCCTGAAGAAATGGGGTTCCGCCGTCGATCCGCACAGTCACGTAGCTGCCGAGCTGGTTGAGGCTGGATGAGCGTGGGAGCTGAAGGAGAACCCCGCCCGTGGCGCTGGCTTCGGTGATCCCGAAGCGGCCAGCGACGTTCACGCTGTTCAGATCTTCGGCCTCGCCCACCGTAGCGATCAGCTTGCCGTTCTGTATGGACACGAGCGTTTGCGACCAGGCGGTCTGCGCACTAACACAGACCATGCCAATCGCGGCCACGCAGGCGACGAGCAAGCCGTGCCGTCTGCTTCGCGGTCCGAGCCAGATCATTCGTCGTTCCTCCCGTATGCGCACCGACCGCGGCACGCCTACTGCTGCACAGTTCATCGAGCCGTCCAAATCCATGTCAGCGCACCAGCGAAAACGGCTGGATTACCCTAACAACATCTCCATCGTCGTCGATGGCCCGGATCTGCACGAGATACGTTCCAGCTGGCACGTTTCTGCCAGCGTTATCCTTACCAATCCAAACAAGTTGAACATCGCCGGTTGCGGCAGCCCTGGATGAGACCACTCCCACAGGTCGACCGTCGACCCCAAGAACCCGCACTTCATACGCTGCGGTGGAGCTGAGCGTAAAGCTTACCTGCACGGATCCAACCCCGCGCGTTCCGCTGGTCCGGACGGCGACATTGCTGATGCGGAGGGCGGTTGCGCTAATCGGCTTCGCCGAGACCGTCAGGGACCGCGGCGCCGGTTGGCTGCCGGACTGGAAGGTAATCGAGGATCGGGTCCTCATATCAATCGTTTGGCCCGTCGCCGCATCGGTAAGGAGGAGGCGGGTTCGTGCAGGCCAGGAGCCCACCGAGTTCCAACGGAGCGTAACCTCAGAGTTCGGGGTATCCGACGTCAGGGCGACCTTCCACGTCTGGGCTCCGGTTGAGCTGCGGATATCCTGGGCCAGAAGGACGGAGCGCCCCTGCGAGTCCGCTTCAACACCCACACTCACAAAGGGAGAGATCATCGGTGGTTTGGGCACATCGAGCAGATCCTGACCGTTGGAGGCGCCGGCCTGAACACCGATAAAGTTGAATGTATCTTGAAGGCCGGAGCCAGAGGCCTGAAGCTGCAGCCTCCAGCCATCGCGCGGAGCGGTTACGCCCTGCGACCTGGAGCGTGTTATCCTGACCGGCGGCACCACAAGGGCGATATCCTCGCTGCTCGTAACGCCCATCCAGTGCCCTTCCCATGCGCGCAGTGCGCCGTCCGGCAGCGTCCGGAAGGTGTATCCCGTGGATCCATCATATGAATAGAGGTTGGGCAGCACATAGCCCCGGCTGACGGCAGCGGCGATGGTGATCCTGCCTTCGGGCGTATCGACGAGCAGCGCATTGAAGGGCACGTCGTACGGGAACGGACAACCGATCATATTCCAGCTTACCGTAACCCCGAGACCACCCCGGCCCCGCAACGGGATCACATACGACCGAGTTGGAAGGGGTTGGCCTTTGGTCAGGACGGGCTTAAGGGATTCCAGGTCGGCCCAGAAAGCGAGGCCCACAGGCACGCCCGACACCGCCGAGCCGTCGAGATGCGGGACCGTATCCGGCGGGGTAAACGACGCTCCCGGATCCGTGCCCAGCATCGGCGAGTAGACAGCATATCGAGCTTCGAGGGGGAGCCAGCGCGCTAGGCGGAAGGTGGTGCCGAAATAGCTCTCCGGTGTGGCGCCGTCCTCGCGGTATGGGATCGAGATCAAGGATCGGCCAGCTGGTATTTGCCGCGGGATGACCATGAACTTGCGCGTATCCGTAACGACCCGATCAGGAGGTCCGGGCTTGACGCCTGAGACATCAATGATGTTCTGTCCTGCTGGCACCACGTTATCTCGGATAACCGCTTCGTAAACAACAGGCACATCGTTCCCTGCGTTGTCTTTGACCGTACGGGAGATGTTCTCAAGCGTCCATCCCGTCACAATCTGGCCGTTCAGGGTTAGCGTGAGGTTATCCGGGGTGATCTGAGAGACCGCGACGCGGATGACCGGGGCGAGGGTCTCAACCGGTGCGGGATTTCGTACGATCCCGCCAGCGGAAGCCTTTCCGCCCGTTCCTTCAGGTTCCAGGACCGTCACACTGATGCCGGCCTTTAGGAGCGCGGCATAGGCGTCGATCACTCCGTATCCGAACGCATTATCCGGTACGGTGGTCAACATGGAGTGGTCCGCCGTAGTCGTAAGAACGGACTTCATCTCAGCAGGCTCAGCCCCGGCGCTGAGCACCAGCGCCATCACGCCTGCGGCGTTCGGAGCCGCCATCGACGTGCCCTGTTCGAACGCGTAGCCGCCTGCGGATGTAAGGTAGGTGCTCAGCACCCCTTCCGATTGTCCTGCGCCCGTATTCCCTCCGGGTGCGCTGATTGTTGTATAGGGACGAGCCTCGGAGTAGGGAGCCTGTTTCTTCTTAGAATCGCAGGCCGCCACGCAGATAATATGATCATCGAGCTGGGCAAGATAGGCGGGCGCAAACGGAGGATTACCGTCAGTGAAGCTGTTTCCTGCCGCAATGGAGAAGAGTACGCCGTTGCGGGCCATCTGCATGATTTTGGCTTCATCCGGCGGAAGCTGCGCCGGTGGGGTATCGCTGGGCGCTGGAGATCCGAGACTCAGGTTCACGATATTGGCGCCCTGCCGCTCAGCGAAGGTCAAACCATCAACGATCGCGGTCAGAGTGAATCCCGCGTCTCCGGCCTTGATCGGGAGAACCTTAACACCCTCATAGGTTACCCCTGCCACGCCCAGGCCGTTGTTGGTCGTTGCCCCGATGATGCCGATGACATGGGTTCCGTGACCGTTCGTGTCCGTGGGGTCGTTCGTCGAGCCCGTACCGCTGCTGTTGTAGCCGGGGAGCAGCCTGTCTCGTAAATCGGGATGCGTCGTATCGACACCCGTATCAATGACCGCCACAACCACATCCTGAGATCCCCTATGAATATCCCAGGCTTGCGGCAGGTTCATGAGAGGTAGATGCCATTGCTCCCTGTACCTAGGATCATCGGGAGTCGTGTCGAGCGGGTACTTGATCGTGTTCGGACCGACCCAGCGGAAGGCGTCGTGCCGGGCCAGTGCGTCGACGGCATTCAGCGTATCCTGAGAGGTCGGCGTACCGATCATCTTTACCCGAAGCAGATAAACGTCCGGCATGAGCGTCATTCGGACCAGGTCACAGTTAGCCCCATTGGCGGCCTCGCGGACTGTATCCGCCGAAACTCCGCTTTTCGCCCATACGACGACGTCGCCCGAAACGAACGTCGGCCTCTGGCCTGCCTGCGCAAGCGTACCGATACCGAAGCACACCATCGCTCCGGCCAACGCAAGGCCCGTCAACAGTCGAAGCCACATCCTCATGCTTCCTAGCTCCTCTCACGCATACCGACGAAGGTGGACGGCGCAGCTGAAGATGTTCGCGCCGTCCTCCCTATACCGTACCGAGCCTTCCTCCTACGGGGGTGGCGGCGGCATCTCGGCCGGCGTGAAGCTCCTAACTTCAGAGTAGACATAACGGAACGTTCGATCCCGATCCTGATGGTTCCTTGAGATCCAGTGCACCGGTCCTGGCCGATCGGCATCGTTCCTGCCGCCAACACGCCAGTACAGTGTCGGTTTGGTTGCACCGGGGACACGGTTGACGTAGTTGGCAAACACAGCGTCCCGAAGCAGCACAGGATTGGTCGTCAGGTCCACCTCGCCAGGCAGGACCTGTGTGACACCGGTAGAAAGGGGAGCGGTGGAATAGACGGTACCGAGCTGCAGGATAAGATTACGGTTTTTGAACGTCCTGTCCGTACTCACCTCGACAACAAAAACATCTGCGCCTGAGCTGCTCAGCCACGTCGGATTAAATCGGGAGAGGTCCACGTTGGTGAACATATTCTCCGGGGCGACCAGCGCAGCCTGAGCGATTGGGGTGACAGGAGATGAGGAGACGGGATCCGTGCCTACATCCTGCGTGCCAGCGCTGTTGTTCCCGCCGCCCCCGCCACTACCGCCATCATTGGCGACCGCGAGCGGTCGACGGATCACGCCGGTGATCTGGTAGGTGTACGTTTGACCAATCACGAAGCCCGGAACCGCGCCAGCCTCGGGTGTGACCACCTCAGCCTCGGATTCGCCTGAGGTGCCGCCGCCCGATCCCGGCAGCGGCGCGCGGAGGAAACTCCTGGTCCCATCCCAATAGCTGTATGGAGCAGGCCTGTCCGAATAGCGTGGTTCATACTGCTTGGAGGCTATGGGTTCGCCCTGGAAGTTGAACGGAGCATCCGGGTTCCGCCATATCTGATGCTCCAATGTAGTGGCGCCCCAGAAGTTGTCCCGCCAGGATATTCGTACGGTAGGCGTAACGCCCTCGACATCGGCTTCGGCAACGACGCCGGTAACACTCGAGTTCTTGCCGCCCATGACTGCCGCTGCTATCACCACTCCAGCGGCCAGTACGACGAGAAGTTTGCCCAGAGAACTAACCGAGCCCTTCGGCGCTGTCCTGCCGGTCTTGATGCCCTTGATACCGGCTAGTTTTGGAAACTCCGGCTCGGGAAATACGGCTCGGACCTTGTCCTCTGGCCGAACGCCCAGGGTGTTTTCGATGACCTTTGCCTCAGAATCCGTGGCGAATACGTTCGTAATCTGGATCTTGCCAACGCGCTGACGTTCCCGCGTGACAAGCATTTGCATGCCCGTAGTCACGCCGTCTCGAGAGCCCCTATTGATCAGGATCTGGAGGCTGGTCTGCGGTCCGACGGAGCTAACGATGGTGCCGTCCGTGAGATTCGTAGCGAGCATCTGCTTGACACTCAAGACGGCTGCGTTGTCCACGGCTTCCTGCGCCAGCGATTCATCGTCACTCTGTCCAGGACGTGCCTTCGCCTCGCCGACCTGCGCCGCTCCGTTGACGAGCTCCGGAGAACCTGGGGCTCGCATCCTGACCTTCAAGCCAGCAACGACGGTCTTCGGACTGGCATTCTGCACGGGACTGACGAAGCTGATCTCACCGCTGATTACCGATGTAGCTCCGAGGGCAGAGGCCAGCTTGGTCTGAGCGACGTCATCGTACGGCTTCTTCAGACCGAGCGTGGCAGCCTGTTTTTCAATCTCATCACGCCTCAGAACCTCAAAGCGCGCGGAGTTCGCCAGTTCCACAGCGACAGCGTCGGTGGCTCGTCGAGCGAGAGCCTCACCGAGGTATCCCGGCTTGTTGACGAAGTCGATCACAATCACCGTCTGTACACCGCTGACCTGAGCCTGAGCATAGGCTGCCTCGGGCCCGATAAGTCGACAGGCAAGCGGTGCGATCATTGCGACCGTGAGCAACCAGCTCAAGGACCGCGCGGCCCTGCTCTTCCTGATCCGTTTCACTCTGAGAGTTCCTCCCTGGATCACATCCCCTGCGCTAACGGCTTAACCCTTAGCGCACGAAACGCTGCAACACATTATTGGCGATCCTCCAGCGAGCAGGTCCTATCGTGTCGAACACAATATGTCCCTATCGCCCCTCGCTAGTATTGCGCATGGGCTCTGCAGTTCCATCGGGCCCTGCAAAGCCCGTTCCCTATCTCGTCACAATCAGCATCGCTACCGCTCTGGTCGTTTCCTTACCGTCCAGTGTACGAGCCCGTACCTCGACCTGGTAAGCGCCAGCCGGCATCGTGATGCCCCGTCCGTCCTTCTGATCCCATTTTACTTGCTGTGTACCCGCTGCCCGCGATGTTTCTGGAGACAACGCTCGGATAAGCCGCCCGCCACCGTCCATAATCCGGATGGTAACGTTAGCGGCCGCCGTCGTCACGAAGGTGATATTGCTGACGGCGCTTCTGCCCACCTGAGCGATCCGTAAATCGGTGATCCGCAGCGCGTTCCTGTCCAGAGGCGCCGACTCGATACGGAACTTGCGCTCGGTGGCGCCCGCCGGCACCTGCCACGAATAGCTGCTGTTGGATCGCATGTCTCTCTCTACGCCGGTTGCTTCATCGATGATGGTAAGTCGAACCTTGCGATCCACGGTTGCGAGATCCGGCCAGCTAATGACGGCGGTGGTCGCGTTAACCGCTGTAGCCACGGTGAACCGCCAGGACTGGGGCCTAACGGAAGCAGCCCGGACATCGACGCCATAGTTGCCGGCTCGGTCACCCCAGTCAGGATGATCGAAACTCAGATAGACATAGCGGTCGCCGAACACAGGCGGCTTTTCGACCTTGAATGCATCCGGGCCGTCCGTGGCCCCTGCGGCGAGTCCAAACCGGTTATCCGGGTCGGTATAGCCGCCCGCAGTGACACGAAGGTTGGCTGCCCAGCCCTGACGCCCCTGGAGCACCGACCTGCCGGCGGGGATCGCGGATCCTCGTCCGTATCGGCCGTTCACCGGATCGAGTCGCAGGATGATGTTCCTGTAGGCGCGTACCCAGTAGCCTCTCCATGCCGCGATCTTATAGTCGAGAATGTAGCTGCCGCTCGTATAGGTATACAGGGCGGAACTGATTGCGCCTGAGGAGATCGCCTCGCTGAAGGTCTTGACCGCGCCGCCATCGACCACCATCACCTTGGTCCAATCAAGGTCGATGTTGAACGGATTTCCGATAAGGTTCCAGCCGATGTCGAGCGGTATATCGAATGGCCGAGAGGTATCCGCGGTGCCTCCCTCCCGACTCAGCGGGATATTCGACTTGTAGGAGATGAAGTAGCCCCGGCCAAGCTGGAAGGACTTCACGCTCGGCTGCGGGTAGTACTGGTACTTGCGTAGAGCCCAGGTAGCCAGCAGGAAGGTTCCGTTGAGCCTGTCCCCGGCCGGGATGCTCAGGAGATCGCCCGCGTCGGTGGCGCTGTAATCATACGGCGCTGATACGAGCGACAACGTTGCAGGGAAGGTATGCAGCGGCGCCATGGCGAAGTTGACGTTTCGCGTCTCAACGCCCGTCTGCACTGCAGCCTGTCGCGATTCGGGAGTCGGTGTGAAGCCCTGGGACCTGGCGGTCACCGTGTAGGTAACGCCGGCCGGCGCATTCTCGATCTTGAAGTTATACGTGTAGCCGTTCGAAGTGGCGCTCGCGCCAGTCGTCGTTGAGCCGACCAGGTTGCCGGCTGAATCACGCATCTCGATCATGACACCGCTGAGCGCAGCGCCGTCGCTGGTGCGCGTCACCAGTCCGGACACCGACCCCGGAGGTACGGTCTCAAGCTCAATCAGCGGAACCACTGCCGTCTTATTGCTCTCAACGAGGACGCTAATCGCCACATTTGGCTGATAACCGGGTGCAGCGGCCACCAGGCCCCATGCGCCGGGATCGAGGCCATTCGGCGGCGTACTGACCTTGCTGAAGCTGTAGTTGCCATTTGCGTCGGTGGTCGCGGTGACATTGCGGGAACCGAGAGTTGCGGTTACCACGGCGCCTGCAATCGGCTGCCCTGTCCCCTTCGCTACCACGCGACCAGAGGCCCCGCCCTGCTCCGCCTTCAGCTGGAAGTCGAAGCCGACATAGACCTTGGCCGGCACGACAAGGGCGTCCCGCTGTCCCTGAACCGGATCATTCGGGTTGGGGACTGCATATTCCACGGGAATGCTTTCGCCGTAGCCGGTCGCCGAGCACGTCAAGGTGTACTTCGTCTGAGACGGCACCCGTGTGATCGTGTATTCGCCGTTCGCATCGCTGACGCCGGTGAAGGTTGCGTTGGGCGGCAGGACATCGGTTAGCGTAAGCGTAGCGCCGACCACCGGTGTGGTCCCGTCGGTACGCGTAACCTTGCCCTTGATCACTGCGGGCTCAGCCTTGGTCATCCGGAAGCTAATATCGTCTCGCGCTCCGCCGTGGACTACAACACCGGTACGCTTCTGGATCGTAAAGCCGGGCTTTGAGGCAGTGATCTCATACGTGCCGGGTTCGACGCCGTTGACGAAGAAAGAGCCGTTCTCCGCCGTCAAAGCGGTATACGCGGTTACCGGCTGACCGCCAGACTGCCTGCTGGAGAGCCGTACGAGTACGTTGGGCAATGGGGCTCCGGCGCCCTCCACATCCAGCACGGTTCCGGTTATGGTGCCGGTCCGGGACCAGCAGGCGAAGTTATGGAGGAGCTCGCTTCTCCGGTTCTTCAGGGCGAGGATATTCTGTGTATTGGCTGGCGCCCAGAAGTCCGGGAAGTACCCCTCCAGACCCATCGGGCTGTAGACGAGCCTGCTGCCCGTGGCCGTGTCGTGTACATAGTGGACGGCCGTGCCGCCGCCGCCGTAACTCAGCGCGGGGATCCCGCCGGACAGGGAGTTGACAACATCCGGATACGCGTTCCCAGGACTGGCGTACACGCGCGGATTGTTTATGTCGTCACCGGCGGCCAGATAGTTGTTCGACGCCGATATCGGATGATTGTCACCGGGTGGCTCCGGTGGGCCGGGGTATCGGTGTCGACTGCTCAGGTAGGCCCCCGGAATGCCCTCCCATGGATCGTGTGAGATCGGGTTGAAGGCCCCGGCTGCAGCGAGTGAATACGCGCTGGAAATGCCGAACTGCATGCGGAAGGCGCCGGCGGCGCTGCGGAAGATCGTCCCGCCCGCGCTGTCCCGAACGTACTGAGCCTTCAGATCTGAGCCCAGGAATGCATTCGGGCTTCCGCCGTCCAGCGTTGCGGCCCAGGCGAAGTCCTGTCCGTTGACGAGCAGGCGCCCGCCTGCCTGGAGGAAACCGTGCAGCTGGGTTTGTGTAGCGAGGTCCATCAACGTGCCGGGCCCGACGAACAGGTTGCCGTTATAAGGCGAATGCCAGATGACGCTTCGGGGGGCTACCGTGACCGGCCGCGGATCCTTTTCACCGTTGATCACATCCGGCGGCTGCTGCGTCAGGTGCGGCAGGTACTGCATCAGGACCGAGTCGGGCACGGGACCACGGCAGAGGGTGCGCCATATGTCGTACTGCTGTGTCATCGGGACGTTGAAACCGTCTACGACCGTCCCGTCCCAGAGGCTTGGATCCGCACCGGGACTGATGCTCCCATATGACTTGACTCCGAGAGCGTTAAGGACGTTGATCAGTGTCCCGATCGTATCGCCATTGCGATAGGTGCGGGGCAGCAGGCGAACGTCGATATCAGTCATCCAGCTTTCCGTACCCCAGAATGTATGGAGCACATTGACAAGCGAAGCCTCGCCGAATCGGGAACTGAAGAACTTCTGGCCGGCGGCATAGTCACTGACAAACAGAAGACCATGGCCTGCCTGGAACGGCTGTGTGGAGAAGCCCCAGATATTGTCGTAGATCTTCCAGTTGACCGCTCCTCCCTGGAAGGGATCGACGGCGTTGTCGTACGCGATGACGTCGATGACGTAGTCGCTGGGACTCACCGGAGTGGTCCACGTTGCGCTGAAGGTCTCCACACCGGTAGCCGGGTCCCGAGATTCGAACTGAAGCCTGAGCCACGACGGATCCGGCGCATTGCTGCCGCCCGTGAATGCCCAGAAGTCGTCGAGGCTGGCGATGTATGTTGGCGTTGCGTAGGTGTTGACCTGGGGATCCGACGGGTTGGAGCCAATAAAGATCCGCTCCTGTTCATATTCCACGGGGACATTCAGAGCGATGTTGTTACCGTCGAGATTCATGCCAGCGAAAGCGTAGACCTTGTGCTCCACGCCGTCCGACGACTGGTACTTGCTGTTCGGATTCTTGATCTGAACCCAGACGTCCCGGATACCCGTCTCAAGGTCGGTCAACCTGGCGGTGATTCGGACCGGACTGCCGGCCTGAGCCAGCCGCGGCTCCACGTTCACTACCTCTCCGGACATCTCATTGAACCGAACCAGTGTCGGCGCATTCAGATCGAGCAACGTCGAGGAGAAGAGATCCGTCGGGGTCGCTGCGGTGGGAGCCGCCGGGGTCGAGACCTGATTGGCCGGATCGTACCCGGTGCGGTTCGACTGAAAGGCGACGCGATAGGTGCCGATGAACTGGGGCCAGACCGGATACTGGTCGTCGTAGATGTGGCGCGGATCGCCGGTGGGCAGCTTGTAGGCCGCATTGGTCTGGCTCTCCGGCGTCGTGACCGTATAGTAATCGCCGCCGTTGGGATCGCGCCCGATCGCGGCCTTGAGCCAGTAGATATCGTGGGTGCCGTTGCCGTTGACGCCGTTGGCGAGGCCGTCGTTGGCTGTATCGTACCGAGTGGACGCGAACGCGATCAGCTGCGCACCGCTGACGAAACCGCTGGTATCGGTCTTATTCGTGCTCCACGACGGCTGCATGTTGGACGAACTGGCTCCGTTTGCCGAAAAGTCCGTAACCCGCGTGGCAGGGACGCCCGGCCGATCCGCCGGAACGACCCAGATGTCCCTGGTCGCCTTCGCCGATGCGCCGGACGCGTCGGCCCGGTTGGAGTCGAACGCGATGATGGCCTGGAGCTGGGAGGTTCCGACCGCCGGGCTCACCGTCGGATTTCGATCATCCGAAAGACCCGTGGTGATCTGCCGTATTCGGCCCGACTGGGTATCGACGGCGAAGAGCTTGTACGGCCCGGCGGCCGACGTGCGTCCCGCAAAAAGGACCGCGATATTGAGTTCGGACCAGACGCCATATTCGGGGCCATTCAGCGCAACGAAGTTAAATCCGTCAGCGTTATTGCGCACGAGCGACTTCGTGGTCCGGGTGGCGAGGTCGAGTTCGACGAGATCGACGGCGCCTGAAGCGGCCGTCTCGATATAGACCAGCCTGTTGCCGCCCGGATTGGCTGCAGGCTCTGACTGATTGGAGGCTTCGCCCAGCCGGCCAGCTGAGAGGGGCCCCGTGATGGCGATCGGCGCACCGCCTCCAGCGGGCATTCGGTAGATATGCCGGAGTGTGCCGGCCGTCGTACCCGCGATATCGGTTCGAGTGGAATGGAAATAGAGATACGCTTCGTCCTGGGTCCAGAAGGGCGCCCCGTCATGCACGAGAGGGGTGTTCGGCGTGAGATCCACCGTACCCTTCGTTGTGTCGGCTCGGGTCTGCTTGACGGGTTTCGCGGGCACCTCCGGCGGCATGGGGGCCGTATAGCCGATGAAGGGTTTGCCCCGCGGTGCTCGGGGCCCATTCCATACTCCTCCGCCCTGTGCGTTGGCGGCGCTCAAGCCGAGGGTGGCGAGCATCGGAGTGACCAGTAGTATGGAGCAGAGGTGTGTTAGTCTCACTCTATTCAAGACGGGTCTAACCTCCTAGCTAGCGAGCGCACTCAACAGGTACGGGATGCCTTCGGAGACGAAACGACGCCGGACGGCCTCCGAACAGCGCCCTGCTCTGCCGCGCCGATTATAGCACACGTGAACTCGCTGTGCAAGCACCGGCGCACATCCTCCGCCCACGCTTACGGCGAGGATTCCGCGCTCATTACGATCGATCATATTGATGGTGTCGCTATATCGCCCCAAGGGCTCTGTCCACCTGCCATTCGACATCCTCAGGACGCCCTGAGTTCCAGATCACGAAGTCGGCTCGATCCGCTTTCTCGGCCAGAGGCCATTGGACAGCGATTCGACGTCGCGCTTCGGTTTCCTGCAGCCCATCTCGATCCTGCAGACGACGAACCTGCACCGATTCCTCTGCGGCTACGACGACGATCCGATCGAACCAGTCCTCGATGCCAACTTCGTACAGCAATGGTATTTCTACTACCAGAACCCGGCTTCCTTCCGAACGGTTTCGAAATGCCTCGATCTCGGCCCGAATACGCATAAGGACCGGCGGATGCACCAGATTCTCCAGTCTCTTTCGCGCCGTTTCATCACTAAAGATACACCGGGCCAGCATAGCGCGATCGAGCGATCCATCGGGCGCACGGACATCGTCACCAAACGCACCAAGAATCTCGGACGCAAGCGGGCGCCCGTTCGCGGTCAGATCGCGGGCAATCGCGTCGGCGCTGAGGACTTGGGCGCCTCGTGCCGCGAAGGCATCGGCGACCAGGCTCTTACCGGTCGCGATGCCGCCCGTCAACCCGATGACAACCGCCGTGCTCCCTATCCCCGGATCGATCGGGGTCAGTCGTCGTTATCATCTTGACGACGGACCGCATCGCCGATCGTATAGCGGGGGCTCTCACGATCCGCTCGTCCCTGATAGTCGTCGACGGCCTTCCGCTCCCGCCGGATCTCCTCGTCCTGCCGCGCCTGCTTGAGCGAGAGGGTGAGCTTGCGCTCGTCCGGTCGGACATCGATTACCTTCACTTCCACCTCAGCGCCCGGATGAACAAGATCGGACGCCTTGACGCCGCGGCGGTAGCTGAGCTCGGAGTTCGGGATAATCCCCTCGATCCCGCTCTTCACCTGCACAAACACTCCGAACGGGACGATCCGTGCGACGGTTCCCTGGATGAGTTCGCCGATCGTATAGGTGGTCTCGATCTCGCTCCACGGATCGGGGAGGATTTGGCGGCGGCCGAGACTGATCCGCCCGTTCTCCAGATCGAGCTTGAGTATCTGGACTTCGATCTGCTCGCCTTCCTTCAAGACGTCGGACGGATCGTTGATGCGGGTCCAGGACATCTCGGAGATATGGAGCAGCCCGTCGATCCCGCCGAGATCCACAAAAGCCCCATACGTTGTCAGGCGACGGACAGTCCCGGTCAGCGTCTTGCCCACCGCGAGGCTGGCAATGGTCGTCTGTCGCCGGCTCTGTCTTTGGGCGTGATCGGCATCCCGATTGGAGAGGACGACCTTCCGCCGTTCCCGATCGACTTCGATCACCTTCAGGTCAAGCGTATCACCGACGTACTTATCGAGATTGGTCTTGAGCGAGCCCGAGCCGACGTGCGAAGCCGGCACGAACCCACGAATGCCCAGATCGACGACGAGGCCGCCTTTGACGCGCTCGGTCACCATCGCGGTGATCGTCTTGCCAGTTTCCTTGGCTTCGATGACCCGATCCCATGCCTTCTCGAAATCGGCCCGCTTCTTGCTCAGGATCAGGCTGCCGTCGGCGCTCTCCGCCTCCAGCACGAGCACATCGATCTTCTCACCGACACTGACCACGCTCTCAGCCTCAGCCGCGACATCGCGTGAGAGTTCATCGGGATGGATGATGCCTTCGGATTTTGCTCCGACATCGACGAGGACCCCTTCGCGATCGATGTGGACTACGGTGCCCTTGATGACTTCGCCCTTTTCGAGCTGCGGGAAACTCCGATCGTAATCCGCGGCGGCCTCACTCGGCGTGGGTTCCGGCTGTGCGAGCCGCTCTTCACCAGAGCCGGCCTCATCGGCTGCGGCGGACACCGTTACGGATACGGATGGTGCGCTCTCCTCGACCGTTTCTGCGGCGGATGGCGCATCGTCTTCGGCGGTGTTCACCGATACAGCTGGCTCCGGCGCGTCTCCGACAGCCCCGACGCTTGGCCCGTCGCCCACCGCAGGCTCGGTCACCGGTTCCGGTGCGCCGGACGGTTCGGTTGTTTCCTCGTTGCTCTGGCTCAGGTTATCCTCGGACATGAGACCCAATCTCCTCTTGCGGTGAGCCTGTGGTAACGGCGCACCCATCGTCAGTCATGGCGGTTATCCCGCAACGGTGTAGACCCGCGAGCGGGAGAAATCCGCGCACCGGCATCGCTCGATAGCCATATAGCTTAGCGCATCTTCGGCAAAAATCAACGTTCGACCGGATATACCCGTTCGAGGTCGGCCCAGTTGTTCCCTGCTTTGGCATCGACGTTCAGCGGAATCTTGAGGCGATACGCGCCGCTCATCCGGGAGGTCACCTGGCTGACAGCGTCGGAGAGATGCCCATCCGCGACTTCGAGCAGGAGTTCATCATGAACTTGCAGCGCCAGGACCCAGGGCCGTCGGCGCTCATGGATGTCCTTCTGGACTGCGAGCATGGCCAGTTTCATGATATCGGCTGCCGTACCCTGGATTGGCATATTGACCGCTGCGCGCTCGGCCCCCTCGCGAACGCTGCGGTTGGACGACCGGAGATCCGGGAGATATCGACGGCGCCCCAGCAGGGTTTCGACGTACCCACGAGTCCTGGCCTCTTCGATCACGGCCTTCGTCCAGGCCTCAACCCCGGGGAACTTCCGAAAATAGCCGGCGATGAACCCACGGGCCTCATCCATCGGGATGCCCAGAGTCTGGGAGAGCCCGAACGCGCTCTGCCCGTAGATGACCGCGAAGTTGACCGTCTTGGCTCTCCGCCGCATTTCGCTCGTCACTGCGTCCGCGTCCACACCGAACACGTGCATCGCGGTGGCAGTGTGGATGTCCTCGTCGGCGTTGAATGCGCGGACCATCTCCGCATCGCCGGTGACATGGGCAAACACCCTGAGTTCGATCTGGGAATAGTCACAGGACAAGAGAACCGAGCCGGGCGGCGCAATGAAGGCGCGGCGGATCTGACGGCCGCTTTCCGATCGTACCGGGATATTCTGCAGGTTGGGATCGGAGGAGGCCAGACGCCCCGTTGCGGTCACGGTCTGCGACAGAGTCGTATGCACGCGTCCCGTATCCGACCGCACGAGTCGCGGCAAGGAATCGGCGTAGGTGCTCTTCAGCTTCGACGCTTCGCGGTACTCCAGGATCAAACCGGCGATGGGATGCTCGGCGGCCAGGGTCTCCAGATGATCCGCCGAGGTTGTCCGGCCCGTTTTCGTCTTGCGGCCCGCTGGCAGCTGCATCTTGTCGAACAGCACCCGCTGAAGCTGCTGGGGCGATGCGATCGTAAAGCGCTCACCTGCGAGGGTGTAGATCGCTTCGGCCACCTCGTCCATGCGCGCCGCAAGGGTGGCCGATAGAGTCGCCAGCCATGCCTTATCCACGCGAACCCCGAGCATCTGCATTTCGGCGAGAACCGGGACAAGGGGCATCTCGATCTGTCGCAGGACAGGAGCCACGCCGTCCGCTTCGCAGCGAGCCGAGAGCGCCTCGCGCAGTGCGGCGACGGCGGCCGCTTCGTGACACAACCGTTCAACAGCGTCGTCCGCCGGGGCCGTAGCACGGCCAAGGTACCGCTCCATCAGGGCCGGAAGGCCGTAGTCGGCGCTCCCGGGCTGCAGCAGATAGGCTGCGAGCGCGATATCGAACTCGTAGGAGCCCGGGCGCAAGCCGGCCCGGTGCATGGCGATCCACTCCGGCTTGATCGCATAGCCAATACGCCGGACATCGTCGCCGCACAGGAGCCCCGTCAGGTCCTCCGGTTCGGCAGCCCAGCCGGCGGGCTCGGCCGCGTCGAGCAGGCTGCCTTGTTCGTGTCGGGCTCGAACTCTGGCATACCAGGCTCGCGACGGATCGGCGGCGAAGGCGAGTCCGAGCCACCGGGCGTCAAGGGCAGAGCCGGAACCCAGATGGAGCCGAATAGCTGCATACCCTGCGCTCCGGACTTCCTGCAGGGCCTGGTCCAGCTCATCGCGCGTGGCGAGGATCGTCCATGCAAGGGAGCGATCTTCAGCAGATGGGGCCGACGGCTTCGCGACGACAGCTGGGGCCTGCCCGTATTCCCGTGCGGGCTCAGGTACGGAAGGCCGGTTGGCCGGGTCGTTCGCCGGGTCGTTCGCCGGCAGGTGGTTCATCAGACTCCGGAACCCGAGCCTGCCGAATAGGGCGCGCGCCGCATCCCAGGTTTCGGCTGTGGGGCGATAGCGGCGGACCGAATCCTCTACAGGGGCGTCGCATCGGATCTGAGCCAGGCGTAACGAAAGCCGGGCCTGATCCTCGAACTCCTGCAGTGCGCTTTTCACCTTCCGGTCGGTGGCGGTCCGCTCGGGCAGATCCTCAACATGCGCATAGACGCCGTCGAGGCTTTCCCACAAGCCCAGGAGGCGCGCCGCCGTTACCTTGCCGATTCCGGGCACGCCGGGGATGTTGTCCGACGCGTCTCCGACGAAGGCCTTGAGTTCCGGAATCTGATCAGGCCGAACCCCGTACTTCGCCAACACGGCCTCGGCATCGTAGTCGAGCACATCGCTGACGCCTCGAGAGATCATCCGGACGGTCACGCCAGGGCGCACCAGCTGCATCAAATCCGAATCACCGGTATAGATGATGACTTCGTAGCTCTGTTCGCGCCCGATCCGCGCCAGCGCGCCGATGACGTCGTCGGCCTCCTGCCCCGGTTGCTCTACGGCAGCCATTCCAAGCGTACGGGCCATCTCCCGGGCCAGCTCGAACTGCGATACCAGATCCGGGTCTACTTGTGGTCGGTGAGCCTTGTATTCGGTGAAAATCTCATGGCGAAACGTCGGGCCGGGCGCATCCCAGGCGATATAGGCGGCATCGGGCCGTTCGTGCAAGACCCGGAGAAGCATGCTGGCAAGACCGTAGAGCGCCCCGGTCGGCTGGCCGTCCTGCGACAGCGTCTCGACTCGCGACAGGGCGTGATGAGCACGAAAGAGAAAGCTGTATCCATCGACGATGATGAGGGTGGGTGTGGATTCGCTGGGCGACATGAGCGGTTATTTCGTCGAGGGATGCCCGTTTTCCTTCCCGACGGATCGGCGGGGCGTTGACTCGGCTGCGCCGCATCCGTATAATCCACGATGGTTTGGCCGGAGTGGTGGAATGGCAGACACAGGTGACTCAAAATCACCCGCGGGCAACCGCGTGGGGGTTCGACTCCCTTCTCCGGCATCCCCAAGAACCGGAGGACGGCGGTGAAGCCGTCCTCGGTCCCTTACGGTTGGCGGCGAGAGACGCCGCCGGAGCAATCGCGATCGGGCGTCTGGACCTTAGCCGCGATCCCGGGCCGCCGCTTTGGCGCGTGCGCGCTGGATCTTGCGGATGCTGGCCTTGAGTTCGCGCCGACGTCGGTCGGACGGCTTCTCGTAGCGTTCATGCATCCGAGCTTCCTTGGTAATACCACTGTTCATCACGGTCTTCTTGAAGCGCTTCAAAGCGATGTCGATGCCCTCACCGGGCTTCAGGTACACCTGTACCAAGCTATGGATCACCCCTTTTCACAGCAGATTGTCCCTTCGGACCTACTGATGTAAGTATACTCCATTCCGTACGCGTGGCCCCGCGGAGCGGATCAGCGTTCGGCACAACCCGGGTAGATCGACTCGTACTACGATCAGCTGCCGGCCAGACACGGCCGCCATGGAGGGGCGATATTCGCATGACTGAGGATGCACCCCGGAAGCCGGGAGGTTTCCGATTGATCCGTGAGAAGGGTACCGTACGACTCATTCTAGGGTTCCTTGCCCTTGCGGCCGTCTGGTACGGCTACACGACGGTCAAGGTCTATCGAATGCAGCAGATCCGCTGGCCAGCGCTGAAACCGAGCCCCTCGGGCCTTACGGTCATCGGTCTGCTGGATCGAGACGCCCCTGGCCGCCCGCGCAAGTACGTCGCCATTGAGGCCAACCATGCCTGGCAGGTCCGCAGGCCCGACGACGCCGTCGATGAAGAAGACGCCGACGAATGGGATGCCGAGGAGCGTGCCAGCTATCAACCATCCAGCTCGGTTGCCAACCGCGCCACGAGCGGCAAGCTCGTCGAAGTGCCGGAGCTCGTGGCGACATGCCCGATCGTGCTGACGGGCCGCCATTTCAGCGGCGCCACGATGGACAGCGCGTACGAGCCGTTTCGCGATACGACATACTATCGCGTCCACGTGCAGCTGACGGACGAGGGTCGCTCCCGCTACTGGCAGTTTTCGCGAACGCACGACGAAGAGCGTCTGGCGTTCATCCTCGACGGCGCCATCCTGACGTGCCCCCGAATGAGCCATATGGACACGGCGTCGCTGACCATCGAGCCGATCTGGGTTAAGGCCGACGCCGAGCGGCTGGCCAAAGCTCTGTCAGGCACGCGATAGCCTCGCCCCTTATTCGCGGCGCACCTTGATGGTCGCATCGGCCGGCAGGGCGAGGCCGGCGGCCACCTCCATGGCTTTGACGATCCCGCATGGCACGGGACACGCCGCATGGCGGCAATGGACCCGGGACACTTCCATGATCTTCGTCGGGCCGCGCCGCGCAGAGATTTCCTGAAGCGGATCCACCCGGTCCAGCGCACCGGCCAGCCGCTGGATATCGGGACATTCGGATGTGATCGTGAGGACGCACTCGTCGTCCTCCATCGTTGCCTGTACTGTTGTATTGAAACCGCAGATGCCTGCGTGAATCTCACTGATCGCCATGGTTCCCCTCGTCAGCCCCCGTTATGCCGTTCGGATCGCAAGGAACCGGCCCAGCGGCCGGCGAACCCATGAACGGGCAACGGGGCGCAACACGGTTCGACGCCCCTGCTGCATGTTCCTACGGAGGATCGGATGATCATCTCAGAAATCGGGTTCATTGGCGCAGGCTTGATGGGAGCGCCCATGGCAGCCAACCTGCTGCGCGCGGGATTCCGGGTGACGGTCCATACGCGGACCCGTGCCCGGGCGCAACCCCTCCTGGACGCTGGGGCCGCATGGGCCGATACACCGGCCGCTTGCGCCGCTTCGGCCGGAGTTGTCATCACGATCGTCTCCGATACGCCGGATGTCCAGCAGGTTCTATTCGGACCGAGCGGAGCCGCCGGGGGCGCCCAACCGAACACGATCTTTATCGACATGAGCACGATCTCAGCGAGTGCGACACGGGCGATGGCGCAGGAACTTCTCGAACTTGGAATGGCCATGCTCGACGCGCCGGTCTCCGGCGGGGTCCAGGGGGCCGTCGATGGAACCCTGTCGATCATGGTGGGCGGAGACGCCGCCGTACTCGAACGGGCCCGCCCCGTGCTCGAGGCGATGGGTCGGACGATCGTCCATTGCGGGCCCAATGGGCAGGGTCAGATGACCAAGCTCTGCAATCAAGTCGCCGTCGCCGTCCACATGATCGCGGCCGCCGAAGCGATCGTACTCGGTACGAAGGCGGGTCTCGACCCCGCCGCTCTGATCAAGGCCATTGGAGGAGGGGCCGCAGGAAGCTGGGCGATCAACGTGCTCGGGCCGCGTATGGCCGAACACGATTTCGCGCCGGGCTTCATGGTCAAGCTGCTGCAGAAGGACCTCCGATTGGTGATGCAGGCCGGATCGGAGCTCTCGGCGCCCCTCCCGGGAGCCGCCCTTGCGCATCAGCTCTACGCCGCCCTCGAGGCGGGCGATCGGGGCGACGAGGGGACCCAGGCCCTCATCAGCGTGTACGAAGCGCTCGCTGGCATCGCCGGTACGGAATCCTGATCGATCCCGAGCGGTTCAAGGACGGCTTGATCGGAGGCGACGCTGGAACTCAGCGACCGCGTCGAGCTGATAGGACCGGCTGTTCGTGCGGGTGACATTCCAGGTATCGTCCTGACCTGCGAAATCGAAGACCCATAGCGCCGAGAGGGGCGCCCCGCTGGTCTCGAGCGCCTGGATCATCCGCTCCAACGCCTCGGGCGATCGGGCGCCATGCCCGCCGAACTCGCCGACGAACAGCGGCTTACCCGACTTCCGAGCGGCCTGCATGCAGCTGCTCAACCGGGCGATGTCCTCCGGCTCGTACATGTGGATGCTCAGAGTGTCCACAGGATCGGGGCTGTCGCCGATGAGCATCTCCTGAAACTGCTCCGGGGTATCGCGAGTCCAGCTTAGTTCCGTCATCTGATGCCACGCGGACAACCGGGGAATGCTGTTGCCCGAGACGATGATCCGCGAAGGATCGTGCCTTCGGACCTCGCGGGCGAACCCCCGGATGGCCGTTCGCATCGCCGTATGGCTCAACTCATCCTTCTCGGATCTCGAGGTTGCGGTGCCCAGGTTCGGCCAGACGGGCGGACGATGTTCGCGGGCGTTCGGCAAGTCAGCGCCGAGGTTGTATTCGTTGCCGAACTCCCAGCCCCAGATCGCCCGGGAGCGCCGGTATCGGGTGACAACCTCCCTGACGTAGGTGCGCATGAATGCGTGGGTTTTGCTCGAGGGGTCGCCCCACGATCCCACCGGCTCGCCCACGAGGTCGGGGATCGTGCACGGATTCCAGAATAGCGACGGGATCAGCCCGATCCCCCGCTTCTCGGCGGATCGAACGACCCTGTCCAGCCTGCGGAAATAGTCCGCCCTGTCGGTCCGATACAGCTCCATATCCACCGGCCAGAAGCCGCCGCACATGAAGCGGGCAAACGGGATGCCCAGGCGGGCAAGGTCCGCGAACCCCGCATCGAAGGAGCGATTCGCCGGATCCTTGAGGGTGCGCGCGAAGCAATCGAAATAGTTCACCCCAACGCCGCGGTACGGCTTGCCCGCGCGCATCAATACGCCGTTCGTGACATACAGCCCGGGCGGCGTCGAGCCGTGGACCACGGACGCAAGACCTAACGCGGCAACGATTCCCAATAGCACGGCTCTCTCTCCCTGACGATCGTACAAGACAGACGGCGAGGTTCTGGCTCGGCAGTTATGTCCATTATGGTGTGATTACCCCCGAAGCGTGGCAGCCGCCTCGTCGTTCCCATTCCCGGGAGTCCTCGATGTCGCGGCATCGATGCGGTCGGCCCCATCAGGCTGCTCGACGGGGCGCAGCAGGGTTTCATCGTCGTAATCGGTCGGGCCGCCCGCCGGTCGGACGAGGACATCCTCATCGGCGTTTACAGTGGGACGAAGCAACGTCTGAGCTGCAGAGACCAGCTCCGCGCAGCTTCGCACCGCCGGCAGGACTTCCGCGGCTCTCTCCCGGATCGCCTGATTACGAACGGCGCGCACCTCTCCAGCCGCGATCTTCTCCAGCAGCGATACGGAGGTCCGATCACCGACCTGCTCATACGCATCCAGAATCGCCATGGCGAGCTCCCTGTTCTTTCCTTGCGCGAGGGCTTTGTCCAGATGCCTCCGTTGATCGGACGACAGGAGCGCATGGTCGGAGGCGCGGAGCTTTGGCAGAAGTCGGATGAGGGCATCGGAGGCCGTTTTGGTCAGCCCCTTGTCGTCGTAGGAGAGCGCTTCCGCCAGGGCGCCGACGATTCGGATGTCGTCGTATCGGGACAGTACGTTCGCGGCGTCCTTCTGCGCCTGTGTTGCGGCGAAAAGGGCCAGCATCGAACCGATCATACCGGTGAAGGAGCCGATGTTCTTCCCTCCGTCCAGCGCGGCCATCCCGACGACAAACACCAGCCACAGGACGAGGAACCCGTACCCCATCCTGCGCCGCCTCTGACGGTTGGCGGATTCCTTGTCGAGCAGCCTCAGCAGCTCGTCGACCGCACCCGGACCGAGCCGCCGAAGCTCCTCTTCCGCGGCCTTCCGCTCCGCTTCCTTCTTACTCCGAAGCCGCTGCACGAGCTTGGGATCGAAACTGCCTTCCGGTTCCTTCTCAGGCTGACCGCTCATATACCTCCCTATCCCTCCCGCGCCCTCTCGGGTCTCAGCTCTCAGCCACCGGGCCGGTACGGGCAATTCATGAATTGCCCCTACGACGACGGGCCTCTTGCCTCTCAGCTCTCAGCTCTCAGCTCTCAGCTCTCAGCTCTCAGCCAC
>JABWBA010000008.1 GCA_013360745.1 Chthonomonadales bacterium | reverse complement strand
CTGGTGGTCGAGCCCTAAACTGTAGGATGCCGATGAGGCTCCCCAGGGTGTGGTAGAGCCTGAGAGCATCGTGGTCCTGCCGCACCTTGAGGCGGAGCCGTTCGCGCTCCCAGGAGCGGAACGCGTGATGTTTGCCTGGTTTCCCGACGGACGCCAGGTGCTCGCGATGATTGCGACGCGTCAGGGACGGTGCGCCCTTATTCGTTGCCGTACGGATGAGAAGAACCTGCCCATCGAGCCGGTGGTCTCCGCGGAGGCCCATACGATCGCCTTTGAGGCCCCTGCGCTCTCGCCGGATGGGCGTGCCGTTGCCGTTGAACTCTGGCGTAGTGAGACAGGCGGCGATAGAACGCTGCAAGGGATCGGCGTAATACCGGTCGATGCGGCCGCACCGCTGCGAATCCGAACACTACGCGATGCAGACCGCCTGAAGATCGTGATCAAGGGTGACGCTCGGACGCCCCAATGGTCGCGCGACGGGTCACGCCTTCTGTTTTCCCGGGTACGTCCCGATGGTCGGGCGGATATCTGCGTTGCCGATAAGGATGGACGGAACGAGCGGAACCTTACGAACGGCAAGGGGGATAACTACGACGCCACGTGGTCGCCGTCCGACCAATGAGCTGCCGAGAGGTGTAGCGAGGACAGGCCGTACGAATATGGACGACCGCGGGTCGAGCATGCCCAGGAGAGGAGTCGAACCTCCAAGCCCGTACGGGCACTAGTTCCTGAAACTAGCGTGTTTGCCATTTCACCACCTGGGCGCACGCTCGGACGAGCATTATACTGCGTTAGGTATACTGAGTCAAGCTTGGACAGCGGCTAACAAGGGGCCAACGATGGTGTTAACCGTAACGTTGAATGCTGCTGTCGATCGGACGTATCGTGTGGATGGATTTCGCCTCGATACGGTGCATCGGTGCCACGATGTACGGGTTGTTGCAGGCGGTAAAGGTGTGAACGTGGCCAGAACAATATCCCGTCTGGGCGGGGAAACGGCTGCCACGGGCATCCTGGCTGGCCACAATGGCAGCATCGTCGCAGACTCCCTGACGCAAGAGGGTATCCCAGCCTCGTTTCTCTGGACCGAGGGCGAGTCCCGGACCTGTATCGCGGTGGTGGACGGGCAGGCGAGAACCCAGACCGAGGTGAACGAATCGGGCCCCAACATACCCGCCTCAACGGCCGACGAACTGGAAGCGCATCTGCGCGCCATGATTTCGGATATGCCGATCGATTATGTCGCGCTATGTGGGAGCGTTCCCCCTGGCCTTCCGGACGATGTATACGGCACGATGATCGATGCCATCTGGGATAGCGGGGCTCGTCCGGTGCTGGATAGCAGCGGCGAGCCGCTTCGCAAGGGATATGCGGCAGGACCCTGGATGGTCAAACCCAATGTACTGGAGTTAATGCAGCTCATCGGGAGGAATGTGGAGACTCCATGCGATGCGGCAGACGCGGCGACCGGCCTCCTCGGCGGCCGAGTCGAGGTCGCGGTCGTGACGATGGGGGCGATGGGCTGCGTGGTGGTAGACCGGAGTCGCCGTCGATGGGTCTCATCACCCTCGGTCCCGTTCGTCAGCGCGGTTGGCTCCGGGGATGCCCTTCTCGGCGCAATGCTGCTCACCCTCGAACGAGGGAATACCTGGGACGAGGCTGCTCGTATAGGCGTTGCGGCTGGCGCTGCCAACGCGTGCGTCTATGGCGCAGGATATATCTCGTCCGAACAGGTCGCCCAGCTTTACGCTCAAACGGATATCGTCGAGGTCTAGAACGGCGTATACTAAGGATAGTGCCCTATGTTTATCGATACCCTTTCCATGTTCGAGAGCCCGGTTCAGATACTGTTCGTGCTGACCCTGGCCTTGCTCTTGTTCGGACCAAAGAAGCTCCCTGAGGTCGGCCGTCAGCTGGGCGGTGCGCTTCGAGAACTGCGCAAAGCCATGGGTGACGTGAGCCGCTCATTCACAACGGAGTATGAGCCGGACAGCAGCTCCTATTCCTATAGCACGCCCAGTTCCTATGATCGGACTGCGTCCTACTACACGCCACCAGCGATTGCGGATGCGCCGATGGACCTTAGCGACTATACTATCGTAGGCGTGACACCGCCGGAACCCGTGTCGGAACCTGGCACCGCTAACCAATCCGTGGCGGTATCGGGAATGGATCTTGCTGACTACACCCTTGCCGGTACGCCTGGACACGGTGGAACCGGTGGGGGACCGGCCGATCATCCAGCGGCGAAGGATGGAGCGTGATGCGGAGAGAGCGACCAAAAGGAGTATAGTGGCATGCTAGACAACATCGCGATGTTCGAAAGCCCTCAGCAATGGCTCATCGTATTGATCATCGTTCTCCTCCTCTTCGGCGGAAGCCGTATTCCCGAGTTGATGCGGGGATTGGGTTCCGGCATGCGGGAGTTCAAGAAGGGATTGAACGAAGACGATAAGGCTGATGAGCGGCCGGCCGCATCGAAGTCGAGCGGCGATAAAGAGTAACCTTATTCGCGCCTCCCTACGACCGCTTCATACAATAGGAGAATAACTCGTTGCAGGTTCTGCATATCATTCTTAGTGTGGTTCAGGTAGCGCTTGCCGTCGGGCTTATCTTCGTGGTCGCGATTCAGCAGACCAAGAGCGAAGGGCTGGGCGGAACCATTGGCGGCAAGGCTACGAGTACCTTCAAAGGTAAGCCCGGATTCGAGGACCGGCTGAACGAGATGACCCGATATATCAGCATCGGCTTCTTTGTCGCCAGCATACTCGTGGCTGTGACGATGAATCGAGGTTAGCGGGCGCGCACCTCTGTGTTTCATCCGTACCGCATCTGATGCATCCCGGACAGGTCCTCGGCCTGTAAGGATGTGTATTGGCATCCTGATAGCCACCGTTGTATAATCGTAGTTGTGGCCGAGGCAGTGACGGATCATGCGCAGGATGTCCCAGCTCGCGCGCGGAAACGCGCTCCGCGGACGTTTGCGCTCGTTGCTGTCGTAGCCGCCATTGGGGCTGTCCTTGCTTCCCTCGCTCGAATCCCGCTAACCGTCCCCGCTGACACGATCAACATGAATCGTGTCGACCCCGATAAGCTCGCGCTGGCGCTCCGGATCGATCCGGCTCTGGCCGATCGCCTCGTCCTCGAGCGTCAACGGCTCGGCGGATACCCGTCTCTGGAGCGAGTGGCAGCGACTCCTGTGCTGTCCGAACGATTTCATGACATCATCGCTCGCACTCGGAGACAGCCGGACAGTCTATTGAGAGCAGAGCCAGGCGAGCTCGAAATCGGGCTCGATATTCCGTTGGCGCTGGCCAGCCGTCTCATCGAAGCGCGTGAGTCGAAGGCCGATCGGACCTTTCAGGGCACTGCGGATATCGAACGGATACCGGTACTGTCGGCCGATCGAGTGCGTCGCCTGCACCAGATTGCGATCGTACGATCTCCGAGCACAGCGTTTGGCTATAACGCGCTCTATCTGCTGCTGTTCCTCGCGTTCGTCTGGCTTTCCTGTCGGTATGCGCCACAACACGCGACCGACAGACCCGTTCTGCTGATGCTGGTTTGGCTTCTAACAACGTTCGGATTCCTTGTCCGCCTCGCTGCGGGTGACCCGCTGCGGGACGCCCCGACAGCGGGTGCGTTCCTGTGGGGCGTCGGGCTGGGCGTTCTTTCGTTGCTGGTATTCAGTCGTATCCCGGGACGCAGATCGACCTATCCGATGCCCTCTTTCCTGGTGCGTCTGGTTCGCTTCACAGGACCCGGTGTATTCCTCCTATGGGCCGTCGCGGCCCTCGTTCTGGACGGCGGACGCCGGGTTGGAGCGCCTGGATTGTCATGGCTCGGTCCGTTCGCGGCGCTGGGCGTGCTCGTTCCCTATCTTCGATCGTTGCGGCCACCGGCGTTGGATAGCGCGAATCCAACGGCCCAACCGCCGCGGACAGTGGTGCGAGTGGGGATCAGAGAGACGGAGCTCTGGATCCCACTCGCGTTAGCCGTGATCTCGGTGGTCTGCACGAGAAATCCGGGTATCGGTTTGGTAACGGGACTGTCTGGCGCGTGCCTCATCTGGCTCGGTACGGGCATGGGCTGGAAGGCCGCGCTTGGCGGCGCCCTCAGCTTCATCGGTGTAGCCCTTCTAGCGGGCCTCATGCCGGATGGACGAGCATCGCTCATGGCCTTCCAGTCACCGTGGTCCAGAGGCATCAGTTCTCCGAACCGGCTGGCAGAGGATTTCTGGGCGTTCGGCTCTGGCGGCTTCTGGGGCGCCGGGCTCGGGCTCAGTGAGGTCGGGCAGAGCCGGCTCTTGGCGACCATCGGCGAGGATCTCGGCGTCATCGGATCTGTGATGACGCTGCTCTTGTACGCGCTGCTGATCTGGCGCGTTCATCGGCTGTCGGTTCGGACTAGCGCGGACGGATCGCGATGGATCCTGATCGGGATTGGTTGTGTCCTGTCGGCCTGGACGGCGTTCGCCTGCGCCAGCGTCGCGGGCGTGGGTCCTCAGGCCATTGTCCCGCTCCCGTTTGCGGACTTCACGCGTGTTGCGCAGATCGCCTGGTTCAGCGCCATTGGTCTGACGCTCGGTCTCGATCGGACGGCAGACCGGGGGCTTGGCGGGTTCGAGCGTCGAAGCTACCGTCTGCGGGTTGCAGCGCTAACCTACGCCGTTGTGGCGCTCCTGATCGGAGGGCTGGGAACTCGGATGTGGTGGCTGCAGGCGGAGCGCGGCGACGACAACGCAGGCCATACTCTCACCCTCACCGAGGGGGGGCGGGCCGTTCGAACCATCGCCAACCCTCGGCTCGTCCGCTTCGCATCAACCATCGAACGGGGTTCCATTTACGAGCTGGGAGATCAGGTTCTCGCTACGTCTCGCCTTCGGGAAATCAGCGCCGCTTTGCCCGGCAATCCGGCCCTGGCTCAGCGATACTATCGTGCTGGCCGCTACTATCCTCTGGGTCCTGCCGCAGCGGCCTTGATCGGGTGCTGGCTTGCCGACATCGGGCCGATCTCCGGCATGGAACGGGAATACAACGAGCACCTGAGGGGCTTTTCCGGCTATGCGGAACTTGTGCCTGCCTATCGACGAAGGAACCTGCCAGCCCGATTCGCCGGCCGGCGGATCAAAGGCGGCGATGTCGTGCTGGCTCTGGACGCCAACCTGCAGCGAAAAGCGTATGCGGTATTGCTCAAGCACGTGACCATCGAACGGAACGTCCGTCCTGCCGCCATGATGATCCTGGATACGGCCACCGGGAATCCGCTCGCCGCGATCACAACGCCGAGCGCAGATCCAAACAGAGCCGTTCTGGCCGACCCGACCGATCCGCGCCGAATGGATGGCCTGCCCGTGGTCGATCGAGCGACCTCGGTCCGATATCCACCCGGCTCCCTCTTCAAGTTCGCTATTGCGATCAATCTGCCCGAGGAAGTTCCGAGCTTTGAAGCGATTTGCCGCCACGCCACCGGGCCGTTGCGCTGGACCTATCAGGGACGGACGTATACGGCGCCGTCGGTCGAAGATGATCCCTCAGATCCGCCCCACGGACGCATCGGCCTGGAGCGAGCTCTGAAGGTCGGGTGTAATGTCTACTTTGCCGAGTTGCTGCGACACACGGACCTTGAGAGGCTGCTGGATTACCTCAGTGATATATCGAATCCGAAGGCTATGCCAACGGTCGACGAAATGGCCGAACGACTGATGGATATCGCGACCGGCGAGTCGTTTCCGCTCATCACGCCGATGAAGATGACGAATTTCATCTACCAGCTATCGATCAATATTGCCCCGGAATATCCTAGCTTTCTTGCCGAGCTTCGGTTTGGCAACGGGCGCCCGTCGGAACGCTTTATCTTCCCACCGGGCCACGCACGGTTGACCTACGAAGGAAAGGCTCTGTACGAGCGGATACGGCGCGCGTTGCGGGAGTCGATCACTGATGGACCGCTCGAGGAGATCTTTCAGTCGCTGCCGATTACGGTAGCTGGCCGGACTGCGGTGATCCGATCTGCACGTAACCCAGATCGACGATACGCGTGGTTCGTAGGGTATGCGCCGTACGAGCTCCCGGAATACGCCATTGGGGTCGTCGTCGAGGGAGAGAATACTGGTTTCAGAATAGCGGCGCCGGCGGCCCGAGACGCGCTCAAAGCCGCCCTGCAGCCCTGACGGCTATTCGAACCGGAGCGCGTCGACCGGGCTGAGGCGTGACGCCCGCACGGCGGGAGCCGTCCCGAAGACGATGCCGACGATGACGCATACCCCGAATGCGAGCAGAATGGCCCCGGGTGTGATGATCGGGTGGAGCGTGGTCATCACATCGACGATACGACTGACCCCGAATGCCAGAGCGACGCCCAGTACGCCTCCGGTGAGAGAAAGGGCGATCGCCTCGGCAAGAAACTGCGAGAAGATATCCGATCGACGAGCTCCCATCGCCATCCTGATGCCGATTTCGCGGGTTCTCTCGGTGACCGTAACCAGCATCACATTCATGATGCCGATGCCCGCGACGAGGAGCGATATCGCGGAGATGCCGATGATCAGAGCCGTCACGATATTGAACACATGATAGATTGCGCCGAGTAACTTCCGGTAGGTAAGTACGCCGAAGTCCTCGCGGCCGTGGTTCCGCAACAGCACGCGCTGAAGGCTGCCCGCTATCGTGTCGGGATCGGTCTGATAATCCGTCTGGACGATGATTCTATTGATCTGTGCGCCGTTGAACGCCGTTCGAGACGCTTGCCACGGGATATAGACCGCACGCGCGAAACTCACCTGCGCGAAGGCGCTCTCTTCGTCTCTGGCGAGGATGCCGACGATCCGGAACGGCACCCCGCGAACACTGATCGTTCGTCCAGCCAGTCGCTTCTTGCCGACCAGCTCATCGCCGATCTCCGCGCCGAGCACGCAGACACGCTCTGAGTCCTCCGTGCCCCGGTAGAAACGACCGCGGGCGATCCGGTTGGTCCCGACGGACGCCATTCGGTGATCCGCCCCGAGCACCATGGCCGCGTGGCTTTCGTTTCCCGTCTCGACACTCCCGGTGACGAAGGAGATAGGTATCGCGGCGCGGACACCGGCGATCCTGCTCAGATCGTCCACATCTTTGACCGTCAGGCTGGAGATGCCCAGCATCGACATGCCATCGGGCTGACCGGTGCTGGAGAGCTTGCCGGGTACGATGATCGCGACATTGGAACCGAGCTTATCGACCTGTCGGGTGATATCTTCGCGAACGCCGGCGCCGATGGCGACGAGCAGCAGGACCGAGCCTACGCCGATCACAACGCCGATCACGGTCAGGCCCGCGCGAAGACGGTTCTCGGCGAAGGAGCGGGCAAGGAGAAGGTGGATATCCCGGAGGTCCATACGGTAGGTTACACGGGCTCGGCTGGCGGACACCGATCAGCAACTCGGCAGCGTCACGAATCGACCTTGTATGGCCAAGCGGTGTCTCGAAAGAACGGGCGGCTGATGGGACTTGAACCCACGGCCTCCAGGGCCACAACCTGGCACTCTAACCTGCTGAGCTACAGCCGCCGCATCACGCGCCCCCGGCAGGGATCGAACCTGCGGCCCGCTGCTTAGAAGGCAGCTGCTCTATCCACTGAGCTACGGAGGCAAGGCGCGACCTACAAGATACCCTAACCGAACCGGGCCGTACAACCGTCCCTGCAGAGTGCCACACAGATCAGAGCGCTCATTCGCATCCTATGACCAACCCGACGGCATCGACGATTACGGCTCAGGATGGCTCTGTGCTAATAGGCGCGGGCTGTACGGCCTCCGTCCAATGCGGAAGCGGGAGACGAGAATCGAACTCGCGTCACCTGCTTGGAAGGCAGGAGCTTTACCATTAAGCTACTCCCGCGGACGAGCCGTTTCCGGGATGCGCGTTATCCCCCGAAACGGACGCTATTGTACCCGATCGGTAGGCCCATTACCTCCGTTTGGACTATGGCAAGGGGCCGTAGAGATCGAGCCGCACCGGCGATCCCGTCTCGGCTGAGCGATCCATCGCATAGCAGATGCGATGCGTTCGGGCGGCGTCGGCGAGATTCAGGCTCGATTCGGCGTCGGTGAGAATGCAATCGACGAAGTGGTTGATCTCGCCTTCGAAGGGGTGATGGGCAACATCGCCGCTATCGGGGCGTATCGTGGGCACCTCGGCCCAGTCCGTCTGACCGGTGAAGTACTCCCTTGCGAAGATTCGATTGTCCCGGATCGTGCCCGCCGTGCCCAGAAGATCGATATTGAACGCGTACGGACTCTGAACATCGAAGCTTGTCGATACCTTTCCAATGGCGCCGCCGGCGAACTTTAGGATGCCGACGATGTTGGTGTCGTACTCATATTCAGCGTTCCGCCGGTTGCTATAAGCGCTCACCTCAACGACCTCATCGCGCGTGAACCAGCGAATGGCATCGACGGCGTGGATTCCCGCGGATAACAGGGCGCTGCCGGCGATCTCCCGTTTGATATTCCACGCGTACTGCTTGTACTGAGGGCCGATGTTGTGCCAGTAGTCAACCTCGGCATAAAAGATGTCGCCAATCGCCCCTTGCTCCAGCAACCGTTTGATGAGAAGGAACCCTGGATTCCAGTGGAGGACGAAGCTAACGACCGTCTTCACACCCGCCTTTTGGACCGCAGCCAGCATGCGGTTGAGGTCCTCCGGGGTGTTCGCAGCGGCTTTCTCGATCAGCATGTGCTTGCCTGCAGCGGCCCCGGCTACGACGTTAGCAGGATGGAGGTGCGGCGGGGTGCATATGGAAATGGCATGGATGGCGGGATCGGCCAGCATCTCCTCGTAGGAAGCATAGACACGGGCATCGGTGATGCCTGTTTCGACAAGCCGCGCTCGTGCGCTCTCTGCGGTTCTGCCGGTCACGCCGACCACGCGCGTATGAGGGTTCAGAGCATAGGCCTTAATATGCTCGGTGGATACCCATCCGGCGCCCAGTATTCCAACTCCAAGTTCACCCATGATTGGACCTCCGATCAGTGCGATGGTACGCTGGTTCGACACGGCTCTGCTGAATCCTCCTGCAGCTCGTTTGACAACGAGGCGTCGCGTCGGTACAATGGTTGAATCCAAAACGAGGAGCGTATACGCATGGGCGGAGCCGCCATCAAAGAGGGATTGAGCTTCGATGATGTTCTGCTCATGCCCCAACAGTCGAGCATCAACCCGAGCGAGGCTGATACGCGGACGACGATTGCTCCCGGCATCGAACTCGCCATTCCCGTCCTGTCGTCACCGATGGACCGTGTTACGGGCTCGAGGATGGCGATTGCCATCGCGCGCGACGGCGGCGTAGGGGTGATCCATCGAAACCAGTCGGTGGAGGCCCAGGCCGCTGAAGTCGACAAGGTGAAGCGATCGGAGCACGGGATCATCGTGAACCCGATCTCCTTGTCGCCAAATGAGAGCATCGGGGATGCGCTGGAGATTATGGAGAGGTACCACATCTCTGGCGTACCGGTAACCCAGGCAGGCGGCGTTCTCGTCGGCATTCTGACGAACCGGGATATTCGGTTCGAAACAAACTACAACCGGCGAATCCACGAGTTGATGACCCCGAGGGAACGTCTGTTCACCGCACCGGAGGGGACTACTCTCGAGCAGGCGCAGGATATTCTGCAGGAGCATCGGATCGAGAAGCTGCCGATCGTAGATCGGGATTTCCGTCTGCTCGGCCTGATCACGATCAAGGATATTCAAAAGGTACGCGAGCATCCGAACGCCACCAAGGATGAAAGGGGACGCCTGCGGGTCGGTGCGGCGCTGGGTCCTCTTCGCGATCCGGTGGCACGAGCGGGACAGCTGCGGGACGCTGGTGTGGACTTCGTCGTGATCGATGCGGCGCACGGCCACTCGACCGGCGTTCTGGATGCGGTGGCTGCACTCAAGGCGAACTTCCCGGACCTCATCGTTATCGGAGGCAACGCCGCGACCGTCGAGGCGGTCCAGGCGCTGACGGACGCCGGCTCGGACTCGGTTCGCGTGGGTTTGGGAGCGGGCAGCATCTGCACGACGCGCGTGGTCTCCGGCGTTGGCGTGCCGCAGTTCACGGCGGTCCTCGAATGTGCGTTGGAGGCAAGAAAACGTGGAGCAACCGTCATAGCCGACGGCGGCATCCGATTCTCAGGCGATGCCACCAAGGCTCTGGCGGCCGGAGCGGCGGCGGTGATGCTTGGCAACATGCTCGCGGGAACCGAAGAGGCTCCCGGCGAGGTGATCCTGTACCAGGGGCGAGCCTTCAAGGACTATCGCGGCATGGGCTCCGAGGCCGCTATGCGGGAGGGATCGAGCGATCGGTATTCGCAGGAGCCCAATGCGCGGTTCGTGCCCGAGGGCGTCGAAGGTCGTGTGCCGTACAAAGGCCCCGTTTCGGAAGTGATCCACCAGATGGCGGGCGGCGTCCGATCAGGCATGGGCTATCTTGGAGCCCGAACGATCAACGAACTGCAGGAGCGAGCCCACTTCATCCGAATCACAGGCGCGAGCCTTCGGGAGAGCCACGTCCACGATGTGTGGATTACGAAGGAGCCGCCCAACTACTCCTCGGATCCTGGGCGAAGCGACCACATCATCGATCGGTGACGGGCCGCGTCCGCACCGATACCGACGGGCTCGAACGATGACGACCGGGTACGCCACCCATCAAGCCTCGGGGCCGTTCTCGCTTGGCCGAGTGACGATCGATCCGCCTGTCGTGCTCGCGCCCATGGCCGCCGTGACCAACTCTCCGTTTCGACGGCTGTGCCGTTCGCTGGGCGGTGTCGGGCTGGTGTGCACCGAGCAGATCAGCAGTATGGCGATGCGGTATGCCGGTGCAAGAACGGAACGGATGCTGTCGTGGCAGGCCGATGAGCGCCCGCTATCCGTGCAGCTTTTTGGCTCCGACCCCGGCTTGATGGCGTCCGCCGCGCGTGAGGTGGCGCTTCGCGGCGCCGACATTATTGATATCAACATGGGGTGCTGGGTTCCCAAAGTCTGTCGGCAGGGCGCTGGCGCGGCTCTACTTCGGGATCGGGATAGCGCGCTCAAGGTCGTTGACGCCGTGGTATCCGCGGTGTCGACGCCGGTGACGGTAAAGCTCAGGGCGGGTTGGACTTCGGTCGAGCTCACCGCGCCTGATCTCGCGCGCGAGATGGAGCGACGAGGGGTGGTGGGGTTTACCCTGCATGCGCGTACTGCGATTCAGGGGTTCTCTGGCTCGGCCGATTGGCGATGGATCGCCGAGATGAAGGGGCGCCTCACCGTACCGGTCATCGGCAACGGCGACATCAAATCGCCGGAGGATGCTCTGCGAATGGTGCGAGAGACCGGGTGCGATGGAGTGATGATCGGTCGCGCGGCGATCGGCAATCCGTGGCTCCTCGGCGAGGTCGCCGCGGCGCTGACGGGAACGCCGCCGCCTCGAAGGCCGACTATATCGGAGCGGACGGCGATGGCGATACGCCATGTGACGGCGCTGGCAGAGACGATGGGAGAGCGGAATGCCGTGATCCATTTGCGCGGACAACTTCCGCAGTATATTCGCGGGGCTCACGGGGCATCGCACGCTCGCAGCAGGTTGATGCAGGTAACGACGATTGAGGATGTGCGTGTCCTGTTTGAGGAGGTGGCAGGCAAAGCAGTCCTCGCCGATACCGACGAGGACTGCTGAACCTATTGCTTAGCCGACGTCAACCTTGATGGATCGGGGCTTGGCGGCTTCCGCTTTCGGGAGCGTCAGACTCAGAACGCCGTGGCGCAAACTGGCGGATATCGCCCCCGAGTCGACCGAGTCCGCGAGCTCAAACTGCCGGAAGAAATGGGGCAGCTCGAACTCCTGATAGACCGGCGTCCCTTCCATGGTGCACTCGGATCGGCCCTCGATGGTGAGGATACCGTCCTTGACGTTCACGGTCAGCCGATCCGCCGTGACGCCGGGAAGGTCCGCAAGGACAACCAGCCCATCGGCGGTTTCGTAGATATCAACCGGAGGCGGGAGGAACCGTTCACCTTCGCGGGTCGTTTCGCGAGTCGGTACTGCAGCCTCTACCTGGGTTTCCTCTTCTGCGATCGGATTCGCAACAGTCTTCTCTGCCATTGTTCTATCTCCTCTCATCCAACCGAGACCGAGACCTGTCTCGGTCGGGCCGCCGCGGCTCGTGGGAGCCGGATGTGGAGCAGGCCGTTCACATAACGGGCTGTGACGTTATCTGCCTCGACCTGCGTCGGAAGTTCGATTGACCGGACGAAACGCCCGGCGGATCGCTCGGTCCTGTGGTAGGCATCAGCCGTGATCCCTTCGGTCTTCGGCTTTTCCCCGGAGATGGTCAGCGTGGTGCCGAGGACCGTCAGCTCCAGCTTGTCCGGATCCAGGCCGGGTGCGAGGGCCTGAACGTAGATCGTATCGCCGTCCTCGCTGACGTTGGTCAGCGGGTAAGCCCGTGCAGCTCTTCCCGGCAGAAACGCCACCGAGCTTGCGCGGGGGATTCTGCTGCCAGGCGATCCTGTCGCCCGGAACAGCTCCCGGCGCAGGGCTTCGATCTCTCTCCATGGATTCCAGGTGGTCATCGTTGGTGTTCTCCTTTTGGTTCCTGTCGTCAGAACGACACGTGGATAGCATCATCGTTAGGCGCGGTCTCGGTCTCATCGTCCGATGAGTTCGAGGCCGAGCGGTGAGTGGTGGTGACGGTAATCTCACCGGCCACATCGTCCACGATTACCGTCGCATGGTCCGGGATATCGCCTGCGATCAACGCCCGCCCAATACGCGTCTCGAGGGTGCGCTGGATCAATCGTTTCAACGGCCGAGCGCCGTATATCGGGTCGTATCCCTTTCGTGCCAGGAGCGCTATGGCATCGGGCGTAACCTCCACCGTGATATCGCGCTCCTTCAGTCGTTTCTGCAGGATGTCCACCTGCAGTACGACGATCTGTTCGATCTCGCTCAGCGTCAGCGGCTTGAAGAGGACAACCTCGTCCACCCGGTTTAGAAACTCCGGTCGACAATGGGCACGGAGCTCCTCCATGACACGCTGGCGGGTTTGTTCTCGGATTTCACCGTCGTGCGTGATGCCGCCAGTCAACTGAGCGGAACCGATATTGCTGGTCATGATAATGATCGTGTTCTTGAAGTCCACGGTCCTTCCCTGAGCGTCGGTCAGGCGCCCGTCATCGAGCAGCTGCAGCAGGACGTTGGACACGTCGCCGTGCGCCTTCTCAAACTCGTCGAACAGGAGAACCGCATAAGGATGTCGGCGGACCGCCTCGGTGAGCTGTCCTCCCTCGTCATAGCCGATGTACCCCGGAGGGGCCCCGATCAGGCGGCTGACCGTATGCTTCTCCATGTATTCCGACATGTCGATGCGGATCATGTGCTCTTCGCTGTCGAACAGCGCTTCCGCGAGCGCACGGGCCAGCTCGGTTTTTCCAACACCCGTAGGGCCCAGAAAGATGAACGAACCGATCGGTCTGCGAGGATCCTTGATACCGGCCCTCGCTCTGATGACCGCATCGGCGACCAGCGTCACCGCCTCGTCCTGACCGATCACCCTCCTATGGAGTTCCTCATCCAACCGGAGGATCTTCTCCCGCTCACCCTCTACAAGCCGCGTAACCGGCACCCCCGTCCAGCGTGAGACGATCTCGGCGATTTCCTCATCGGTAACCTCCTCGCGGAGGAGTCGATCGCCCGCAGCAGAGGAGCGGACGGCCGCTTCGGCCTCTGCCAGCCCCTTCTCCAGCGTAGGCAACCGTCCGTGTCGGAGTTCGGCCGCCCGGTTCAAGTCCCAGTCACGTTCGGCCTGTTCCAGATCGCGTCGCGCCTGTTCGATCTCTTCCCGCATCGTCTGAGACCGCTTGAGCATCTCCTTTTCGCTCTGCCATTGCGCTCGCATGGCGCCGGCGCGCTCTCTTATCTCGGCCAGCTCCTTGCGCAGATCCTCCAGGCGCTCTTGACCGGCCCGGTCCTTCTCATCCTTGAGCGCTTGTTCCTCGATTTCGAGCTGCATCGTTCGGCGCGTCAGCTCGTCGAGTTCTGCCGGCATGGAGTCCATCTCCGCGCGGATCATTGCGCAGGCCTCATCGACAAGGTCGATCGCCTTATCCGGCAGGAACCGATCGGAGATGTACCGGTTGCTCAGTGTCGCGGCAGCGACGATCGCGTTGTCCTGGATATGCACGCCATGGTGGAGTTCGAACCGCTCGCGAAGTCCCCGTAGGATCGAGATCGTATCCTCCACAGTCGGAGCCTCGACCACGACGGGCTGGAAGCGGCGTTCGAGCGCCGCGTCCTTTTCCAGATGCTGTCGATACTCATCGAGAGTCGTTGCGCCGATGCAATGGAGCTCACCTCGGGCGAGCATCGGCTTGAGCATGTTGCCCGCATCCATGGAGCCTTCGGTTTTGCCGGCGCCGACGATGGTGTGGAGCTCATCGATGAACAGCAATATGCGTCCGTCGCTCTGCTTGATCTCGTTCAGGACGGCCTTGAGCCGCTCCTCGAACTCCCCTCGGTATTTGGCTCCTGCGATCAGCGCGCCCATATCCAGGGCGAACAGCGACTTATCACGCAAGCCCTCGGGCACATCGCCCTGGACGATTCTTTGAGCAAGACCCTCTACGATGGCGGTCTTGCCAACGCCCGGTTCGCCAATCAAGACCGGATTATTCTTCGTTTTCCTCAGCAGAATGCGAACGACCCGACGGATCTCCGAATCGCGTCCGATCACCGGATCCAGCTTGCCCTCTCGGGCCGCCGCCACGAGATCACGACCATATTTCTCAAGCGCCTCATAGGTCTGCTCGGGTGTCGGACTGGTGATACGCTGGTTGCCCCGCACGCTAACGAGCGCTTCGAGAAATCGATCTCTCGTTATCCCCGCTTCTCGCAGGATCTGACCGAGGGGCGTCCGGCCTGCTTCATCGATCGAGGCGAGGAAGAGATGCTCGACGCTGATGTAATCGTCTTTCAGTCGGCGCGCTTCCGATTCCGCCTGAGCAAACAGCTTGCCCATCCGCTTGGAGACATAGACCTTGCCGGGTTCCGTGCCTGGCCCGCTGACGGCTGGGCGCCGTCTCATCTCGCTCTCCAGGCGGGACACAAGACCGGAGGTGTCGACGTCCATTCGTGCCAGAAGCCGGGACACGATGCCATCCGGTTGTCCCAGCAACGCGATCACGAGGTGCTCAACGTCGACTTCGACGTGGTTCATGCTGCCCGCGATCGATTGCGCTGTGGCCAGAGCCTCTTGCGATTTCTCTGTGAACTGATTGGCATCCATGATCCGCTTCGCTCTCCTATCCGGCTACGATATACTGTGTCTCTCGCTTAGATTGCTTGAGTGTGCTCATAGCAAGTATCTGTAATAGTATACGCGCATGGGTGTACTTTGGTTTCCGGCAGCGTGGATGAACGAGAGGTGTTATCGAAGCGAGGCGAGAAGCGCTGCCGCGGCGGATCGTCCGCTTCGGGCGGCCCCTTCCATCGTGGCGGGCCAGCCAGTATCCGTCCAATCCCCGGCGACGACGAACTCGGGGTATCGGGTGTGGACCGCAGGCCGAAAGCGATCAACACCGGGCGCAGGGACGAAGGTCGCGCTACGCTCGCGCACCACGCGATGGTGGACCGGCCGAATCGACATCGTAGTTCCGAGCGCAGCCTGGAGATCACGCAGCACGATCTCGAGGATCCTTGATCCCGACAGCGATGCAAGAGATCGATCGCCGCTGGTTACCGTAGTTATGTAGCTGCCCGCCGCACAGTGCGCATTCGGCGCGCAGGTGCGATGGAAGATCCAATGGGTCGCGCGTCCGGGCAGACAGGTTGCCTCCGGTAGGCGAAGGTCCTCGTCGAACCACAGGTGGGCGGCGACGATAGGCGACGGGACAAGACGCTCAGCTACAGACGCTTGCTGGCTCGTCAGCACACGGTCCGGGGCCAGACGCACCAAACGGCCGTAGGGCAGCGCCAGTACGCAGGCGTTCGCAGCCCAGCTCCGACCGGCGATGTCCCGGACGCGTACGCCCGGACCTGTGCGCTCCATGGATACCACATTAGTCTGGAGCCTGGCGTCCGAACCGTTCCTTCGCAGGAGTTCGATCGTCGGATCAGTGAAGAGCTCGGCCAGCGGCACCCTCGGCACCCCAATCCGGTAGGCACGACGGCCCGCCATGATGCCGTCGGAGATCGCCATCGCACCGTATTTCGCGCTCACCTCCTCGATCGGCGCATTGCAGGCTGAGAAGATCAGCGGCTCGACGATTATCCGACGCGCCGATGGGGTGAGCCGGGCCTGGCGGCAGAGATCGTCGAAGGTGGATTCCTCGTTTCCTCCAGCGCTGCCGGCTTCTGCGAGGTCCAAGCTGGATCTGGCCGCTTTCAGGAGACGGTTCACCGACAGGATATCCCGCATGCCCAGGCCACGCATCATCAGCAGGGAGGGAAGCAGGTGATAGGGCACGGGAAGCGCACAGGCGGATAACGCGGCTTGTGAGCCGTCGGGCAGAAGATAGCGGATCTGGTCCAGATAACGGATGTGATGGGAGACGTTCAGGGCTCGCAGCAGCGTGTCGAACTCAGTGCAGCATTCCAGCATCACATGCTGGGAGTGGTCGATCAGCGTGTGGGTGTGTTGATCGAGAAACGAGGAAGCGCGACCACCGAGGTACGCTCGCTTCTCAAGGAGCATAACGCGGCGTCCTGCAGCGGAGAGTCGGACGGCCGCGGTGATGCCCGAGACGCCTCCGCCTACGACGATGACATCGAACACACCGGCCGCATTCAAACCGGTCAGTCCGTTGTCAAGCGGCCGGTTCTCGCGAACAGGAGCGAATCGCGGACGATCTGGAGTTTCTCGGCGGCGCTCAACGAAATCCTGTTGGTCAGAATGCGGATCGGATCGGCGCCGATGCGCCGAAGGAGCGTCCGGTACACCCCGTACATCGCCGCGAAGGCGCCGCGGCTGTCGATGTCCACCATCTCGAGAAGCGGTCTGCTTGAAGCGAAATACGACTCCGCTCGAGCGGCTTCCATGGCGAGCAACCGGCCGATCCGTTCCGAGTCACGGCCCCGAATGAACTCGTCCTCAGGAATGCCGTAGGCGTTCAGATCCTCCAACGGGAGGTAGATACGGTTCCGGTCCGCGTCTTCGCGCACATCCCGGAGTATGTTCGTAAGTTGAAAAGCCGTGCCGCAGGAGATAGCTAAGGGAGTGGAGGCGTCGAGATCCTCGCAGCCCCAGATATGGAGGCAGATCAAGCCCACAACACCGGCTACTTGATAGCAATATGTTTCCAACTCCGCGAACGTGGGGTACCGACGGGTGTGCAGATCCGTGGCGACGCCCTGGATCACGGTTTGCAGATGCGCCTCGGGTATCGCGTACCGATGTACGGTGTGGTGCAGGGCCGGCAGGATGGGATGGCGACCGAGCGCATCGCGATAGATGGCGCTGACCGTACGACTCCAGTCGTCGAGCAACTCGGATCGGTCGCTCGTCCCGTCTTCCTCGTCGCAGATCGATGGTGTATCGGTTACATCATCAATAATCCGCATGAACGCGTAGATAGCGCAGAGTCCGTCTCGCTTATCCTTCGGCAACAGGCGGAATCCCTGATAGAAGTTGGCCGCCTGAACGCGCGTCAACTCCGTGCAATATGTATAGGAGCGCCGGACCGCAGCCTCCGTCATGTCGATGGCCTTCCCGCGAGCGATCGGAGCCACGTTGATGCGAGGAGGCGCAGCTGTCGCGTTCGCGGAATCGCGGGCCGACGGGTGAGGACGTCGTAACGCTGGTCCGCGATCATCTGGAGGATCTCCCGTCCACCAGCAACGAACATCGCGACGCACAGCCGGGCCTTGCCGTTGAGGGAATCGACCAGAGCTGATCCGTGATCGAACAGCTCCGCTGCACGTGAACATTGCAGGGTCAACAGGGCTTCCAGTTCCGGGGTATGACGGCCGGCCAGAAGGTCCTCCCGGCGCACACCGTACTCCGCCATGTCGTTCTCGGGCAGGTAGACCCTGCCGATCGCAGCATCTCGGGCCAGATCCTGCCAGAAGTTCGCCAGCTGGAGGCCGGTACAGATCGCATCGGAGAGCGCGCGGCGATGGCTGTCGGTATGAGAGAACAGATGAAGCGTGAGGCGGCCAACGGGATTTGCGGAGTGGGCGCAGTAGTCGAGGAGATCATGATAGGTCGCGTAACGCGTCGTTACCTGATCCTGTCGGAATGCGTGAAGAAGATCCAGATAGGGGCTCATCGGAATCCCGAAGGCGTTGTTTGTCGCTTCTAGCGCGATCATAGCCGGATGTTCAGGACGGCCCTCGTAGGCACGACGCAACTGATCCTCCCACCAATCCAGGAGGGACAGGGATCGATCGGGATCACCCGTCTCATCCGCCAGATCATCGGCGATGCGGCAGAAGGCATAGACCGAATGGAAGTGAGGCCGCAACTGCTTCGGTGTAAACAACGACGTCACAAGGAAGTTCTCGTAATGGCTGGTGGCCAGTTTGCGACAATAGGCCATCGCCTCCTGAAGCGTATACGGTCGATCGGCCGCCCACGGCGTTCCGGCGATAGGAGGCGTACTGGCCACCGGACCTACCCTCCGCTCAGCCTTGCGTTAGGCGGGAGGACGGATAGCTTGATGAACGGAGCTCCCTCGCTCAGGTCCGCCAGCGCCTTCGGCAGGTCGTCGATGCCGATCGATCCGGACAAGAACTCGGACGGGACGATACGGCCTGTCGCGATCAAATCGAGGGCTTCGCGGATCGCCTCAGGCGTATGGTGGTATGTGCCGGTGATACTCAGCTCATCGTAGTGGATGCGTTCAGTCGCCAGCTCGACCGAGGTGTCTCGGGGACAACCGCCAAAGAGATGCACGAGTCCTCGCCGCCGCGCCAGCGTCACCGCTGCGTTCCATGCGGCCGGGACGCCGATGCACTCGATCACGACGTCGAAGCCACGTCCGCCGTTGGCCGTCGCCCGTGCCTGCTGCTGCAATCCAGTATCCGAAGCGTCACCCTCGATGACTCTGGTCGCGCCGAGGCGTGTCGCGGTCTCAAGACGGCCTGCGTTGCGGCCCAGCGCCGTCACCGTCGCGCCCGCCAGCACACACAACCGGACGAAGAACAGACCGATCGGTCCGCTGCCAAGGACGACAACCTCATCCCCGGAAGCCACAGGGCAGCGTTGCAGCCCGTGCACGACGCATGCCAGGGGTTCCGTCAGGGTCGCAAATCGGGGATCCAGACCGATTGGAAGGGGGAGCAGGTTCATCCGCACGATCGATTCGGGCACGATCACGTACTCTGCATAAGCGCCGTTCATATACGTCAGCGTCTCACATTGCGAATACAGCCGCTTGGCGCAATAGTAGCAGCGCGTACAAGGAGCGGAGTTCGCCGCGACGACGGGCGTTCCGGGACTCCATCCCGCTGCCCCCGCTCCTACGGCATCGATGACGCCGGCGCATTCGTGGCCCAACACAGCCGGCGGGCGGATCATATTCTGATGGTAGCCGCGTCTCCAGACCTTCACATCGGTGCCGCAGGTGGATGCCGCAGCGATGCGGAGGCGTACCTCGCCGGCGCCCGGCTCGGGAACGGGCAGCTGTTCGACGCGGAGGTCACGCGGACCATAGAGAACCGCAGCGAGCATCGTCATGGCGCCACGAGCACCTTGAGCGCACCGCTTTCCGGATTCCGAGCCAGCTCGAGAGCGTAGTTTATTGATTCCAGAGGCAGCACATGGGATATCAGCCGCGACCACGGACGGAGTGAGGCAAAGAGAACCGAGGCTGTCTCATCGAGCAAGCGGACGTCCGTGCCGTAACTGCCGATGATATCGATCTCCCTGGCGCAGATCATCGAGGGCTCAATGGGAACCGAGGAGCCGGGATGGGTCGAGCCGAACAACAGCGCCTGACCCCCAGCGCGTACCAGCTGACATGCCTGGGCAATCGCCGTTGCCGACGACGCGGTCACAACGACCGCGTCCGCGCCGCGACTTCCGGCATCGCCGGCCCGTTGCGCTGCGGAGACCAGATCATCGACCGACGGGAACGCTTCCGACGCCCCGAAGGTTTGGGATGTCTCGCGGCGGCCTCGATTCGGTTCGACGGTCCGTACGCGCACGCCCTGCAGGGAGAGAAGCCCGGTGAACATCAGCCCTGTCGGCCCCTGTCCGATCACGATGACGACGCTATCGGCGGCGATACGGAGGCGGGAAATCGCTTTGACCACGGTCGACATCGGCTCGATCAGAGCCGCGACATCGAAGGACGTCGGATCGCTCAGCCGTACACTGGCATGGTTAAGCACGTGGGCGCCCACCCGGACATACTCGGCGAAGCCTCCACCGGCGGGCTCGAAACCAGCGGTGAGCCCGGTCTTACGGTACTCGGGGCATTGAGCGCTCGACCCGTGACGGCAGTAATGGCATGTTCCGCACGGGGCGTGATGCAGCACGACAAGCCGATCGCCCACCTGCCAATCGACGACTTCCGTGCCGGTTTGCGCCACTACGCCGGCGAGCTCGTGGCCGAAGACACGGGGCGACACAGGCGGATCAGATCCGAGCTTCTTGAGATCGGTTGGGCATACGCCGCAACGCACAACCCGGAGCAGTATCTCATCCGGATTGATCGTCGGGATAGGAATCCGTTCTATCAGGAGTTCACGTCCGCCGCGGTAGACTGCGGCGCGCATCGTCGTCTCGGGATTGGGTGGAAGGGCTGCCTTAGAGCCCCGCGCGTCGCGTATCACACGGGCATTATGCGTGGTACGTTCGTATGCCGTCAACGCGGGATTGATTGACCTTCGCGTCCCGATTCGGTACGCTAATGGGACAAGCGAGGAGAGTGAATGTGAACGGTCGTCTGCCAGCATGGCTTACCAAGCGCGTATCCAGTCCAGCCACCGTTGCAGAGGTGGAACGGATGGTGCGGTCAGCGCAACTGCATACGGTCTGTGAGAGCGCTCGCTGCCCGAATCTGGGCGAATGTTGGTCTCGAAGAACTGCTACGTTCATGATCCTCGGGGACATTTGCACGAGGAACTGCGGTTTCTGCGCCATCAAGGTCGGTAAGCCGAATCCCCCCGATCTGAACGAGCCGGAACGCGTCGCACAGACCGCTCGTTCCATGGGATTGCGCCATGTCGTAGTAACGTCGGTGACGCGGGATGATCTCCCGGATAAGGGGGCGGGGCATTTTGCGGCTACGATACGTTACCTTCATCAGTTGATGCCATCGGCAGGCGTGGAGGTTCTCACGCCGGACTTCGCGGGGCGGGCGGATCTGATCGACATCGTAGTACAGGAAAAGCCCGATATCTTTAACCATAATATCGAGACAGTCGATCGACTCACCCTGACTGTCCGCCCGCAAGGTCGCTACCAGCGCAGTCTCGATGTGCTCCGTACCGTTCGACAGCTCAATCCTGACCTCGTCACCAAGTCCGGCCTGATGGTCGGCTTGGGCGAAGAGCGAGCCGAGGTTATTCAAACTCTCGAAGACCTTCGCGCCGCGCAGGTTGAGATCGTCACGATCGGCCAGTACCTCAGGCCAACGATGCGTCATCTTCCGGTCGTTGAGTACATCCATCCAGACCGATTCGAGGAATACGCGGAGGCGGCCCGGTCGATCGGCTTCAGGCATGTATCGAGCTCCCCCTTCACTCGGAGCAGTTACCATGCCGAGCAGTTCTCACCGCGCGTGCGCCCGGCCCTCGCGTCGCGCTCAGATTAGGCGTCCGGATCTCGTTTGAACGGCACGCTGTCCCGATGAGCAGACGCGTGATTTCGAGATCCTCAACGATCCCCTCGCATCTGGTTATCTGGGCGCTGCATCTGCTGCCGGTCGCGATGATCCTGATGATCGGTACGGCGGCAGTTCGACGGTACTGGAACGCTTCTGAGGCTCTGCTGGGGCGTGTCCTGTCGACCGAGGCCTCACGGTATTTACGCGCTTCGGTCTCTATCGGGGACTGTACGATCCGATCAACCGGCATCTCGCTATCAGCGGTTACCATCGAGACCGTGCCCTACGCGGCGCAGGAGGATCGATCGAAGGTACTTTCGGCGAAGCGTATCGAAGCGCCCTTCGATTCCGGGATTCTGAATCGATGGGGGCGCGATGATTTGCCTTTGTTATCGAACGTTCGGATCACCGGTCTTCGGGGAACCCTGATACGCGAGCCGGATGGTACGCTGAACTGGGTCAAGATGCTGCCGAAGTCCGAAGGGCCGCCCGGCCGTCGATGGATCGGGTCGTTGTCGCTCGATGATGGAGCGATCCGTTACGCGGACCACGCTCTTCTTCGGGGGCGTCGTAGCGACGAGCCGCCCATACAAACCCAGCTCCGAGATCTCACCGCACGCATCCAGTTCGAGAATCGAGGCGATATCTCCTGGATCGGCTCGGGAGCGTTCGGCGACCCGGACCGTGGACGTGTGTCGGTCTATGGGCGCTGGGAGAGCTCTCCTGCATATCTCACCTTAGGTGCGACACTAAAAGACGCGACCCTTCCAATGTGGATCAACAGAGTGTTGTCGCCGAACGGCGTTCGGATCAGGTCGGGTCAGATCAGCGGCACAGGGATGCTCGCGTGGGATTTCAACGATCGAGCGACTGCATTGCGGCGATCGCGTTGGTCAGCGGAAGCCGAGATCCAAAATGTGCGAGGACGTATTCCATGGTCTCCACAACCGGCGCTGGCGAGGCGCGTAACCGTTCAGATCGCTGACGAGCGGGTTGTCTATGCTGCAGAGGGTGAGGTCGGCCGCGTTCCGATACGGCTGCGGGGTCAATGGAGGGCCGGCAAGGACTCCGGGTACGCAATCGCATTGTCGACATCGGGAGCCCGCCTCAGGGACCTCGATCGTGCAGCGCCCCGTACCGTAGCGGATCGGATACGGGCCGTATTGGTGGAGATGGACGGTCGCGCCGCTGGCCAGATCACCGTCCGCAAGGTCCGCAACAGGGTTGCATTATCCGGAACGGTCGAGCTGAGAGGACGCGGCCAACTCGTGAACGGATTGCGTGTCGTCGAGCCCGCGTTGATCCGCGCGGACCTAACCGGCACAGTCGATGCACCCCGTGTCCAGTTTGTTGGGCGAACACCGAGCATCGCGATGCGCGGCGCCGAGTTCCAGCGCGTCCGCCTGGCGGGACGTCTGATCGGCGATCGGGCCTACCTGCAGGGCGATGCCGTTGTCGCTGGCGGGACGGTCTATGTGAATGGCGCCTATCACACGGCAGCCGATCGCAGGTTCGATGGGGTACTGCAGGCGCGTGGCGTCCGGGTTGCGGAAATGCACGGAATCCTTCGCGATACCGGCCTGATGGCGCCAGCTGCCGGCGGCGCCGAGGTATCTGGACGCCTGTCGGCCGATGCGCGGCTACGGATGAGCCGCGATCCTTCGTCACAACGCGGCGATCTTATAGTACAAGTATATAAGCCAAAATACGACAATATTGAGGCAGATCGATTGGAGGTGCGAGCGCAACTCGACGGTGCGGCGCTCACGGTCGACCGCGCGCTCCTTCTGGACGGCGATGCGGTCTGTGTGGCACAGGGCGCCGTCGATCTTCGTCGCGGCAGTGTGGATATTCGGTTGGAGGCGGACGGATTGCCGCTACAGCGGCTAGCTGCTTTAAGCATCCGCCCGGACCGCGAGGATCTCTCCGGAATCATTGACCTTCGCGATGGGCGCATTTCCGGAGATTGGAGCTCGCCGACCCTGGAAGGCGTTCTGTATGGGTATGGCCTGAAGTATGAAGATTGGGACGTCGACTACGCGACCGCCTTTGTGCAGGGCCAGCCCCGTTCGATCGCGGTCGACGCGGAGGTGGTGCGTTGGCCCAGTGTTCTTACGGCGCACGGTCTTCTGCGTCGTCCCTTTGACCGTCCGTGGCTGACTCTATCCGCCGATGCGAAGCAACTCGAGCTGGGTCTGCTAGCGCGGCGGCTGGACCTTCAGAGCGATGTGATCGGATTGGCTTCGGCCTCGGCCCTCGTCAACGGTCCTGCATCTTCGCCTTCGATCGCTGATATCGACGCTCGCTGCGACGACCTGTGGTTGGACGAACTCCATCTCTCTGCGGTGCGCGCATCGGCGAACGCGAAACCATCGGACGGCATCTACGGCATCGAGCTCTCCGATGCGAGCGCCGATCTCTATGGTGGCGAGGTTCGGGTACACGGCGCGTACTCATTCGATGGACAGACGAGGCTGTCGGTCAGAGCTGCCGGAGTGCCGCTGGAGCCGCTGGGTTCGCTGTGGAAGGATTACGCCGATGTTGCAGGTTCGGTGGCAGTCGATATCGAAACCGAAGGACGAGTGGTCGTAGGAGAGGCGCCAACGCTTCGTGGTTCTGCCGCCGTGAACACGACGGAGCTGACCCTGAACGACGAACCTCTTGGTTCCCTACAGCTAGGACTGAGATTGGATGGACACCGCATCACGGGTGGGGAGAGCGTCGAGGCGGGATCGCGGTTCCGGATCGAGGGCGCAACGGGTCGCCTTGCGCTTGAGAATCTCACATACGATATTGATACTCGCCAGGGAACACTGTCCGGGACCGCAGACGATGTGTCGATCGGTGCGATCCGTCGCGCCTTGTCACGCATGCCGATCGCACGTCGAGGCGGCACGTCCGATCCGTCCCGGCAGATCGTGGCCGCGTTAACTCCTATCGAAGGGTCGCTTGCGTCTCGATATACCATGCAGCTCCGCGATCGGGATATCCAGGTCTATGCCGACGCAGCCAGCTCCAGCCTCAGGATTGGCGATGTGCCCGTGGAGCAGTTTACACTGGAACTTGCGTCGACCAGGGATCGGCTTGACATACGGAACCTTACGGGTATATCGGGCGACATGGCGGTCAACGGTTCGGGATTCCTCCAATACGGCGAAGAGATCGGCGGGACCCTTGCGGCTAGCGGAATCGATCTGGGTCTGGTAACCCGGTGGTTGGCTCCAACCAGTCGTTTCGGGGCGCTAAAGGGGGCCATCGATTCCGTCAATGCCGAGATTAGCGGATCGCCCGAGGCTCCGATCATTAGGCTTGATGCATCTGCTCGCGATGTGCTGCTCGAGCAGCAAGATACGGGCGCGGGTTCGGGTCCCGCCTTCGTCTTACCGGGTATTCGCGTGATCGGGGCAACCATCATGGAAGGGGAGTTGCGGATTCCGGATGTGGCTGTGACGATTGCATCGCGGACTGGTGCGTCCTACGTAGGGACGCCGGTTGAGTTACACGCCAACGGGACGATGCCCTTCCACTGGGAGGCTCCCTATATACCCGAGAACGCGAGGGCTGAGATCGAACTCCGGTTGCCTGAGCAGTCGCTGGAGACGATTACAGCGTTGGCGCCGCAGTCCGGTATGGTTGCGACCGGAAAGGCCGGTGGGCAGGTAACGATCAGCGGATCGCTCGATGCTTACCGGCTGCTGGCCACCGGTGAACTTGACGATCCAAAGGCGATTGACGTTCACGGACAGCTCCGACTCGTCGCCGATCGTGTGCGATTCGGTCGTTTACGTACCGGGCTCGGTAATGTAGACATGGTTGCCACCATCCAGGACGGGAAGGTCGGCCTGAAACCGTCCAGTTCCGACGCACCGATGGCCCAGCTGATACGGGCCGACGGTGATACCGTAATACCAAGCGGTGGTATCTATGTCATCGGTTCGTTGCCGATCGTTCAGACTGGCGAGGACTCGGACGGTCTGCGCATCACCGCGAATAGCCTCACCTTCGATGAGGCCCCCATCCCCGGTTTCGCCACCGGCCGATTAGTCGGCATGCTCAGCGGAGGACCCGGCGTCAACGGCGTTGATCTCTCCATAACGGGAGCCGTCCTGTCGCCCCACATCGCCGGTACCGTGGCGTTACGGGATACCACCGTTCGGATGCCGGCAACCGAAGCCTTGCTCCAGCGTTCCTTCGGGCCAGGCATCATCGATCCGACCTTCGATCTTTCGGCAAACGTCGGACCCAATGTACGCGTAACCAACAGCAGGCTCGACGCCACAATGGCGACTAGAAGCGGCGCCCCGATCCGGCTAACGGGCTCGTTAAGCCAGCCGCGACTGACCGGATCGAACTACATCAGCGCGGGTACACTCTCATTTCCGACGGCCCGGTTCACGATCGCCCCTGGCGGGAGGGTTGACCTGAGATATCCGGCGGCGGGGATCGCCAGCCCTGCGGCTGCAGGGCTGGAGGTTGCCGTCGATTTGAGGGCATCAGCACGAATGACGGCTCGGTCCGTTACCGGAGCTACGAGACGATACAGGGTGACCGTCGATGCACAAGGCCCTCTGCTCACCGCCGATACATCCGGAGAGAACAGCACGGACAGCCGTCTGCGTCTCAGCTTCCGCGCCGATCCACCGGATCTTGCCCTCAGCCAGGCGGGACTTGCCCAAAAAGTCACCGCGCTTCTCGGCGGCCAATCTGCAATCGAAGCCGTGTTCAATCCACGAGGAGATACGGGAACGGCCCTGATCGGACAGGCGATGGACTACCTTGGCGGAGCTCTGCTGCCGGATGTGATGGATCGGTTGGGGTTGGGCAGATCACTGGGGCTCGATGAGTTCTCGATGGACTACAGTCGCGCGGGAGCGTTCGTACTGCGACTCTCCCGTAACCTCATAGGTCCGTTCGAAGCGAGCTATTGGCGGAGGATATCGGGCGCCGATAAAATGATGGCAGAGCAGGGTGAGTGGGAGTTCCGACTCAGCGCGCGGCTGAGCAGCGGGTTTCGCCTATCCTGGAGTCTGGATGATCGACAGGCGAACGCATATCTGCTCGAAGGAGTCTATAGTTTCTGAATGCATGGGTGCGTCCATCAAGAGCTTCCGAATGACGGCGCTGCCCTGGCGTCGCTATCTCCTCGTAGAGCCCAGGGAGACCGCTGTCAGGGATCACTTAGTCGGCACACGAGTCCGTTTGCCGTCGGGGTTCGGGGTAAGCGGACGGATCGATGCCTAGTCGGCCGCTCGATGATAGCGATGCGCCTCGAACCTTCGATGCCCTGGTGGCTCGGTACGAAAAGCCGATCTTCAACGTCATCTACCGGATACTCGGCGATTATGACGAGGCTGCGGATGTTACGCAGGAGACCTTTATCAACGCGTATCGCAGTTATCACAAGTTCCGTGGTGATGCGAACGTTTATACATGGCTGTATCAGATCGCGCTGAATCAGAGCCGAAATCGCCTCCGACGGCGCCGCAGGCCCGATATAGGTCGGACGGTATCACTGGATGAACCTCCGCCCGGGGCCGAGGCCGGAGCTGGAGGGCGCGAGATACCCGATGAAACAAAGGCTCCGCATACGCTGGCAGAGCGGACGGAGCTGAAGGATGAGATCATGGCGGCGATCGAGGCGCTCCCTCCCGACTACCGGGAGGTGGTCGTCCTTCGGGAACTCCATGACTTGTCGTACAATGAGATTGCTGACGCGACGGGGATATCGCTGGACAATGTTAAGACCCGATTGTCACGGGCTCGAGCGATGCTCAGGCGCCGGCTCGGGCCGTATTACAGCGGACATCATGACTAACCGTAGATCCGAGGAGTTACGGGTGAACACGGTAGGAGGAGCGCTCTACTTGATGAAATATCAACTGCCCAGGATGGGGATCACGATTCTTGGCGTGATGGCGGCGATCGGTTGGACGGCCTCGGCGGCCCTGGGACAGGGAGCAGATCCGGTCATCGCCGCGATCACGGTGAAGGGTAACACCAACCTGAACTCCGAAACGGTTATTGCGTCTTCGGGTCTCAAAGTCGGAGAGACGGTTAACCAGCAGAAACTCGATGAGGCTAAGCGCAGGTTGCTGGCGACCCAGCTCTTTGGGGCCAACCGTGTCGATGATCCCGAGGAGGCTGTCAAGATCGTCGCGGTCGTAACAGCGGCTGGCGCTGAGGTGACGATAGAAGTCGAAGAGAACGACATCGTCAAAGGGATCAATATCACCGGTACGGGTCCGGTCCCAGCCAAAGTGATCCGAGATTTGATGCAGACGAAAGAAGGACTGGTCCTCAACCTCGCGATTCTACGGGCCGATGCGACAGCCATCCAGGAGTACTATCGATCTAAAGGCTATCTAGCAATAGTCTCGGGCGATCTCTCGATGCCCAACGGCATCCTTGAGATTCCGATTGTGGTGGCCAAGGTAGACGAAGTGAAGATCACCGGCCTCCACAAGACACGGCCGTGGGTCGTAACCCGGGAGATGCGCCTGCGAAAGGGGGAGTACTATAACGCTACGGTCTTTGAGCGCGACTATTATCGCATCTTCAACACGAATCTCTTCGGTGACGTTTCCCCGGCGATCGTGCCCAAGACGCCGGGCCTGGTTGACATTACGCTCAATCTAGAGGAAAAACGGACCGGCAACGTATCCGTCTTCCTCGGCTATAGCAGCCGGAACAGTCTCGTCGGTGGGGCCGAGATCGTCGAGAGCAACTTGATGGGCCGGGGGCAGGGAATCAGCCTTCGCTGGGACACTGGCGGCCTCGCCAACCGGAACAGCTTCGAGCTCGGATTTACCGAGCCATGGCTCGATAGCCGGAACACATCCCTTTCGGCGAGTATCTACGACAAGACGGTCTACCGATTCGCCCAGAGCCTGTCAGGTACAGGTGGTACGCCAACCGGAGGCCGTGACGATTATTACGAAATGCACCGTGGCGCTCAGATCACGCTTAGCCGCCCGTTCCGCGATGTCTATCGAGGTTCGATCGGCCTGAGATTCGACGATGTGAACCTTCCGACCCTGAATCTGAGTCCTTCCGACGCCGCAGCCCTGCAAAAGGGGCCGATCATGGTCGCTAGCGGCCGTGTGACCCATAATACGAGAGATCTGGACCTTGATCCGAGCTCCGGCGGCTTCGAGGTCTATAGCCTGGATATTGGGATGGCCGATCTGAAGCCCGTTGTGGCCGGGAGCGGCTCGAGCCCGGTCACTGGAACCGTGAACTTCCAGAAACTCCAGGTTGATGCCCGCCGATACCTGAGCCTGGGCGGCCCAAGGAAAAACGCCAAAGACCGTCGGAATGTACTGGCCTTCCGCCTCTCAGGAGGAATAGTCGGGGGTACGGCCCCATTCTTCGAGCAGTTCTTCGTCGGCGGCGCAGAGACGCTGCGGGGATACAGAGAAGATCGTTTCTGGGGCAAGCAGATGATCCTGGCTTCCGCCGAGTTGCGCGCTCCGCTGGCTCAGAGCCTCACGGGTGTGCTCTTCCTCGACGCTGGTGATGCGTGGGGCGGTCCGTACTCCGGCGTGCGATTTTCAAACCTTGTCCAGCATGACGGTTTCAACCTTGCCGTTGGCTTCGGCCTTGGTCTGCGCGTAGTGACGCCTATCGGCCCGATCCGGATCGACCAGGGCTTCGGCAGCGAGGGGGCTCGCACCCATTTCAGCATCGGGCATGTGTTCTAGGTTCATGGCGCCGGTGCTATAATGGCCGGGCCTTTCGGAATGGAGGATACGAGTATGGTGAAGTCCTTGACGCCCTGGCGACTGGCGGTCCTGGCCGGCGCTGTGGCGTGTGTGTTTGTGGCGGTCAACGCCCTGGGGCAGGGTTCAAAATCGGCGGGCGGATCGGCGTTTGCCACGGTTGATGTCCAGCGGGTCACCAAAGAGTATAAGGCGATGCAGGTCGCGCAGACAGAACTCACAGCTCGCCAGGGACGGGCGAACGCAAGGGTCCAGCGCTGGGTCAACATGCCGTATCTGTCTCCTGAGGAGCATAAGGAACTCGATGCGATTGAGGCCAAGGCGCCCGCCAGTCGGACCGCCGCCGATACGGCCAGAGCGAAAGAGCTCACCGACAAGGGTATCCGTCTTACGGGCGAGATCGCGGCGCTGATGCAGAAGCCCGATAAGGACCTCACCGATGCCGACAGGCAGAGGTTGAGGGATGCCGATGCAGCACGGAACCGTGCAGAACAGACGATCGCACAGGTGCGGGACGAAGAAGACGCCGCCCTTCGTGACTTCGGTATGGCCAATCAAGAACAGTTAACCAAAGCGTTTCGCGCCTCGGTCAAGAAAGTTGCAGAGAAGAAGGGCCTCGCGATCGTCTTCGATGTGCAGGTTGCCGTCTACGCTGGCGTTGATATATCGGACGAGGTCATCAAGGACCTGAACGCCAAATAGGACGCCTCATTGGTGCGACGATCCCTACTGGCTCCAGTGTTGTTAACGGCCGCGCTTTCTGGTTGCGCTGGAGATCGCCGAACCGGCCCCGTACCGGTATATGTGTCACTGGATCGACTGATGCCGCTGCACCCGGCCGTCGGCCTGACGCTAATGCGGACGAGATCCCTCGACCCGAGCTCCGGGGTTGTGCCGACTCGTCGTACCACGGACCATACAACGTCGCAGCGTGGCATGGCTCCGTTGATACCGTACATACTGCCGACCATGGCGGCTCGGCCGGCTGCCCAGCACGACAGCGAGCAAGCATCCGATCGATTCCTCGATATCGAACGCCAGACGGCCCGCTTCGCCGAGCAGGCTGTACACCGTGAACAACGGCAGGATCAGGCGGCCGTCGAAGCTGAACGCGTAGAGATTCTCCGCAAAGCCGACGAACAGATCGTAGCCAGGCAACGTACGATTGATTCTTCGTACCGGACGCGACTTCGCGATGTCGAGCTGCGACTGATCGCCCTGGGAACACAAATAGGATCACCGGTAGCCGGTCCTCCGGAGGCCGTCAAGACAGCTCTGGACGAGGCCAGGGCCGAAAAAAGGCGGCTGGAGCGGGAACGGGATCAGGCCATCGCCGCCATCCGGATCGAAGAGATTCAGGCTGCTCGGGAGGCGATCGAAACCATCGAGGCAACCCGAACTCGACGACGCGAAATACGAGTGGCTGAACGAGCTGCGGAGATCGCTCGCACCATCGCGCTCTATCGAGAGCGTATCCACGGCGCTACGCAGGAACTCCCACCGATGGATCCGATCTCGGAGGCGCGGCCAGTGTTCGACCACCGTCCGGCCGGGCAGTCGCCGAACACTGCTGACCCACGCTCTATGATATCGCTCCCCGCGGATGCCCTGGCTTCGCTAGGCGACGTAATGCTGCGCGCCATACGGAATGAAGTCAAAGCCAGCGTGACCGATATCGGATCGGAGTTGGGATGGGAGATTCATTACAAGCGCCGTCCCGGATTAGCCGATCATACTGCGGACGTCGCTCGTCGCTTAGTCGCACGCTACGGCTCAACGGCATTCGACCCTCCGGCTCGTCCTGCGGATGGAAGGTAGGTTCCTATGGTAGTCCGTGATCGCCCGGTTAAGCGTCAGTTGACGGTCGATGAACTGGCCAACGCTGTCCACGGCGCAGTGTCCGGAGATGGCCGAGTGCCGATCGTTGGCGTCGCTTCCATTCAGGAGGCAGAGATCGGGGATGTGGTCTTTGCGGAAAGCCCGAAATACCTGACGGCAGCGGGGCGTTCGCGCGCGTCCGCCGTCGTAGCGTTTCTTGACGCGGTATCGCCGGACAAGCCTCTAATCCGCGTGGAAAACCCGCGAGCGGCGTTTACGAGTATCCTCGGTCTATTCTCGAATGCGCCTACCCATCCAATAGGGATCCATCATCACGCAATCGTCGGGAAAGGCGTGACGATCGCGCCGACGGCGTCTATCGCGGCTGGTGTGACGGTCGGCGATCGAGTATCCGTCGGCGAAGGTACGGTTCTATTCAGCGGCTGCGTCATTGGCGATGATACCGTCATCGGATCGGACTGTGTCATCTATCCTAACGTCGTTCTCTACCCGTCCACAGTCCTCGGTGATCGGGTTATCGTGCATGCGGGAGCCGTCATCGGCTCTGATGGGTTCGGGTTCGTCCGAATGGGTGAGACGCTCCAGAAGGTTCCGCACCTGGGCAATGTCGTCCTGGAGGACGATGTGGAAATCGGCGCCAATGTCACCGTAGATCGCGGAAAGACAGGAAGTACGGTGATCGGCGCTCGGACGAAGATCGATAACCTTGTTCAGATCGCCCATAACGTCCGTATCGGGCCGGATACCGTCATCGCAGCGCTCGTCGGGATCGCCGGTAGCGCTTCCATCGGCCAGCGGGTTACCATGGCCGGCCAGGTTGGCGTAAAAGATCATGTCAAGATAGGCGATGGTGCGATTCTGCTCGGTCGAACCGGCGCCTGGGGCGATGTCGATCCCGGATCGGTGGTGTCCGGATCGCCCGCCATGCCACATCGCGAGCGTCTCAGGCAGGAGGCCGCCGTGGTACAGGGCCCATCGACCGTCCGCCAGGTACGAGAGCTGGTCCAGGAGATGGAGCGCCTCCGTGAGCGAGTCGCCGAACTCGATTCCATGTTAGGTCGGATACGCTCCGAACCTCTGGCCGATGAGCCTTTAGCATGATCTCGGACTACGTTGCGGAGCCAGAACCGGGGATATCGTACGCATGCAGCGACGGAATGCAGACGACAGTCAGGACGCCGGTGCGCTGTTCAGGGGTCGGCCTTCACTCCGGGAACAGCGTCCACATCTCTCTGTATCCAGCGGACCCTGATACTGGTATCGTCTTCCGCAGGAAGGACATGGAAACCCGGTTGGCGCCGGGCGCGCTCTGCGCTACGCAGCGTTGTACGTCCCTTCGTATGGGCGAGTCGCGACTCGATACCGTGGAACACCTTCTGGCTGCCCTCCATGCTGCCGAAGTCGATAATGTCATCATCGAGGTGGACGGTGATGAAGTTCCGATTCTGGACGGCAGCGCTCGACCATGGATGGAACTCCTTGACGACAGCGGGATCATCGTTCATGATGTCCTTCGCACCGTTGTGAAGCTCCATGGGCCGGTTGCGGTTGTGGATGGCGCGTCCTGCGTGGTAGCCGCGCCCGCCGATAGACTACGGATCCGATGTGTGACCCACTTTGATCATCCGCTCCTCGGAACTCAGACCGGCGACTTCGTCATCACCCCTGCGACATTTCGCGATCAACTCGCTCCAGCGAGAACCTTCGGATTTGAGGACGAGATTGAGGCGCTCAGCGCCCAGGGGCTTGCCAGGGGCGCCACTCTCGATAATGCGCTTCTCATTAGCCGCAACGGGTATTCGCGTAGTCTTCGGTATCATGATGAGTGCCTGCGGCACAAGGTTGTCGATTTGATCGGTGATCTCTTTGTCCTGGGGCGTCCTCTTCGTGCTGAAGTCATCGCGGTCCGGCCAGGGCATCGGATCAACGGATTGCTGACGCGACGGCTCTCTGCAGGCGCCGGTTCCGAGATCCCGATCGACCGTGTGTCCCAGCGCCTCGAGGGGGTTCGGACATGAAGCGGTTGATCAACACGAAGTGCGAGCCTGCGGCCACCGCGTCGGAAGTCGGGGCGTAAAGGAGATACCAACATGCTGGATATCGAGCAAATCCGGGCGTGCTTACCGCACCGTTTCCCGATGCTGCTCGTCGATCGAATCCTGGAGATCGAACCCGGAAAACGGGCTCTCGGCCTGAAAAACGTGACGATTAACGAGGACTTCTTCAACGGGCACTTCCCCGCCCAGGCGATCATGCCGGGCGTGTTGATCATCGAGGCAATGGCGCAGGTGGGCGGGGTCCTCATGCTCTCCGTGCCCGAGTATCGCAACGCGATACCGGTGATCGCCCGCATCGATAACGTTCGCTTCAGACGCCCTGTGGTACCCGGTGATGCGCTCATTACCGAGGTACTTGTCTCCTACTTTCGCAATCGGGTTGGCAAGGTTACCCTCGAAGGGCGTGTAGAAGGCGAAATCGTCGCTGAGGCGGAGATGCACTTTATGCTGCTCGATCCCCGACCTGCCGAAACCGGCCTGCAGGAGGAGCAGTAACGGATGGCTGTCAATATCCATCCGTCAGCCGTAGTCCATCCAGGCTCCTATCTTGCCGATACCGTGGTCGTAGGTCCCTATTGCGTCATTGACGATGATGTGCATATCGGCGAAGGTACCGAGCTGATCTCCCATGTATGCATTCTTCCCGGCACCCGGCTCGGACGCAAATGCACGATCTATCCGGGAGCGGTACTCGGCGGCACACCACAGGACCATAAGTTCAAGGGTGAGAAAAGTCTGCTCATCCTCGGCGATAGTAACGTCGTCCGTGAGTGCGTAACCCTCCACCGAGCCGTCGGCGAAGGTATCGCCACGCGCATTGGCCAAGACAATATGTTCATGGCCTATGCGCACGTCGGTCACAACTGCGAGATCGGTAACGGCAACACGGTCGCCAGCTATGTCGGCCTTTCAGGGCATGTCACCGTAGAAGACAACACCGTATTCGGCGGAATGGTCGGCGTTCATCAGTATTGCAGGATCGGCAAGCTCGCCATGCTCGGAGGATTGAGCAAGGTTAATCAGGACGTGCCGCCGTTTATGCTATCCGACGGAGTTCCAGCGCGCGTCATCGATCTGAACGTGATCGGATTGCGTCGATCGGGGGTTCCCCCTGCCTCACGCACCGCGCTGCGTCAGGCGTACAAGCTCCTATATCGGTCTGACCTCAATCACTCTCAGGCGATCGCCCGGATCGAAGACGAGATCGAGACGAACGAGGAACTCGAGTATCTGGTTACGTTTATGCGCGGTACACAGAGTGGTAACGCCGGTCGAGGGAATGAGCGTCGGAGAGACTGAGGACTCGCATGCATCCGCGTCGAGACGACCTGGTCGTTCCGTAGCTATCCTCGCAGGCGAAGCATCCGGAGACGCCTACGGTGCGATGCTCGCGACGGTGTTGCGCCGGCGGGATCCCAACCTGTCGATCTGGGGCCTTGGTGGAGCGCGCATGCACGCCGCAGGGGTGCAGATCGTCGCAGATAGCCGAGACAGCGCCGCCATCGGGGTGTTCAACGCCTTGCGGGTCATACCGAAACTCCGCTTTCGCGTCTACCCTGCACTCTGTCGGGAGCTCCAACGACGCCGGCCGGATCTGGTCGTGCCGATCGATTTTGGCGCCTTCAACGTGCCGATGGCGCGGCGCTGTCGAGAGTTGGGCCTGCGCGTTCTCTACTATCTACCCCCTGGGAGTTGGCGGCGCGATGGACCGTTGCCCTGCCGCCTCGCCCGGATCACGGACCGTATCGCCACTCAGTTTCCCTGGTCTTCTGACCGATTGGCTGCGGCTGGCGCTGATCCTGAGTTTGTAGGACATCCCATACTCGATCTTATCACCGATCGCTGTGATGAGGGTACTCTCCTCAAGGAGGCCGGTCTTTCGCCGGGAAATGGCCTCGTCGCGCTTTTGCCAGGCAGCAGATCGGCTGAACTCCGTGAGAATGTACCGGCGATAGCCCGAGCTGCCGTCCTGGTACACCGCACGATGCCCGGGCTCCGGTTCATCATCGCCCTGGCACCGGGTACCGATTGTGAACGAGTTGAGAAGCTGGCCAGACCTCTACTGGGATTGCGGGATGGGATGGGGCAGCCCATCGCTGGCAGCATCCAGGGTTATACGCACGAGCTGCTCCGCCACGCTCAGGCCGGGTTAGTCTGTTCTGGAACCGCGACGCTGGAAGCCGCGATCCTTGGGATGCCGATGGTCGTCCTGTATCGGGGCTCCCTGCTGATGTACGCGGAGTATATAGTACGAGGTTTATCACGGTTGAAGTACATCAGTCTGCCGAATATCATCGCCCAGGAAACGATCGTGCCCGAGCTGATAGCCCGGGATGCAACGCCCGAAGCGATGGCGCATCACCTCCTTGCGCTTCTTCAGGATCCCGATAGGGCCGGGACGATGCGTGAGCAGTTGTCCAGGGTCCGCGAATCGCTTGGATCTCCGGGAGCAACCCGGAGGACCGCCGACATGGTGATGGCGATGCTCGATGGAGCCGGCGGCTCTTCTGATGGGAAGGTATAACGTCAACGGCATGGCAACCACGCTGGACCCGGACGACCGGCGACAGGCGAAGACTACCGAACGTCGCCTGCTCGCCTACCTCCATCCCCACAGGCGAACCATCATAGCCGGACTGTTCTGCTCAGCCGGCGTTGCGGCGTTGACCACCGCCATCAATGTGGGGATCAAACTGACTGTCGACGCGATGACCGACGCACAGGTAACGCAGTTGAACCTCGTCTGCCTCGTTGTCGTCGGGGTCTTTATCATCAAAGGACTCCTGGCATACGGCCAGACCTACTTCCTGTCGCTTGCGGCTCAACACGTGGCTACGAGACTGCGACAAGAGATCTACAACCACCTCCAGTCGTTATCCCTGTCGTTCTACAACAAGCGCAGAACCGGCTCGATCATGTCGACGATTACGGGTGACCTACCCGTAATACAGAATGCGACGATGACCATTCGGGACATAGTCGCAGCTCCGCTCCAGATCGTCGCGAGTTTCTCCCTGCTGTTCTACACGAGCTGGCGGCTCACGCTCGTTGCGGTATTCGTCGTCCCGTTGATGGGCTATACGATCTCGCGGATCGGGAAGCGGATTCGGAAGATATCGGACCTCGTCCAGCTCCGGCTGGCGGACATCAGCGCCATAGCCGAGGAGACCCTGGCCGGGATCCGCATCATCAAGTCCTTCGCGACGGAGAATCACGAGATCCAACGGTTCTCGACCGAGAACGAACAGACGCTGGACGCCGTGATCAAGGGCGTTCGACAGAGTGCACGACTCCGACCGATCATCGAGTTCCTCGGCGCGTTCGGCATCGCCCTGGTGATCTTCCTGGCGGGTAACGAAGTGATACGAAACGCCCAGCTGGAGCATATGGGGCTGCCTCGCGAGAGCAACATGACGCTCGGGGGTCTCGGGATGTTCGTCGTCGTGTTGCAGACACTGGCGCGCGCCGTCGGGGATCTGGGCAGCATCAACACAACCCGCCAACAGGCCCTGGCTGCCGCGCAGCGCATCTTCAATGAGGTTCTGGATCAGCGGAGCGAGGTGCAGGAACGACCCGATGCGGTCGCCATGCCAAGACTGCATGGGAGAGTCCGCTTCGAAAACGTCGGCTTTCGATATGGCGATGGGCCGGCCGTTCTGGAGGGGATCGACTTCGACGTGGAGCCGGGCGAAGTTGTGGCGCTGGTTGGGCATAGTGGAGCGGGGAAAAGCACGCTCGTCGATCTTATCCCCCGGTTCTACGATGTCACCCAGGGACGGATCTTGATCGATGGGATCGACGTCCGGGATGTCCGGCTCGATACTCTCCGTCGTCAGATCGGCATCGTACCGCAGGAGACCTGGCTGTTCGCCGGCGCCTTGCGGGACAATATCGCCTACGGCCGGCGAGACGCGAGCGATGCCGAGATCGAGCGGGCCGCCTACTCTGCCAACGCCTACTTCATCGACGGCATGCCCGATCGATTTGACACCGTGGTGGGGGAGCGCGGCGTGCGTCTGTCCGGCGGCGAGAGACAGCGAATCGCGATCGCACGAGCCATTCTCATGGATCCGAGGCTGCTCATTTTAGACGAAGCGACATCATCATTGGATGCCTCGTCCGAGGCGCTGGTGCAGGAAGCCCTTGAGAAGCTGATGAAGGGAAGGACGACGATCGTCATCGCGCACCGTCTCTCCACGATTCTGGGCGCGGATCGAATCCTGGTTCTGGATCATGGTCGCATCGTGGAGAGCGGCACCCATGCCGGCCTCCTGGCGGAGAACGGTCTGTACGCACATCTGTACGCGCGGCAGTTCAGACCCGATCAGGTCGGTTAGGGATGGCTCGGGACTCGGAATCCGTACCGTCGCCTTCATGGCGGACGAAAGCCCTGGCCCTAATCATCTGGGCGATTGCACGGTTCATCGGCGCAACCATCCGGATCCAGTTCGTCAATAAGGCCGTGATGGATGGAATCCTTGCTGCGAATCGCGGCGCTATTCTGGTCACATGGCATGGACGGACATTGATCCCTGCCAACGTACTGAGGCATCGGGGCTACTGGGCTTTGATCTCTCTTTCTCGAGATGGTGAAATGCAGAACGGGATCTTTACCCGATTCGGCTTCAACACCGTCCGAGGATCGACGAGCCGGGGAGGATTGCGAGCTACGCTCCGACTCGCCCGGATTCTACGCGATGGTGGGGTGTTGGCGTTGACGCCCGATGGGCCTCGCGGGCCCAGCCACGAGGTGCAGGGAGGCACCTTACTGCTGGCGGAGAAATCGGGCGTTCCGATTGTGCCGGTGGGGATCAGCGCGAGACCTCGCTTTCTCGTACGATCGTGGGACCGCTACATGCTCCCGCTCCCGTTCGCTCGCGTCACGTGGGTCGTCGGCGACCCCATCACCGTGCCGGAGGGTGTGAAGCGAGATGAGATGGACCGGATCGGCCGAGATCTGACTTTATCGCTGAACCGGTGCGAGAAGCGTGCCGAGGAGATGCTGGGCTACTCGTACCCTCGTCACTGGCCTCTTGAGGAATGAAGGGGCCCAGTCTCAGAGTCGCGCTCTATAACGCGGCGCTTCTTGCCGGTTCACCTGTACTGGCCTCGTATCTCGCATGGAGGGTTATGAAGGGCAAGTCGCGCGTCGGATGGTCCGAACGCTGGGGCGAGTTGCCTGAGACCATGCGGCCCGGCAGCGTGCCGCCGATGTGGTTTCATGCTGCCTCCGTTGGCGAGGTGATGGCCGCAACGCCGGTCATGAACGCTCTTCTGGAGCGAGATCCAGAGTGCGATATCGTCATGACAACAATCACGCCTGGCGGGCGCGAGGTCGCGGAGGCGCTGGTGGGGAAGGGTATTCGGGCCGCGGCGTTCCTGCCGTTCGATCTAGCGCCCCTCGCACGCCGTACTGTCGGGCATATCGGGGCGCGGCTCTTCGTCGGCGTCGAAACGGAGATGTGGCCGAACCTCCTGCGCGCTCTGACCTTAACCCATACACCCTCGGTCCTGATTAATGCCCGTATCTCGGACCGAAGCTTCCCCCGATACCGTACGGTGCGGTGGCTGCTTGCGGAGACCGTTCGGAGTTACGATGCGATCCTGGCGCAGTCAGAACGGGATGCAGAACGATTTCGTGAGCTTGGCGCCGATACGGAGCGCGTCACTGTCGTTGGCAACGTGAAGTTCGATCAAGCCCCGGAGCCGCTCACCGCCGAGGAAGCCCGAGACCTCCGCCGCGAGTTTGGGATCGATACCGACGCACCGGTCTGGGTGATTGGGAGCACACGGACCATCAGCGAGGAGAGGATTCTCTGGGCCGCCCATCAGCTGGCCCGGCAATCATTGCCCAATCTCGTGATCATCCATGCGCCACGCCATACGGATCGTGCAGATGAGGTAGCATCCGGGATGCGGGCAGCCGGGCTTGAGCCGCGACTCCGCAGCCAGCTTTCGGGATCAGGCTCGACCCGCGCGCTGGTTCTCGATACCTTTGGCGAGCTTTCACGGGTGTATGCGCTTGCTGATGTTGCTTATGTTGGCAATAGCCTTCTAGCTCCGGGAGGAGGCCAGAACCCGCTTCAACCCATCGCGCAAGGCAAGCCGGTCCTCCATGGACCCCATATCGGCAACTTCCGTGATGTGATGGACCAGGCGCACGCCGCTGGTGTTGTCTTCAAGGTCGAGAACAGCCGTGACCTCGCCGGCCGCCTCGTCACGCTTACGAAGGATCATGCCCAACTGGAGCATATCAGGATGGCCGGTCTTGCGCTGATGCGAGCCAATCGAGGCGCCGCGGCACGGTGCGCCGAGCATCTCGCCAAATATAAACCGAATCCGGGAACAGCGAAATGCTCATGATATCATGGGCGATATCGGTGCCGCTGCCGCACACTGGATCGAAACTCCGGCCGGGCGCCAGGATACTACAGGGCTTGCTTCCAGCGCTGGAAGGGAAACCTGCCGAGCTATGGGCGAAGTCGATCGTCTGTGCGCTTGCCCCGGCGGCGCTCCTGTATACGCTCGGCTTGAGGGCCTATCTGATGCTCTACACGTTGGGATGGCGCCAACGAGCTCAGCTGCCGTCCTGTGTTGTTAGCATCGGCAATATGACCTCAGGCGGTACCGGCAAGACGGGCCTCACCATCGCGCTGGGGCGTGCCCTCCTTGCCGGCGGGTACCGGGTTGCCGTGTTGAGCCGGGGCTATCGAAGCCGCTCGGAGCGATCCGTAACAACGGTATCGACATCGTCCGGTCTCGTGGCCGATGTCCAGGACGCCGGGGATGAGCCCTATCTCATCGCACAATCGCTCCCAGGGGCGACGGTAATCGTAGGCAAGGATCGGCGACAGACCGGACGACTCGCAATCGAGATCGCCAAACCGGACGTTGTGTTGCTGGACGATGGCATGCAGTACTATCAGCTGCACCGGGACGTGGAAATCGTCCTTCTCTCGGCCTCCCGTCCCTTCGGCAACGGACGCGCCCTGCCGGCCGGAGTTCTACGGGAACCGGTCGACCATATCAAACGAGCGTCCTGTGTGGTCGTTACCGGTCAGGACGATGAGCTTCGAAGCGCTGACCTTAGTCGCGTGCCGCGTTCGATGCCCACCACGCGAGCCAGGTATGTTACCAGGGGACTGATGGACGTTCGCAATGGAGGTACGGTACCGCTTTCAGCGCTCGTAGGCCAACGAGTCGGCACGCTCTGCGGTCTGGGCGATCCGGAATCGTTTGAACGGACAGTCGCCGGCCTCGGGGCCCAGATTGTCCATTCGGTCCGATTGTCGGATCACGTCGCACCCTCGAGGAGTCAGCTCGAGGACATGCAGGTCCACGGGAAACGGGACGGTCTGACAGCGATCGTGATCAGCGCGAAAGACGCCGTAAAGCTGCCGGAGCCATCAGGTTTCCTGCCCATCTGGGCTCTGGATGCGGAGCTGGTCGTCGACGATATGGCGATGCTGCTCGGGCTCATTGACCGTGCGGTGCGGAGTCGTCATCCGTGAAGTTCCTCAAGACGCTTGGGCGCGCCGTCGGTTATCTTGCGCTGCGTCTAGCCGTGTTCGCCGTACCGCATCTCTCAATCTCTACGACCAGGCGTCTGGGTGCGCTGCTCGGACGCATGATGTGGGCATTGGCGCGTCGACGTCGTGAGATAGCCGATCGGAACCTGCGGCTCGCCTATGGATCGACACTCACACCATCGCAACGCAGGCAGATAGCGAGGAAATCCTTCGAGAACCTTGGCATGATCGCCGTGGAAACGATCAAGGTTGCTCATATGTCCGAGGCGGAAGTGGAAGACGCCACCGAGGTGACCGCTCACGACGCTGCATCGGTCAGGGCCGTTTTCGATCAAGCCGGCGGCGCGATCTTCGTCAGCGCTCATCACGGTTGCTTCGATCTGGCGCTTCGCTATATCGCAACCTACCACCGTCAGGTGGTCGTCGTCTATCGCGCCGCGCGAGATGTTCGCACCACGGAGTTAATGAACAGCCTGCGACGGCGCAACGGGATCGACATGGTCCGGACAGATCAGGCGGCGCGCGCCCTGCTTCGGGCATTGAGGGGCGGTGGGTTCGTCGCATTGCTCGCCGACCAGAATGCGACCGACGTCATTGTCCCGTTTTTCGGGAGACCGACGGGTACCGTTTCCGGACCGGCACGTCTAGCGTTGAAAACAGGAACTCCGATTATCGTCGGAGTGTGTGAACGTGGAGCAACTCGATATCGGATAGCGCTGGGCGGCATCATCACTCCCGATAAGAACCGACCCGAGGATGAGGAGGTGCTCCGGATCACCTCCGAGATCAATGCGTATCTCGAGGGGCTGATTCGACGTCATCCCGAGCAATGGTTCTGGTGTCATAATCGCTGGCGATCGTCACCGAAGAACCCGTTGCCGGAGGAAGGTCCTGCCGTGCCCGCTTGATGGTGACTCGAGAGGAGAGGAGTCCATGATGCAGCCCGTTCGATCGATCGGGATCATCCCGGCAAGGATGGCCGCGACGCGTCTACCCGGCAAGCCTCTGGTGGACATCGTCGGGGTCCCAATGCTGCAGCGAGTCTGGGAGCGCGCGCGTGCGGCGGAGCTTCTTGATGCGGTGTTCGTTGCGACGCCCGACCTGGAGATCCGTGATGCCGCGTTATCCTTCGGCTGCACCCCGATCATGACCTCCGATCGTCACCGATCTGGAACGGATCGGCTGGCGGAGGCCGTCCAGGATCTCGCAGCCGATATCATCGTGAATATCCAGGGGGATGAGCCGCTACTGGACCCGTCATCGATCGATGCCGCCGTCCGTCCGCTGCGGGATAACCCGGATCGTTTGATGACCTCGCTGATGGCTCGATGCCCCGAGGATCAGCTGGACAACCCTGCGACCGTCAAGGTCGTGTGTCGGTCCGATGGATCGGCGCTCTATTTCTCCCGCGCCCGACTCCCGTTCGCGAGGACAGAGGCGCCGGCGGCTCCCACAATGCAGCATATCGGCCTGTACGCCTACAGGCGGGAGTTTCTGATTCGCTATAGCCAGATGGCGCCGACGCCGCTCGAACAGACGGAGATGCTGGAGCAGCTGCGCGCGCTTGAGAACGGGGTCGAGATCCAGATGGTTGAGGTGCCCAACGCGCCCCTCTCCGTCGACACGCCAGAGGATCTCGAAATCGTTCGTCGTATCATCAGGGAGACCGGCGCCAAGTCGGCATAACTGGAGGATACGGCCGTTCCCGTATAGAACACTGGCGCATGGCACGTGAGGCCTCCATTGGACGCATTCGTACCGGCCGCGCGCTGATCACCGGGTTGGTCTTCCTGCCATTTACCGCCTATTGGTCGGCCGAGATCCTCAGCGATATCATCTCCTCGCTCCTGTTTCCGCCTGTATGCGCGCTGATCGTTCTCGCCGCGATCAATGTGGCTCTGCGCCGGTGGCTGCCGTCGGTCGCGTATTCATCGGCCGAGTTGACTGTTACCTACATCTTCCTATCGATGGCCAATGCGATGTGCGCCGAATGGACCTACTTCAACGCACCCTATATCGCGCATTACGCGTTGTTCTCCGAACGAAATCCGTGGGATCGTGAGCACGTACTGCCCCATTTGCCCGCGTGGTTCTATCTTACGAACGCTGCCGATCTGGAGAACTATCGGCGCGGAGGCTTCGGCCTCGCGACGTTAGCGGCGGCCCTTCCAATATGGGCCAAACCGTTGGCTGCATGGACGTTGTTGTTCGGCCTCTTGTGCGGAGCGATGCTCTGCATCAATGCGCTGATGCGCGAACTCTGGACGCGACGGGAGAAACTGGCCTTCCCCATGCTGCAGGTCCCGGTTCTGCTGACCACTCCCACAAACGCGGCCTGGCGCAGCCCGTATCTATGGGGTCCGATGCTGGTGATCTTCGCGATCGATATCGCCAACGGCATGGCGTTTCTATTCCCTTCGGTACCGTCGATCAACGTCCGGTTTCTGGTGGGGCGACTGGCTGATGTGCTGCCGAGCACGGCTGGGTCGCCCTTTACCGCTCTGGGCTGGACGTCCATTGGGATATTCCCTTTCATGGCGGCTATCGGCCTCTTTATGCCGTCGGATCTGCTGTTTTCTGCGATTTTCTTCTTCGCGGTCCGTAAAGCGCTGCAAGTCGGTATGGAGTTGTACGGATATGAACAGGGGGTCTTTGGGGGCGGATGGTTGGTTCCCGCGGCGCCGTACTTCAGTGAGCAGACCTGGGGCGCGGTGATCGCTCTGTTCATTGGGGCGATCGTAACGTCGAAAGGTTATCTCGCAGAGTTGTGGAGGCATATTCGCCACGGCACCGCCTTCGATGGCGACGATCTACGTCCGCGACATGCTATGATCGGTCTCGTATGTTGTCTGTGCGCCCTGGCTGCGCTTGGCGTAGTCGTGGGTCTGCCTGCGTGGCTTGTTCTCTGTTACGTTCTGCTGTTTCTCGTGTTCAGCGTCGTGCTGACGAGGATCCGCGCTCAGCTGGGTCCTCCGATCCATGAAATGGCGTTTCTAGGACCGCATCAGGTTCTGCTGGGAGTCGGCGGATTCGGCGGGCTCTCTGAGTCCGCCAATGTGCAGCTCTATCATCTGTTCTTCGTCACCAATCGGATCCATCGTACTCATCCCATGCCCTATCAGCTCGAAGGGATGATGCTGGGACGACGGGGGAGGATCTCCCCGCGACTTGTGTTCGCTATCCTCGCCATCGCCGTTATTGCTGGAACCGTGGCTGGGCAGTTGGCGCATACAATGCGGGGATACATCCACGGCGCACAGCCCGCATGGGGCGAGCCGAGCGCAGCGGTACGGAGCATTTCCGAAAAGCCGCAGTCCGGAGGGCCTGCCGCGCCGCTGGCGATGCTGACGGGCTTCGCTGTCGTATTGCTTCTCGATGCAGTACGCTTTCAATATCCGGGATTTCTGCTGCATCCGGTCGGTTATGCGCTATCGATGAACTTCGGCATCGACTACTGCTGGTTCGGGCTGCTCATCGCGCTCATCATGAAACTCGGCGTTCAACGCTACTACGGCCTCCGGGGTTTCGAGCGGCTCAGGATCGCTGCCATCGGCGTGATCCTCGGTGAGTTCACGGCGGAGCTGATCTGGTCCTCCTATTCCATGCTAACCCAGACCGTTACCTACAGTGTCTCCTTCTACAATCGCGCAGGATGGTTACAATGACCCCATACAACGGGATCCGCCCGCACACGATGCGGTCTTCCATACGACCAGGTCTGGCCCTGCTGACCGGGATCCTGACGGCATCCGTCTGGATGGCATCCCATCGCAGCGGCGGTGCAGTCCAAACCAGCACTCCGGAGCTCTCCCTCACCCTGGGCAATCTGAAGGGGATCTGGCGCTTTACGATCGATCCTCGGGATCAAGGCGAGGCCGTCGGGATGCACCGGCCCGACTATGAGGACGCAAGTTGGAAAGGCATCTCGGTGCCTGGTTCATGGGAGTCCCAGAGCGTGGTCGGTCGTGATCAGCCCGGCAACAGGGACTACGACGGCGTCGCGTGGTACCGGACCCGGTTCCGACTGCCATCTGCGTGGTCGAAGAAGCGCCTTGTGCTCGTCCTCGGCAGCGTCGATGACGCGGATCGTGTGTTCATCAATGGGCGTAAGGTCGGCGAAACGCCGATCACTCGTCCGCAAGCCGTTCTTGTTCAGCGGGTATACAGGCTGCCAGCCGGCGCGGTCACGTATGGCGAAGTGAATACCATCGCCGTAAAGGTGACAGACGGCGGTGGTCCGGGAGGGATTATGGGACCGAACGTAGGACTTGTGCCGGAGGACTTCCTTTTTGGTCGGATACGCCTGCCCGCTTCGAACAGGCCGCTGGCCGACCGATTTGACCAACCGCCGGCTGATGCCCGTATCCTGAAGATCATCCATAACTGGCCCGACGAACCGCAACAGCAGGACGTTCTGATCCGAGGGCTTGCCGGGCAGGGTTTCGGCGGGGTTGTCAGCAACGTTTCTTTCACGGATTATCTCATCAGCCCATCGAAGTGGAAGGCCTTTCTCCGAGGCACTCGAGAAGCGCAAAAGGCCGGAATGTCGCAGTGGCTCTACGATGAGAAGGGCTATCCGTCAGGCCTCGCAGGTGGGCTCACGCTGCAGGATCATCCCGAGTGGCGCGCGAGGGGGCTGATGGTCAGCCTGGCATTAACATCGGGCGAACCGGTGCAGCTGCAGGCGCCGCCGGGGATCGTGCTCCTTGCCCACGCCTATCCAGAGACAGACGGGGATCTCGATGTCTCTGCGGGTGTTCAGCTGGCTATCGCCGGGGGACAGGTTCGCTGGACACCGCCTCCTGGGCGCTGGCACGCGATGATCATTACCGAAGGCGAGATCTACGAAGGCACCCACGCAGCGCACAATCTCTCGGAACATACACCCTATGTGAACCTGATGATGGCGGAGCCGACGGCGCGCTTCCTTGAGCTCACCCATGACGCGTACGCGAAGCATCTGGGCGGCGCTCTCGGTAAACGCTTCGTCAGCACGTTCACGGATGAGCCGTCGCTCATGAGTCTCTATCTGAGCCGAATGCCCTACGGAACGCTGCCGTGGGCGCCCGATCTGGAGGCCGAGTTCCGGCAGCGCCGTGGCTATGACCTGAGGCCGAAACTGCCGCGCCTGGTGAGCGGGCGCGGGCCTCAGGCGGCCCGTGTACGGTACGACTTCTGGAAGACCGTGGCCGAGCTGGTATCGGATCGCTATTTCGGTCAGATCCGACGCTGGTGCGATCGCCACGGCATTCTATCGGGCGGTCATCTCCTCTTCGAAGAACCTCTAACGGCGCACGTTCCCCTGTACGGCGACTTCTTCGCATGCGTACGCCAGTTATCCGCGCCGAGTATCGACTGTCTGACCAGCATCCCAGCCGCCGTGCCGTGGTACATAGCTCGGATGATCGGGAGCGTCGCGGATCTCGAAGGCCATGCGGTAACCATGAGCGAAACCTCGGATCACGTCCAGGTGTGGCGTCGACGCGGCGATACCACGCCGCTGCGGATCGTAACGGAGGCCGAGATACGCGGTACCTGCAACAGACTGGTTCTGTCCGGCATCAACACCATCACTAGCTACTACTCGTTTCGCGACCTGGACGACGCCGCCCTGATCCGCCTCAACGAGTACGTCGGCCGGATCTGCACCATGCTCAGGGGTGGGTACCAGGTCGCCGACATCGCGGTGCTGTATCCTGTCGAGAGCGTATGGACGCGTTTCGTTCCTTCGCGTCATATGACCTCCGATGCCGTTGAAGCGCTCCGGGTGGAGCGGTCGTTTCGCACCGTATCCGATCTGCTCTTTTCTAGCCGCAACGACTTCACCTATATCGACAGTCGGGCGATCATCGAAGGAAAGGTGGAGAACGGGATCCTGACGATGGGGCGCCTCCCGCGCCGGATCGTCATCCTTCCGAAGGCGGATACGTTGCCGGCGGCAGCGTGGGACCAACTGGAGAAGCTGGTCCGTACCGGCGGCGTTGTGATTGCGATGGGAAACGCTCCGTCCAACTCCGAGCGAGAGTTCCCGTCGGCGGCGCTAGTGCAGCGATGGCGCGGGATCCTTGGAGAAGGATCCAATCTCCGCGTACGCCGGTATGGCCAGGGTCTCGCCGCCTTCATCCCGGACGGCGCGGAGGCGGTGCTGCCTGTACTCCTGGGTTCGATCCTTGAGCCCGATGTAACATTGGACGAGGCCGAGGGGCCGATCCGCGTGACCCATCGGCGTATCGAAGAGCATGATGTCTACTTCATGATCAACGATGGGCCGGAACCATGGTCTGGACCAGTGACGCTTCGCGGCGAAGGTCCGGGCGAACTATGGAATCCGCGTACGGGGACGCATGAGCCCATAGACGGGGATCGTCCGGTTCGGGTCGAGCTGGAGCCGTATTCGGGCGCGTTCCTGCGGTTCAAGAGCGCGCGCCGACCTCATCTTTCCCTGGAGGCCGGGCTTACTGCCCCTCGTATGGAGGCGTCGCCGCTGCCGCTCCGTCTAACGGACACCGGCGCAGGCGAGTTCGTACGAGGCGCTTGCCGCTTGATCGAGCCTGCCGCAGGCGCCGCGAACGCGCGCTGGGAGGTTGCAGGCGATATCAATAAGAGCGGTGTCGACACCTACCTCTTCGCTCATTTCCGAACCGACGCTCCGATCGACTTCAGCGGACTGGATTATGTCAGGTTGCAGATACGGATCCCATCAGCCCAGCCGGGAGCCCCGGAGCTGCTCGTCATCCTCACCGATTCCCGTGGCGTTCAATACGTCAGCAATACGGGATATCGACTATCGGATGCTGGAGAGTACGAAGTCCTGCTGGCGCGATCGCGATTCGCCCATGCGGCCTTCTCCAGAGGGCCCGCAGGCCCTCTGGACTGGTCCGCGATCGCCTCCGTTAGCGTCGGCTGGGGAGGGTATTACGGTACCGAGGGTGAACGGCTCGTCTTCGAGATCGGCCTGCCCGAGAGGGGCCGCTTCGCACGCTAGGGATCCACGACCCGATCGATCACCGCCTGCGGAGAATGTGAACGAGCACAAGATCCACCATGCTGCGGAGGATTTTGTACACGGTCAGCAGAACGTGGCGACAGTAATAGAGGGACAGAGGTCGCGCAGGCGGCACCTGATAGCGTCGCCGGATATTTTCAGGGGCGGGTATCGCGAGCGAGACCAGGTAGCTAAGCCGTTCGGACGTCGTCGGCAGTGCGCGGAGGCGGCCGATCCTCTCGCCATATGCCGAGAGGAGATGCGCTCTGGCGCCGATCGTTTCGGCACGTTCCGGGGCCATGGCACGCTCGAATGGCACGGGATCGGCCCCGGCCGGCACTCCGCCAATGCTCGCCGACCAGTACGCGTTCAACGTGGCGCACGTGACAGCGGCGCGATCTTCCGACCCCCAGGCGCGTGCCGTCTCCCAGAACAGATCCCAGCTCCATGGCGGTACGGCTGGAGCAGATTCATTCCGGCGATCGCGTTCAGCGCCGCCCGGCGGATGCCGAAACGGCCAGACTAGCTCCTCGGGTCGTATACGGGATAACTTATCGGTGAAGGAGGCGCCGGTTACGACGTCGAGGAGCGCCGGCGGTTCGGCGGATCTGGCAAAGTGGAGCATGAGCAGAATGTCGGTCAGCCATTTCGGCGATGTGATCAAGGGCGGCTGCAAATGGACGGTATAGTGGATGCACGCCAGCAGGATCTCGTGGAGTTGGGAAGGCGTATGGATGCCGGCCTGGCGTCGGTCGGCTGATCCGCTATCGGCTGCGGCTCGGACTAGCGGAATCGCCTGCGTCCAAACCTGCTCCATTGCTGCCGCTCGCGATCGCGCGCCAGGAATCCGGGTCTGCAGGTCCACCGCGTGAGCGTGTGGGTGCAGCATGCGCAGGCCGGGACCCTCCGAGGCCATCAGGAGCGTATCCGCGGGACTGTTCCACGGCTCGGGGTGGTATCCGAGCGATTTCAGCGCTGCCATCGCTGCCTCCAGATCCGCAGGTCGGACGACGAGATCAATATCGCTCAGGTGACGGGCTAACCATCGCGCACCCTGGGTTAGGAGATGCGCGCCGCCCTTAATGGTCAGCGCCGATAGACCATCGGCGACCAGCTTCTCATGGATCGCAAGAATCTGCTGTACAGCTTCTACGCCGGTGAGCACGAATGCCGCATACCTGTCTTCGAGGTGTCGCTCTTCGTCGTTTGCAGGTCCATCGATGATCGACACCGTACGGAGATAGAGCGACGGGACCAGATCAACGGATTGCAGGACATCCAACGGATGACTTCTGATGAGAAGGGCTTCAGCAGGAGATGCGGTGGTCATTACGCTCCACGACGCCCGACAGGGCGCGCTCCGGGCGATCGGCAGCGTGCAGGCCCCGGATGAGAGAATGGTGGCTTCCCCGAGCCGATAGCACGCTACCACAGACCGCGCTAATCGCATTCACAGAAGCTATGAGACGGAGCCGTCGCGCCCACCGAACCGAATCCGTAATCCCGGGAGCCTCCGCACCGCACGGGCGGAGGATAGGCCCCATGCGGCATACAACCTGGCGCACGAGAGTGATCAACAGATACGCTGACAACGGATCTGCAGTAGGGATGCGAGCTTGTCGATTTTCTCGCCGATATGCCCGAGGCCGATCGCGCAATGGTGGGCAGGTCCGGCAGCGCTCCACGAGTTGACGAAGGCTCTGGCTCCGATCGTGAACCGATACCGACTGTTGGTGTTACCGATGTGCAGGATAGGGCCGGGTACGGCTTCACCTTCGGCTGTCAGCAGACTCAGCGAACCGTCACCGTGTTGAACGACGGAGAGGAGCGTAACCGGGCCGTGCTTCACGCGCATTTCGATCGAGAGCCCCTGCCCGGGCTTCCCATGGTAGACCGGTAGCGGCACCAGCTTCACCGGACCATCCGCAATCGCCATGTGGCCTGGTCCATCGTGACCGAGGAAGACGACATCATCATCGAAGTCCATCAGATAGAGCTCCGAAAACGACCCGCCCGCTCCGAACAGGTCCAGGATCTTCATCGCCTGGACGTTCTTAATCTCGCATTCGCCGGCCACCGGAATCCCATGGGCTGTGAGCAACGAGTTGCCCGCGATGACAGAAGTGACGATGTCCTCGTAAGGATTGCCGGGTTGGCCTTCGTAGTAATATGCAAGGCTGCCGAGGTTGTGGGCGGCAACCAGATCATCGAGGCCACACGAAGTGCGTGCGGCGCGGATCAGTTCAGTCTCAGAACACTCGCGTGCGACCTCGAACTCATCGTGGAATCCGCGAAGCTTTTCCCGGATGCGATCATCGGTCACGGCATCCCTGTGCTCCTTCAGTTCGCACATTTCCAGCAGTTCGAAGTGGCAGCCAAACACGGCTGCCTGCTGGGTCATGTCGCTGTAGACGTCGAGCATACCGCAGTAGTAGTGCCCCAATACGCCGACCCTGTTCTCCCGCATCCCTACACGCACTTGCGCCGCGGCCACCCACGCGGCGATCTCCTGCCACGCCTCTTGATCGTCCAGCGTACCGGTCACTAGATGGTAGGGAATACCGGCGCGGTTAAATACAGAGGCGATCTCCGGCGCCGCGCAGGCCTGACAATGGGCGAGCCACTCTCCAGTCATCAGACCCCGATCGCCGAGCGCATTGAACGCATCATAATCCATCGCGCGCACGGGCTGCAGGTTCAGGACAACGACGGGGACACCGGCTTTCTGAACGACGGGCAACACGGTCGAACTCAGCGCGTAGGTGGACACATACAGGAAAATGATCTCGATGTCCTCCCGACGGAATGTGGCGGCCGTCGCTCGAGCCTGTTCGACGCTGTCCACCATACCGCCGTCGACGACATCCGCGCCCGCCCGCTTCAGACCTTCCGCGATGGCCTGTCGATGCGCATCGAGCCGCTCCCGCAGTCCAGCGAACTGAGGCCAGTAGGTGTCCAAGCCGATGGCGAAAAGACCGACGCGAACGCGATGATTCATGGATGATCGTACCCATGTCCCCTATTCCCCGTGCTCCACGGTTCATCCTGCCGGGAGCACGGGGCAGAATCACGGCTAATCGTGCTCGAAGAGCACGGTTAGGGCTTGACATTCGCCTATCCGTCGACTATAGTAAGACCACAGTAAGGCGGAATGCAAACGATGCTGTGTGCAACCCAAGAACGCCTTCCACGAACACCAGGAGCCATAGCATGGTGACGTGCTGTCATGACCTTGCCTCGCGGTATCCGTTGATGACGGATGAGGAAGTCGTTCTCTACGCGAGGGCCGGTCATTCGGCCGCCGTAGACTACTTGATGTCGAAGTACAAGCATCTTGTTGAGAGCAAAGCCAGGACCTATTTCCTTGCTGGCGCCGATACCGATGATGTAATACAGGAAGGGATGATCGGTCTTTTTAAGGCAATCCGGGATTATCGCACCGACCGCCTCGCCAGATTCCGTGCGTTTGCCGACCTCTGCGTTACCCGTCAGATCATCACTGCCGTAAAAGGCGCCACGCGACACAAACATGCACCGCTGAATCTTTATATATCACTCCATGGCAACTCCGCAGATGCCGAGGCGGAGACGCCGCTGGTCGATACGCTGCCCGATGAACGGGTCCTCGATCCGGCGGTGCACGTGATCCAGAGTCGGGATCGGGCGGAGTTTTACCGGGACGTGCGCAACGCTCTCTCGGTCCTCGAAGCCGCGGTGCTGGATTGCTACCTCGAGGGGCGGTCCTACCGGGAGATGTCCGAGCAGCTCCGATGCGGCACCAAGAGCATCGATAACGCGCTTCAGCGGGTCAAACGGAAGATCCAGATGCTTCAGGTGGCTCGCGAGGACCTTACACTCTGCTAGAATCGGTCTCGCGCCTCAGTAGCTCAGCTCGGTAGAGCAACGCTCTTGTAAAGCGAAGGTCAGCGGTTCGAATCCGCTCTGAGGCTTATCTCCACGCATGCCATCAGTTCGGCGGCTACGGTGTCGGCAAGAAGCATGCCTTGTTCGGTTAGTTGGATCTGCGGGCCGCTGACGCGAAGCAGTCCTCGTTGCTGCAATCGTGTGGTAACCGGCGCCAGAACATCCGTTAGGCGGACGGCGTATCGCTCCTCGATATGCTCGATATCGACGCCATCGAGCAACCGAATCCCCAGCATGATCGTTTCGGCGACGGCCTCGGCTCGCGGCAGTCGTTCCTCTGCGGCGATCACCGACTGACCGAGCTGAACGCGACGGATGAACTCGCTCGAGTCCCGCACGGCCGTGGCGCGACAGCCGTTAACATACGAAGCGGCTGCAGAACCAAATCCAAGGTACTCGCCGTTGGTCCAGTAAACGATATTGTGACGGCACCGAAAGCCGGGCTTTGCGTAGTTGGCGATCTCGTAATGATCGAAGCCGTGACCGGATAGGATGCGATGCGCTTGCATCATCATCTCTGCCGCAGCCGCGTCATCGGGCTCCGGTAGGAGTCCTCTGCGTACACGGGCAGTGAGGGGCGTCCCGGCCTCCAGAATCAGGCTGTACGCCGAGATGTGGTCGACGCCGGTATCCAACGCGGTATCGAGATCGGCGGTCCAGGCTCGGATCGTCTGACGCGGTAATGCGAACATCATGTCCAGGCTGATATTGGTGAAACCGGCGGCGCGCGCGGTACGGATCGCATCGATGGCGTCGTTCGAGGAGTGGAGCCGGCCGAGAAGGCGAAGGCTGTCGTCGTTGAACGATTGGACTCCGAACGAGATCCGGTTATAGCCGGCAGCCAAAAGTTGCTCGAAGCGTGGCCCATCGGCGCTCGCCGGGTTCGCTTCCAGGGAGATCTCAGCGTCCGGAGTGAATGGAAAACGGTCGCGAAGGCGATTCAAGATCGAGCAGAGTCCCGCTGGCGTAACATGCGTCGGGGTGCCGCCGCCGATATAGACGGAGCGAACCGGGCGGGTCGAATAGGGGCACTCGTCGATCTGTTGACATACCGCTGCAACATACGCCTCCTCTTCATGCTCCCGATGGGTGAAGGTCGCGAAATCGCAATATGTACACCGTTTTGCGCAGTAGGGGATGTGGACGTATACGGACAGTTCAGTCATGATGACAAGGTACCCGCAACCATGGAACCGCATCGCGCGACCTCGGAAGCTCGACGGTCGCGACAGGTATACTCGGATGGTCCTGTGTATGATCGTATGTCCGGTGGTGACGCTCCCTCGCTGAAGATCCTCTATCGAGCCGATGGAGGCCAGGCGGTCGGCTCTGGTCATATTCTGCGCGCCCAACGGGTGCTCGATCGCTTGCGCTGCCTTGCGTCGGTGGATGCGACCCTGGTTGTGAACGACGATCCCGATGTTGCCGAGACCCTCAGCGGTGCAGGTCTGCGCACAGCAACGGTGGGCGGGGTGATGGGGGACGGAGGGAAGCCGCTGTTCGAGCCGGATTATCTCGCCGCAGCTGTAGATCTCCCAACGTTCGATGCGGTGATCGTCGACATGCTCGATACGCCCATCGGTGCACTGGAACGGATCCGCCGCAACGGACCTGTCGTCATCAGCTTCGACGATCGGGGCGCCGGCCGTGTTGGAGCCGATGGTTTGATCAATGTACTCATCCGGGAGCCGTATCCGGAGCGGCTTCCGCCTGAGATTCGGCTGTATGAAGGTTTTGCCTACGCCACCCTCCAGGACGACTACCGGGAACCGATGCCTCTGCCGAGGACGTTTTCGATCGGTTCGGGGCGGGTCGTCGTCAGTGTCGGCGGGGTAGACGCAGCGCGACTTATTGTAAAGATCGCCCGAGGCCTGAAACGCGCGAAGCAGGTCCGGATCGTGGAGTTCGTCTTCGGACAAGCGTTTCGGCACGTCGAGGACCTGCGCGCCTCGCTATCCGGGGCGCCGTGGGAATCGCGACTGTCACGCGGTCTGCCCAGCCTTCGGGATGCGTTCCTGGTCGCCGATGTGGCGATCGTTGCCGGAGGGATGACGATGCACGAAGCTTGTTGCACGGGAACGCCGGCGCTCGCAGTGTGTCAGCCGATCGATCATCAGCATGAGCTTGCCGTTCAGTTCGAGGCCGCAGGTGCGATGCGGAATCTGGGACTGGGCTCTGCCGTATCGGAGTCAGCGATCGGTGCGGCTGTCGACGATCTCCTCTCCGATCCGGATACGATGATCGCGATGTCGGCGGCGGGGCGGACTCTGGTGGATGGAGAAGGATCGACGCGCACGGCGCGCGCGATCCTGGATATCATCGCTGCTCGAGAGCAGAAAGGATAGATACGATGCACGATCTTGACGCCTCTCTGTTGAACTTCATCATCGAGGCCTCTACCAACATGCCGTCGGATATTCGGCGGGTGATTGCGCGCTGGCGCGAGAGAGAGGATGCCAGCACGCTTTCCGGTCGTGCCGTCGGCATCATCAGCAAGAACATCGATATGGCGAGGAACCAGCGGGCCCCCATCTGCCAGGACACCGGGATGCTGACCTTCTGGGTTCAGGCGCCGCGGGGGACCGATCAGCGTTACCTGACGGCTGCCATCCATGAGGCAGTGGCCACCGCAACCCGAATGGGTGCGCTGCGTCCCAACTCGGTGGACAGCATCACGGGCAAGAACGCCGGGTTCAATATCGGGCCGGGAACACCGGTGATCCATTACGAGCAGGCCGAGTCGGATACGATAGAGATCATGCTCCTCCTCAAGGGGGGCGGTTGTGAGAACCAGAATGCGCAGTATTCCCTCCCGTGCGAGCTGCCCGAGCTTGGCCGGGCCGATCGGGATCTCGATGGCGTGTACAAATGCCTGATCCATGCGGTACATCAGGCACAGGGGCATGGATGCAGCGCCGGATTCCTCGGAGCCTGTATTGGCAGCGATCGCGCAGAAGGCTATGCGGAAGCGAAACGCCAGCTGTTGCGCGACGCGGAGGATATCAATCCAGATCCTCGCCTCGCCGATCTTGAGCAGCGCGTCATGGAGCACGCGGATGCACTGGGCATCGGGGCGATGGGTTTCGGCGGTCGGGTTACGCTGCTCGGCTGCAAAATCGGGGCGTTGAATCGGATCCCCGCGAGCTTCTTTGTGTCTATCGCCTATAACTGCTGGGCCTACCGGCGCATTGGAGTGCGTCTCGACCCCGCGTCAGGAGCGATCGCCGAGTGGATGTTCCGAGATGAGGCTCCGGCGAATCTGGGCGATGATCCCTCACGCCTTCCCGAGAGGAGTGTTAAGCGGATCACCACCCCGCTCGACGAAGCGACGGTTCGCTCTCTGCGGGTCGGCGACCTGGCGCTCGTTACGGGCGTCGTCCATACCGGACGTGATGGTCTCCACAAACGCCTCATGACCGAAGCCCCACCTGTACCGCTGACGGGCGGGTTGATCTATCATTGCGGGCCTGTCGTCATCAAAGACGCCGACGGACAGTGGCTCGTCAGGTCGGCTGGACCGACCACCTCCATTCGGGAAGAGCCATATCAGGCCGAGGTGCTCCGCAGGACCGGCGCTCGCGCGGTCGCTGGGAAAGGGGGCATGGGCGCCAAGACGCTGGCGGCGCTGCAGGAGGTCGGAGGTGTCTATCTGAACGCGATCGGAGGCGCCGCAGCCTATTATGCGTCCACCGTGACGGGAGTCGAGGGAGTGGATCTCCTGGAAGAGCTCGGGGTTCCCGAGGCCATGTGGCATCTGCGGGTCGTCGATTTCCCGGCCATCGTCACGATGGATGCAGCCGGGAACAGCCTCCACGCGGAGGTGCTGCAACGATCGCGGGAGCGCTTGCCCGAGACGCTGTCCTCCTGACTAATCCGACGAACAGGAAGGTCGAGACGATCTCTATGGGATCCGTCAGTCTGAGGATGGAGCCTCTCGTAGTGGCGCATGGGGCTGGATACCGTCCTGTCGAGCGTCGTCAGATGTCGTCGCGCCCAGGACCGGCGCGGCCGGCAACACCGAATCCAGCCGATCGGGCAGCGGCCTTCCATCCATCAACGCAAGGAACTCCTCACGCTCAATCGATTCCCGCTCCATCAAGCATGCGACGATCCTCTCGAGACGCTCCTGATTCGCCGCGAGTATGTCTCGAGCCCGGTCGTAGTTCCGCTCAATGACGGCGCGGACCTCGCTGTCGATCATCCGGGCCACTTCTTCGGAATAGTCCCGATCTTCCATGATATCCCGGCCTAGAAACGGATTGCCGTGTCGACGACCGAGGCGCATGGGACCCAGTTTCTCGCTCATCCCGAAGTCGCACACCATGGACCGTGCGAGGTCTGTAGCCCGATCGAGATCGTTAGCCGCGCCCGTATCCATATCGCCGAACACGATCATCTCTGCGGCGCGTCCTGCAAGGAGTACGGCGATGCTTCCTTCCATCTCCCCTTGCGTCTGGCTATATCGATCTTCCGTAGGCATCGCGATCGTATAACCAAGAGCCATGCCTCGTGGCAGGATGCTGACTTTGTTCACCGGATGGGCTTCCGGGAGGAGTTCACCGACGATCGCATGACCTGCTTCATGATAAGCCGTTCGTCGCCGTGTTTCCGGTGTGAGTACGCGGCTGCGCCGTTCGGGTCCCATGATAACTCTGTCGATGGATTCATCGAACTCAGCCATCGTGATGATCTGCTTATCCCTTCGAGCCGCCAGAAGGGCCGCTTCATTGACGAGATTGGCGATGTCGGCGCCGGTGAATCCCGGCGTTCGCTGAGAGAGCGCCTCGATCGCCCGCTCCTTTCGCCCCTCATCGCTGCCGAACTCGATCGGTTTGTTGCGCAGGTGCACCGTGAAAATGGCCCGTCGGCCTCGAACATCCGGTGCATCGACGACCACACGTCGGTCAAAACGCCCGGGGCGCAGCAGAGCGGGATCCAGTATGTCAGCCCGGTTCGTCGCGGCGATCAGGATCACTCCGGAGTTCGGGTCAAAACCATCCATCTCGACCAGCAGCTGGTTGAGCGTCTGTTCGCGCTCGTCGTGACCGCCCCCGAGACCCGCGCCACGCTGACGTCCGACGGCATCAATCTCATCGATGAATATCAGGGCTGGTCGATGCGCTTTGGCGGTCTCAAACAGGTCTCGAACGCGGCTCGCGCCGACGCCAACGAACATCTCGACGAAGTCGGAACCGGAGATATGAAAGAACGGCACGCCCGCTTCGCCTGCAATCGCCCGCGCCAGCATCGTCTTGCCGCAACCGGGAGGGCCGAGGAGGAGGACGCCCTTGGGTATCTTCGCTCCGAGCGCCTGAAACTTCTTGGAGTTTCTCAGAAACTCGACGATCTCCGCGAGTTCGGACTTGGCCTCGTCTACGCCGGCCACATCCTCGAAGGTGATCTTGGGAACCGCATCGCTCATACGACGGGCGCGGGAGCGACCAAACGACATGGCCTGGTTGCCGCCCGCCTGAGCCTGACGGACAAGGATGAACCATAGGAACGCGATGAAAACCAGGGGTACGACAACGGTGAACAGCAGACTGGCGGTGAAATCAGATAGCCACGGGCGTGAGTATTCGAACGGGACCTTATGGTCGAGAAGCAGCTTCTCAAGTCGACTTTGGGCCTCCGTCGAATGGGGGAGATTTACCGTGAATGTATCGGAATCGAGGGCAGGCGGGCGCTGGATGTATTCGCCTTTGAAGGAATCGCGGGATAGTTCACCCCGGCTGACGTTATTATCCGTAATCTGCTGTACGAACAGGGAGTAAGGGATCGGCCTGGATTCGTTGAACCCACCAAGGTTCCGTTTTTGGAATAGGAGCAGCAACAGGGCAAGGCCTGCCACCGTCAGGATGAGCTTGAGCGCCCTGTTATTCACCACTTCGCCTCCACATGCCGCCGATGCGACGTACTAAGTATGACATACGCTATTTGCGGCGGGGAGTTTACATGCTACGGCAACACCGCACGCGGATTGCGTCACACGGGGTCCTGGTAACGCGAATCCGCTCATCCGCCACTACTCCCGGAACCCATAGAATGCCGAGCTTGTCGGCCACGACAGCCAGATGCAGACGCGCGGTTACGGGTATGCGGCGGTCGGTACAACAATCCCCGAGTTTCTTGCTTCCCTGGAGTCCTAGCGGACGGAGCCGGTCGCCCGGACGGGGGCTTCGGATCACCAGAGGCTGAACCGCCATCGCTGCAGGCAGGACTAGCGTATGAGAGTCGAGCGCGGACGGTATCGTACCAACTCGAAACGGTTCCGCGAAGAAGCGCAACCCCGACGCCTGATGGAACACCTCACCGGGGACGGGGAGCTCGATCGGGTCATCGATCCGATCAGCGTGTTGAACAGGACGAAAGCACTGGAGGCGTTGATCCACCTGAAATCGTACTCCGGAAGGTGTGGTCCATGTGCGCCGGATGCCTGCGGTCCGAATCGCGCGGACAACGTGCTCGACCATCGCCGCCCCAAGATCATCAGCGTTGCCCGTTACGCGTTCGTAGATTCGTCGAACGACTCTCCGTTGCAGCGCTGGATGGAGAGCTGCGAGCCGGGTTCGGTCGAGGTCGATCGAGGCTTCGGGCTCATTCGGAATATCCTGAAGGAACGCCTCCGTCATCTCCTCCATGTAACCGTCCTCCGATCGGGCGAGATCGCCGAGTCGGAGAAGGGCGGCCCGGACGCTGCGGTTATGGTACGCCTCCAGATAGGGGAGCAGCTCATGGCGTATCCTGTTGCGTCGATGGGAGACATCCCGATTGGATGAGTCGTAAAACGGAGTCACGCCGCATTCGGCGCAGAAGGCGCCGGTCATCGCTCGATCAGTCTCGATGCACGGTCGGATGATCGGCCCCCGGCGGGCAGGCATGGCCGCGAGGCCCGCCGCACCGGCGCCCCGAATAACGTTCATCAGGATCGTCTCAACTCGATCATCAGCGGTATGCCCGAGAGCAACGACGGACGCCCCGATCTCCTGACGGACGGCGGTGATCGCGTCCATTCGCTCCGCCCTCGCGGCCGCCTCAATCGACTCACCCGTGCGTTCGATCCTTTCGATGACGTCTCTGCGGATCGTATGGCCGGGTATGCCAAGATCGTGGCAGAGCTCCTCGACATAGGCGGCCTGTCGGTCCGAATCGGTTCCGCGAAGGCAATGGTTGACATGCACATACTGCAACGCGGGACCGTTCGATCCGGCGATCGCCCGGAGCGCGAGGAGCATGGCTACCGAGTCTTGTCCGCCGGATACTGCCGCCAGCAGAGTTCCGCCCGACGGCAGCAGTGCATAGCGCAAGCAGGTATGGGCGACGGTGTCAAGAAAGGGCTTATCCATAAACGGGTATTATCGGGACGTAAGGGCGGGTGTGTCAACCCGGCGGTGATTGGGAGGATCGGTAAGAGGATGGTGGCGAGTGCGGGACGGACGGCGGGACTCGAGGATGTTGTCGCGGGCGATAGTCGAATCTGCTTCGTGGACGGCGAACGGGGCCGTCTGATCTACTACGGCTACGACGTTAAGGACCTGGCAGCCGGATCGACCTTCGAGGAGGTTGCCTATCTGCTGTGGTATGGGCGCTTGCCCGGGCGGGTCGAGTTCGATGCGTTCCTGGATACCTTTACTGGTTCGATGCATCTGCCGGCCGAAACGGCAATGATCCTCCGGATGTTCCCAAGGGCGGCCACTCCGATGGAGGTGTTGAGAACTGCCGTGTCATCGTTGGGGCACTGGGATCCGGACAGCGGGAATACCGGGCTAGATGCTTCGTTACGCAAGGCGATCCGGCTAACCGAACGGATTCCGATCCTGGTTACGGCGCATCAGCGGCTGCGCAACGGAATGGAGCCGCTTCAACCCAAACCGGGCCGCAGCATCGCTTACAACTTCCTGTATACGCTACTCGGCCAGGCTCCGAACCCCATTCTTGAGAAAACCTTCGATGTAGCGTTGATCCTCCACGCGGATCACGAGCTGAACGCTTCTACCTTTGCGGCCCGCGTGGTCGCAGCGACGCTCTCAGATATGTACTCCAGCGTTACGGCGGCGATCGGTGCGTTGAAGGGACCGTTGCACGGCGGCGCCAACGAGCAGGCCGTCCGTGTGTTCGAAGAGATCGGCGCTCCGGATCGGGCGGAAGAGTGGGTTCGCGAATCGCTCGCAGCGAAGCGCAAAGTGCCCGGTTTCGGCCATCGTGTCTATCGCACGTATGATCCGCGAGCGCTGATCCTCAAGGAGTATGCTCGCGCAGCCTCCGTTACCGTTGGAGACACCCGCCTGTACGAGATCGCAGAAGGAGTGGAACGGGGGATGCTCGAGCGATCGAAGGTCTATCCCAATGTAGACCTATGGTCGGGAGTATGCTACTCCGCGATGGGTATTCCGGTCGAGCTCTTTACGCCGATCTTTGCCATTAGTCGAGTCGTAGGCTGGACCGCGCACATTCTGGAGCAATGGTCCAACAACCGGCTCATCCGCCCCCGGGCTGAGTATGTGGGGCCGGTCGATCTGGAGTATCTTCCCATCAGTCAACGGTAAAGGTAGCGGTTAGACAATGCAGGTCAGTCTTCCTGACGCAGTCACGGCTCGTTTTATTGAGGAACGAGTTCGGAGTCATGTGCGGTACACGCTTGCACGAGAATGGGAGGACCTCAAGCCGGCCCAGATGCTGGAAGCGGTTGCCCTGGCCGTGCGCGATCTGCTCGCAGAAGGAGCGCTGGAGACCGAGAGACGGTTCCGAGCGGCGAAGCCCCGCCGTGTCTACTACCTGTCGATCGAGTACTTGATCGGCCGGTCTCTCAGCAACAACCTTCGCAACCTCGGTATCTACGAGTTATGTGCTACGACGCTCCGGCGCCTCGGTGTGGAACTCGATGATCTCCTCGAACTGGAGCCCGATGCGGCCCTTGGCAACGGCGGTCTCGGTCGGCTCGCGGCGTGCTTTCTGGACTCCCTCGCGACCCAGGGTTATGCAGCGACGGGTTACGGGATCAACTACGAGAATGGGCTGTTTCGGCAGGAGATCGTCGACGGTCGGCAGGCAGAGCAGCCCGAAAGCTGGCGCGCCTTCGGTTCACCGTGGCTTCTTCGTCGGCCCGAAGAAGCCGTCGAGGTCCCGATCGGTGGAAGTATTGAGCACCACACATCGCCGACGGGGCGGTACCGTGCGGTATGGAAGGATTGGCGATCTGTGCTCGGCGTTCCATCCGATCTCCCAATCGTCGGCTATGGCGGCCAGACCGTTTCGTTTCTCCGGTTATATTCCGCCCACTCCGTTCGGGATCTGGATCTCGCCGCCTTTGATCGCGGAGGATATCTGAAGGCGGTTGAAGAGCGAATCGATGATGAGACGATCTCCCGTGTTCTCTATCCTTCCGATGCCGAAGAGGCCGGGAGGGCTCTGCGTCTGCGCCAGGAATACTTTTTCGTTGCCTGTGCGATCAGGGATATTGTGCGACGGTTCGAAGCAGAGCACGGTGATCTTGGGGATCTTGCCGATTACGTTGCGATCCAGCTAAACGATACGCATCCGACGCTTGCCATCCCCGAGATGATGCGGTTGCTGGTTGACGATCGCGGCCTTGGCTGGGAACAGGCCTGGCATATTACCGAGCGCGTGTTCAGCTACACGAACCACACATTGATGTCCGAAGCGCTGGAGACCTGGCCCGTTTCGTTGATGGAGCGGATTATCCCGCGGCACCTCTTAATCATCTACGAGATCAACCGGCGTTTCATCGAGCAGGTTCATGCGCGCTGGCCTGGTGACGGGGGCCGGGTCGACCGCATGACGCTCGTACGTACGGGGTCGGAGACGCGGATCAGCATGGCGAATCTGGCAGTGATCGGGTGTCACAGGGTCAATGGTGTCTCGCGCCTGCACAGCGCCTTGCTTCGCGATCGGTTGTTTCCAGACTTCGCGGAGATGTGGCCCGATCGGTTCTGTAATAAGACGAACGGAGTGACCCCGCGGCGATGGCTGCTGGCCGCGAATCCCGGGCTAGCGCGGTTGATCAGCGACTCCGTGGGTGATCGCTGGATCACGGACCTGGATCAACTGCAGGGATTGTCCCGGTTCGCGAAGGATCGTCCGTTTCGCGATGCCTTTCGGACCGTGAAGAGCGGCAACAAGGAGCGCCTGGTCAGAGTGATCGCGGAGAAAACGGGTGAGAACGTCGATCCGAGATCGCTCTTCGATGTTCAGGTCAAGCGTATCCACGAGTATAAACGCCAGTTACTGAACGTGCTTCGAATCGCCTGGGACTATATCAGGATTACGGAGGATGGCTGGACACCGCCGATTGCCCGTACATCGATCTTCGCGGGTAAAGCCGCGATCGGTTATGTGGCGGCGAAAGAGACCATACGAGCGATTCTGAGTGTCGCCTCTGTGGTCAACCACGATCCGCGGACCGCAGAGTTTCTCCGAGTCGTCTTCGTGCCGGACTATCGAGTCACCATCGCGGAAGCCATCATGCCCGCAGCCGAACTCAGCGAACAGATTAGCCTTGCCGGAACCGAAGCGTCCGGGACAGGCAATATGAAAATGGCGCTGAACGGCGCGCTGACGATAGGAACACTCGATGGAGCCAATATCGAGATCCGCGAAGCGGTCGGTCCTGAGCGGTTCTTCCATTTCGGGCTGACGGTGGAGGAGGTCAGAGACACGGCCGTGCGGGGTGTGCATCGGCCGCATGAGCTTCTAGCTGCCGATCCCGTCCTGGCCCGCGTGATGGAGAGCTTTCGGGTTGGTCGATGGTCGCCGGATGGGAGCGGGGTGAGTCAGTGGGTGTATCAGCGCCTTGTGGAACACGGCGACCAATACATGCTGCTGGCGGACTTCTCTGATTATGTGCGTGCGCAGGATGAGGTTGCGGCGCTGTACGCGGACCCAGATGCGTGGACCGAGGCCGCCGTGCACAACGTGGCAGGAATGGGTGGGTTCTCCAGCGACCGCACGATTCGCGAATATGCCGATGATATATGGGCTGCGCATCCTGTCAACGGTTGGGATAGGGAATGAGACGCGTGCAGGGCGAACGGGATATCGGATGGAGCTGGGCGGATTCGAACCGCCGACCTCCTCGTTGCGAACGAGGCGCTCTCCCAGCTGAGCCACAGCCCCCAGACCGGTCGAGAGTATACCCCTGCGCGTGTTCTCTGTCAAACGACCAATCACGATGTACGAGGCCAACGGAACGGTAGCGGACTGAGCCGGACGGCGATCGTTCGGATGGTCCTGTAGGCGGTAGAACGCCGATCATAAGGAGAGCATCGATGGTAGGGACATCAGCGAGCGCCACTACGCACGAGCGTTATGTTGTTGGTGTCGATCTGGGCGGTCAGAGCGTTCGGGCTGCGGTTGTAGGGTCGGACCTGAGCGCCGCTGAGATCGTAAGCCTCGGCTCCGAAGCTCGCAACGGCGCGGAACGGGTGCGAGCGCAGGTTGTTGATGCGGTCGTACAGGCCGTGACCGCAGCGGGTCTGACCATGGCGGATATCGCGTCCGTGGGTATGGCCGTACCGGGGCACATCGATCCCGCGACGGGTGTGATCATATGGTCGCCGAACTTCGGCGCCACGGTGGACGGTCAGTTTCAGATCTTCCTCGATGTGCCGTTCTGTGAGCCCCTGTCCATGGCCCTTGGTGTGCCTGTCGTTGCGGGAAACGATGCGAACGTGGCGGCGCTCGGCGAGTTCGCGCATCTACAGCCAGAAGGCGTGACCGATATTGTGATGTTCACCCTGGGCACCGGCATCGGAGGCGGAGTCGTGTCGGGCGGCAAACTCGTCACCGGCAGCTCTGGAGGCGCTGTCGAGATCGGACACCATGTGATCGTCGCGGGTGGTCGTCAGTGTGGTTGCGGTACGCTTGGCTGCATGGAAGCCTACTGCGGTACCGATGCCATCCTTGAGCGTGCGTTCCGGATGATTGAGAAGAACCGGGCGTCGACGCTGTGGGATCGCATCGCAGGCGACAAGACAACGCTGACACCGTTGATGGTGTCCCAGGCCGCCGAAGACGGTGACGAGACGGCCCGGGAGGTCTGGGAAGAGACCGGCTATTACCTCGGCATTGGGATCGCCAACGCCGTCAACTTCTTTAATCCACAGCTGGTCATCCTTGGAGGGCAGATTCGAAAAGCGCACGGACTCATCGACGCTGCAGAACGCTCGATGAGGCGCCATACGATCCACTCTCTGGCACGTAGCTGCCGCATTGTAGAAGCCCAGCTTGGAAACCGCGCAGGGGTTGTCGGCGGCGGCGTTCTTGCCATGACCTCACCCGGGTAAGGGGCTCGTCGCTCAGGCGTTAGCCTCCACCTCCCTTGACGCTATATTCCTGCGGACCTGTCCCCGGTCGCGGATTCTCCGCACCATAGCGATCAGCGCCCCTCCGACGATCAGTAATACGCCAAGCCAGACAAGATTGATCATCGGTTTGTTGGTGGCAGCAATCGGTACGACCCAGATCGCGGGCGCGTCGGGCAACTCGAGCGCGATCGTGAGCTCTTTCGTTTGCGGGTCGATGCCGCCATCGATGATCGCGGCCCCGCCGATCTCACGGATCGCCACGTTCGTCGGTTGCGGGTCACCTCCCGCAAACGATATGCCCGGATTGATCTTTATCTCTTTTTGCGCCGGTGTGATCAACGTCATCTCGGCGGTCATGCTCGAGGCCATTGATCCACCGTGGCTGCCGCCGACAAAGCGGTCGTATCGGACCGAATAGCCGGTTGGACCGAGGCCCGGAACTCCAACGGTCGAGGTCTCGCCAGGGCGCAGGGTGGCCATCGGTCGTACCAGGCGCGGATCATCAGCCGCCGCTAGATAGATATCGCGGTGGGCCTGTTTACGGATGTCTGGCCAGGTCATCGTGGACCATTCGCCCTTACTCGCATTCCAGTACTTGAACACCGCAACATGGGCCAGATACGGTCGTTGTCCGGCGCCGTTCGGCGTCACGCGCAGCAGGACGGCATGATCGAAGCGTTTCCATGCCTTGAGGACTTCCTCATCGGACTTTCCTTCGTGCGTCCAGCCGACGAACTCCAGCGAATAGCCATATTCCGTTCGTACAGGGCCGCGGCCTTCGACGATCGAGTAGTTAGAGGTCTTCTCATAGACATTCGTAAGGACCGTGCCGATCAGCAGAAGGCCGACCCCTGCATGGGATAACCATCCGCCCATGGTCATCCGTTGTTTGCGGATGAGTTTCAGGACCAGGACGGCGTTGGCGATGGCGGCAAAGAAGCCCAGGGTGGCCAGTGCCACGGTAACAGCCCGAGGTGTGTCAGCCTGGAATCCAATCGCTACCTCGTGGAGAACGAACCAGAGGATGAGACCGCCACCAACGATCGCAGCAAGCCATGGCGCCATCAGACGGCGCATGAATCGCTCCGGATCCGTTTTCCCCCAGGACAGGAACGGGACAGCGCCGAGAGCCAGCAGCGTCGGGATCATGAGCGCCGTACCCAGCCGATTGTAGAAGACCGCTTCGACGCGAACGCCTTCGGCCGAGACAAACGGTTTGAGGAACGGAATCCCTCGCAACCACGGCCAGCGGGAGATAAGCGGCCATGAGGTGCCAATGCAGATCATCGCCGCAGCGACGGACATGACCATCACTGCAAGCCACATTGCGGTATCTCGCGACAGAACTGCGTCGGACACTGGCTTTGCCTTGATCGACCGCCAGCGTACGATCAGCAATCCCACGCCCAGCAGGCCATGGACGACGATCATACCGACGAGGAGCTTGAGCGCAGGACTATCCAGCATGCCGAATGCGTGAACCGAGAAGTTCGCCAGTGCGCCGGAACGGGTCAGGAACGTCCCATAGACGAACAGGAGCCAGGAGGCGATCGCCAGGAATAGGTTTGTGCGGATCATGCCGCCTCGGCTCCGTTGAACGACCAGGCCGTGAGCCAGCGCCAGAGTGCCCAGCCACGGGAATAGCGACGCATTTTCCACCGGATCCCAGGCCCAAAAGCCGTGCCAACCCTGGGTTTCGTACGCCCAGTAGCCTCCGACGAAGAGACCCGCGCCAAGCGTGGCAACGGTCAGCAAGACGTACGGTGTGACATGGGCGACCCACTCGTCATAGGCGCGATAGAGCATCGCCGCGATGGCGTAGGAGAAGGGTACGGCTAAGGATGCAAAGCCGAAAAAGATCGTAGGCGGATGGATCGCCATCCAGTAGTTCTGCAACGACGGATTGAGGCCGTTGCCATCAGCCGGAGGCCATGGTGGTGGCCAGGGCATACCGGCAGGCCAGTCCGACGGAGCGAGCCCCGTCTCCTTTGG
>JABWBA010000067.1 GCA_013360745.1 Chthonomonadales bacterium | reverse complement strand
TGCGCAGGCGGCCACGGCGGTATCGAGGTCGCCAGCCGTTGGAGCGCGTTCGCCGCCGAGGTCGTGCCGATCCGCCCGAGGGCGACAAGGGCGGCGACCGCCGCATCCTCCGCATCGCCCCGGCTGAGGTCCGTGAGGGCGGCAACCGCAGCGCGGTCGCCTCGCACCCCGATCGAGTTCACTACCCCGACGAGCGCGGTCCCCCGGAGCGTGCCCAGGGCTCGTCGGAGCGTCTGGTCTGCCCGGCCAGCGGGCATCCGTTCGAGGGCGTATCGGGCCCAGAAACCCGTGTCCTCCCGGTGCAGCAGCGGCTCCAGCATCGGCACAGCCCGAACATCGCCGGTAACGGCAAGCTGCCGGCAGGCGATCCGGATCGCATCGACGTCGCCGGACCCCAGCGCCCGGAGGACTGCCGCGCCGTCCATGCGATCGAACTCCGGCAGAGTCAGCCCGAAGATGAACTCCCGGGTCGGATCGGGTTGGCCGTCCAGATAGGCGCATGCCTTCGGGGAGCCGGTCCGATCCTGCGCGTACAGTCCCACGAGGGTCGTGCCTGTCCGTGCGTCGATCTCCCAGTAATAGAGTCCTGCCGGCAGACGTTTCGGCATCTGCAAGATGATCCGTTCGTTGTCGCGGATATTCGTGAAGACGCGTTTCGCGAAGCGGGTTGATCGAGCCGGCGAATCCCAGACCGTAAGGGTGAAACCGCCCTCGTTGTCGCTCCAGCTTGGTGCGCTCACCCACAGCCGATCGACCGCCTTCGAAGCCTCGAACACCTGCCCGAGCCGGGTATGGTCGTTCAGCGGCACCGGCTTGTACTGGCCCATCGCCGCCGACGCGGCCATCACGAGCACAAGAGCGCCGACGGGGACGATTTTCATCGGGAGCGCCAGAGTGTGGTCGTGCGGCCCCTCATCGGGCTGATCACTTCGTCGTACCGGAGCTTTCTTTGCGCTTCTCCGTCTTCAGCAGCGGATCCAGAAGCGGTTCGTCCTCGATCTTCTGGACCTTGAGCACCTCAATGACGAAGACGATCGTCGCGTTCGGCGGGATCTTCCCATCCTCCGATCCCTGCGCGCCATACGCGAGATCGGGCGGCACGATGAGCTTCCGCTTGTCTCCGACGCGCGCCCCTTCGAGTCCCGCTTCCCAGCCGGGCATGAGCATGCCGCCGCCGAGCAGAAAGCTCATGGGTTGGCCCTTATCGACCGTAGAATCGATCTTCGTACCGTTCTTGAGGAACCCTTCGTAATGAACCGTGACGACATCGCCCGGATCAACGGTCCTCCCCGTGCCCTTTCGGATCTCGATGATCGTGGGCTTTTTCGCAATGGCCGGTTTGGGCGTTGGCGGAGTTGCCGGGTGGTCGTGTCCGTCGTCGAGTTTCGGCTTCGGTATCAGGCTCGCCACGAGTATCGCCACTACGGCAAGGCCGAAGATCAGCCCGAGGGTGCGAAGAATCATTCTATCTCCATCCGTTTCGTTCGCTGTCGCCGATGTCCAGCATCGCAGGCATGGTGTACCCGGATTGACGTCATTTGGCAGTCGCGCTGGGCTCCGGCGCCGCCGCGTCCGGATCGGCCGGAGGCTGTGATCCGAGTCCAGGCACCCTGCTCATCAGATCATGAAGCTTGATGCCGGTCATGGCTTCGATCACCGGCGGCACCTGGGAGACGATGCTTGTGATCTCGCCCGTGATCTTGCTCGCGCCGACGCCGTCGCCGCCGCCCGAGTTGATCATGACGATCTTGTCGACCTTCGAGAGAGGAGAGGCGATGGATTGCGCGATCTCGGGCAGCTTCTCGATGAGCATCTGCGCGACTGCAGCCTCGTTGTAGGACCTGAAGGCCTCGGCGCGTTTCGCCATCGCCTCCGCTTCGGCGAGTCCCTTGGCCCGCACCGCCTCGGCATCCGCGAGGCCTTTGGCTTCGATGCCGGCGGCCTCGGCGAGCTGCCGGGCCTTGACCACCTCGGCCTCCGCCAAACCGCGAACCTTGTTCGCTTCGGCCTCCGCCTCCCCGGATTTTTGGACGACCTCAGCCTGGGCGAAGCCGGTCGCCTTGGCCGCCTCCGCCTGTCCTGCGGCGGTGGTCCGCAGGCGATATTGTTCCGCCTCCGCGATGGTCTGGATGCGGGTGCGCTCGGCCTCTGCAGGCCGCTGAACGGTGGCCACGAGCTCCTTCTCGCGCCGTGCGATCTCCTTCTCCTCCAGCTGGGTCTGCTTCTCCTTCTCGACGATCTGAACCTGGACCTCCTGCTCTTTGACCTTCTGAGCGGTGGTGAACTTCTGAAGATCGTAGGCCAGATCCGCTTCGGCCTTGCGCTGGTTCACGGTCGCCGTGAACTCCTGCACCTTGAGCCGATAGTCCCGATCCGCCTCTGCGATCTTGGTATCGGCCAGGTACTTCGCGGTCGATGCCTCCTGGGCCGCATCGGCGGCCCGGATCGTGGCATCCCGGTTCGCCTCGGCTTCGCCGATCTGCGCATCCCGTTTCACCTGGGCGATACGGGTCTTACCGATGGCCTCCAGGTAGCCCCGGCTGTCGCTGATCTCCCGGATGGTGAAGCTGACCACCTCCAGGCCCATGTTCGCAAGGTCGCCAGCCGATACTTCCGCAACCCGCTGGGCGAACGCTTCGTGCGCCGCATAGACCTCCTCCACCGTCAGGGTGCCGAGGATCGCGCGCAGGTGCCCCGCAACCGTCTGATAGGCGATCTGCTTGATCTCCTCGCGCGTTTTCTGGAGGAACTGCTCGGCCGCCGTTCGGACCGAAACGTCGTCGCCCTTCACCTTGATCTGCGCGACGCCGTCGACTTTGATCGGGACGCCTTGCTTGGTGTACATCTCCGGCGTGATGATGTCGAGGGTGATCAGTTCGAGCGAGATCGTCTCGACCCGTTCCAGAATCGGATTGATCAGAGAGCCTCCGCCCTTGACGATGCGAAAACCGAGCCGTCGGCGTTCACCATCTTCATCGGTGATCGTCTCGCCCCGCCCGCCGGAGATAACGAGCACCTCGTTCGGTCCGACTTTCCTGTAGAGCTTGCTGTAGATGACGATGATAAACAGACCGAGGCTTACGATGCCCACGGCGGCATACAGCAGCCAGATAAGAATCTGCGGCGATGGCATGGCTTACTCCTCCTGGAAGTCCTTATGAACGTCCGGTCTCGATTCGCACTACCTCGGCGGTGTCGCGGCTTAGCTTGCGAATGCGCACCGAGGTCCCAACAGGCAGCTCTTCTCCTGCCTCGGCAATGGCGCGAGCGGTCTGACGCTGCCCTGCAACGGTGTAGGCGATCATGCCGGGGCGCGTCCCAGCGATCGGAGCCATGACTTCGGCGCGCACTCCGACAAGATCGCTCCGCCGAACATGACTCGACGCCTGGGCGCCGCCGAACACCCGCACGATCAGCCACCAGGCGTAATAATAGAGCATGGAGCCGCTGACGCCTCCGCAGGCCAGGCTGGGAAGGAACCCGGCGCCGCTCAGACGGCTGAGGACGCCCGCGCCGCCGAAACCCACCAGAAAACAGCTGATCATCGTAGGGTTGAGAAACGCCAGCAGGTTGATGCCATGGCCCGGACCTCTGTGCGTATCGACTCCATGATCGCCGGCGTCGTGATGCCCCGCTCCATGATCAACATCGGCATGGGTCCCGATGTGGTCGTGGTGAAGAACATGGCCCGGATCGGTCGCGTGGCCGTGGTCGAGATGAACGCAATCTGAGCCGTGGGCTGCATGGTCGCCAACCTCCAGGCCTCCTGCGCTCTCGTGATGGATGTCGAACGTGTGCTCGACGCGGGAGACAAGATGCGAGAGGCCGCCAAGAGCCAGCGTCAGTGCGAAATACGCGCCGCCGAGGAATAGACTGGCCCAGTATAGAATATCGAGGTACACGGTCTGCCTTTTCTCGTATTGACCTACTCATTCTAGTATAAACGACGGGAGTCTTCAAGTGGCGGTTTCAGACAAACCGGTTCCGGTCCGTCTGGGCATCGACATCGGCGGCACGAAGTGTGCGGTGTGTATCGGCACGGCCGCCGGGCGCATCCTCGCCCGACGCGAGATCCCGACCGGCGCGGGACGCCCTCCGGAAGCGGTCCTCGAAGAGCTCGCGGAACTTGCGCGGGCGCTGATCGACGAGGAACGGGTCGTGCCCGAAGGCATCGGCGTATCCTGCGGCGGCCCGCTGGATCGGGAACGGGGCCTCGTCCTCAGCCCTCCGAATCTGCCGGGATGGGATGCGACGCCCGTGGGCGCGTTTCTGGAGGCCGCCTTCCCCGGCGTGCCGGTGGCTCTGGAGAACGATGCGAACGCGACCGCCCTCGCGGAGTGGCGCTGGGGCGCGGGGATCGGCGCGCGGCACATGATCTACCTGACCCAGGGCACGGGAATCGGCGGCGGTCTGATCCTCGACGGCAGGCTCTACCACGGCGCCAACGATATGGCAGGCGAGGTCGGGCATCACTGCGTCGCTCCGGACGGCCCAATGTGCAACTGCGGCATGCGCGGCTGCCTCGAGGCCGTGGCATCGGGACCGGCCATCGCCCGTGCGGCGAGCGAACGACTCCGGACCGACGGCGCCGATAGAACCTCTCTGGCCTCCTTCCGGTCGCGCATGGATGACCTGACCGCCCGGGATGTGGTCCAGGCTGGCCACGCCGGCGACCCGCTGGCGGTCCGCGTCCTTGATGAGGCCGGAACCTATCTCGGCATGGGCATCGCGAACCTCGTCCAGATCCTGAATCCCGAGGTCGTCGTGGTCGGCACCATCGCGGTCCATGCCGGCGACCTCGTTCTCGGACCGGCAAGACGAGCGATGGCGGCGCACGCGTGGCCACGGGCGGCCGGTATCTGCCGCATCGTTCCCGCCGCTCTGGGCGACCGGGCTCAGGACCTCGCTGCGATCGCCATTGCGGCAGCGGATCATGGAGCGGCAGCGTGAGCGGAGCGGGCTGGCGCATGGCGCTGGAGCGACGGCCGGCGCGGAACCGCCCGTGGAACGGCCCTGTGCGCGGCGCGCTGATCGCGCTCGCGATTCTGCCGTGTCTGGGGCACCGATCGGAGGCCGCATTGAGCGATTCGAACGTCGTCTGGACCTCGCCGAGCAAGGGCTCGGATGGCTCCATGCCGCTGGGCAACGGCGATCTGGGCCTGAACGTATGGGCCGAGCAGGATGGCAGCGTGGCCTTCTATATCGGGAAGACCGATGCGTGGGATGAGCACGGACGGCTGCTCAAACTCGGCCGAGTTCGGCTGCGCCTGACCCCGAACCCGTTCTCGGCGAGCGCGTTTCGGCAGGAGCTCCGCCTCGCCGAGGGCGAGGTGGTGATCAGCGCGTCGCGGGATCGGGCAAGGGCCGAGATCCGGCTATGGGTCGACGCCCTTCGGCCCGTCATCCATGCGGAGCTGGTCTCCGATCACCCGCTCAACGTAGAGGCCTCTCTGGAGCTCTGGCGCACCGGCGAGCGGAAGCTCCTCGAAGGGGAGACGATGGGAGTCGACGGCTTCGCTCCCGACGATCCGCCCCGCTCCTATCCGGATGTCGTCCGGGAGGATGCCCAGCAGAGCATCCTCTGGTACCACCGCAATCGAGCATCCCTCTGGCCCGTTACTCTGCGGCATCAAGGGCTCGGAGAGCACATCGATCCGGCCAGGGACCCGCTGCTGCACCGAACCTTCGGCGGTCAGCTGTGCCTGTATCCGGACACGGGCCGCGTCGTGAAGCCGGGCCCGACCGTGCTCCGGACCACGGAGGGCGTGCGGAACTGCCATGTGCGGATCACATGTCTGACCACACTGGCGGAATCAGAGGAGGTCTGGCTCAGTCAGCTGCGCCAGCTCCGCGCCCGGTCCGAATCGGCGACGCTGGACGCAATCCGGGATTCGCACCGGGATTGGTGGCGGCGCTTCTGGGATCGGAGCTGGCTCCGGGTGACCCGGGTTCGGGGGGCACGCCCCATGCGTGCGCGCCCGATGCGTCAGAACACGCTGCCCCTCCGCATCGGAGCGGACAGCGCCGGCGGCAACCGCTTCCACGGGGCGATCGCCGAGGTGCGGCTGTACGGCAGGGCGCTGAGCCGCGCCGAGCTGAAGGACGAGGCGGCCGGAGGAGCATGGAAGCAGGGGATCATCGCCCGATGGTCGCTGGGCGGTCTCAAGGGCGAAGAGGTCCCGAGCTATGGGCCAGAAGGGCCGCGGCTCCGGGCCATCGGCGGACCATCAGTGGCTCCGCAGGCGCCGTGGCCCGACGGACGTTCGATGGTTCTGACCGGCAAGGAATACCTGGAAGCGGCCCACAGCGCACCGCTGGACCTCACCAACGAGGTGACGATCAGCGCCTGGATCCGTCCGGACAGGCTGCCCCCGGGCGGCGCGAGAATCGTGGATAAAACCCACGCAGGCGACTCGGACGGCTATCTTCTCGACACCTACCCGGGCAACTCGCTCCGATTGATCGTCGCCGACGGCCCGCTCCAGTACGACGCCAAGCTGCCGACCGACCGGTTCACGCACGTGGCCGGTGTCTTCGATGCACGAACGGGACGGAAGGAGCTCTATATCAACGGGCGGCGGGTGGCAACGGGCTCGGGAGAGGACGATGGCCGCTCCGAAGCCCAGATCGTCACGCAGGGATACGCGCTGCAGCGCTTCATTACCGCTTGCGGAGGCCGCGGCGGGTACCCGATCAAGTTCAACGGCTCGATCTTCACCGTCGATACGGACAGGCGGTTCGACCCCGATTACCGCGCGTGGGGCGGGATGTACTGGTTCCAGAACACGCGCCTCCCCTACTGGCCGATGGCGGCGGCAGGCGACTACGAGATGATGCTGCCCCTGTTCCGCATGTACCGCGACGCCCTGGACCTGGCCGCCTATCGGACGGCGCGCTACTTCCGGCACGGCGGCGCCTACTTCCCCGAGACGATGTACTTCTGGGGCGCCTACAATAACGGGCTCATGGGCTACGGCTGGGACCGAGCGGGCAAACCCCTCTTCCCGTGCGACAATCAGTACATCCGGTACTACTGGTCCGGCGGCCTGGAGCTGACCGCGCTGATGCTCACCTACTGGGACCATACCCGCGATCTCCGCTACCTCAAGGACACGCTCCTGCCCATCGCGGACGCCGTCGTCGCCTTCTACGACCAGCACTACCGCCGCGACGCCTCGGGCAAGCTCCTCCTCGAGCCGTCACAGGCGCTGGAGACCTACTGGGACTGCGTCAACCCGCTTCCGGACATCGCGGGCCTTCGCTTCGTCCTCGAGAACCTGCTGACGCTGCCTGGCCAGACCACCGGCAGGGTCCGGACCGAGAGCTGGCGGCGCCTGCTGGGCGAGCTGCCGGAGCTCCCGCTCCGATCCACGCCGAAGGGCAGGGCGCTCGCCGCCGCAGCAAAGGTCGGGCGGAAATCCAACATCGAGAATCCGGAGCTCTATGCTGTGTTTCCGTACCGCATCTACGGCGTCGGCAAACCGGGACTGGATCTCGCCCGCCGCACCTATGCGGTCCGAACCGAGCCGGGACACCGAGGGTGGCAGCAGGACGACATCCAGGCGGCCTTCCTCGGTCTGGCGGACGAGGCACGGATCGCCGTGACCGACCGACTATCCCGCAAGCACGAGGGGAGCCGGTTCCCGGCCTTCTGGGGGCCCAACTTCGACTGGGTGCCAGATCAGGACCACGGGAGCAACGGATTGATGGCCCTCCAGACGATGCTGATGCAATGCGAGGGACGGCGCATCCTGCTGCTCCCCGCATGGCCCGCGGACTGGGACGCCGAGTTCAAGCTCCATGCGCCCTTCCGAACGACCGTACAGGGCAGGATTCGGAACGGGCGCATCGAGAACCTCGTCGTGAGCCCGGCCAGCCGCCGCCGCGACGTCGAGATCGTCCCGAGAGCTACGACCAGTCGAACGCGACCGTAAGGAGGGGCGAGGTTCCTGCGGCCAGCTCCCGGTAGGTCTCCGAGGCCCGCTCAGGCGGTCGGATGTCGGAGATCAACCCTTCGGTCGATAGATCGCCCGCCGCCATCATCTCGAGCACGCGCCTCCGCTGCTCGAGGCGGCAGTCGCGGGGGAGGAGGATTCGCAGTTCCTTCAGGAACGCGGCCTGGTACGGGATGCAGAACGCTTCGGGATAGCTCCCCTGTACGACATAGCGAGCTCCTCGGACCGTTGGGTCCGACCATGGCACGTCTCTGGCGGAGTCCAGAGCCGCAGCGAGGACATCAGGCGCGCCGCTGACGTCCGCGATCACATCGGCGCCGTCGGGGACAAGGCTCCGGATGGCGGCTGCCGGCCGCTCCTCGGCGACAACCGCCTCGATCCCGCCGACACAGGCGAGACGGACACGCTCCGGATTCCGATCGATCGCTACGACCCTCGATCCTGCCGCCGTGTAGAGGCCCGCGCAGAGGCGCCCGAGAATGCCCAGTCCGATAACCGCGACGACCTCCCCCGGCCTTACATCCGCCATGAGAACGCCGTTGTAGGCGATGGCCGCGAGATGCGTCAGAGAGGCCTGATCCATCCCCACATCGTCAGGGATCGGCAGGCAGGCGGTCTCAGGCGCGACCGCGTGGGCGGCGTGTCCGCCCCACATCAGGTTGCAGCGCCCGCCGTCCGACGTTCCGTTGAGATAGACGCGCTGGCCCGGAACGAGCGCCGTCTCAGGGCCGACCTCCACGACCTCGCCGGACATCGCGTAACCGGGAATATAGGGGAAGTCGGCTCCGTCTGGCTGACGCCCCGCAAGGCAGCGAAGCTCCGTGCCCGGGCTGATGCAGGTGTAGGCGGCGCGGACGAGGACCTCGCCCCTGGTCAGGGGCCGCACCTCGAGCTCGCCCAGCCCGACGCGATGGGGGGCTTCGTGCACCACCGCACGGGAGCGGAGCGGGCTCGAGCGATGGCCGGATCGCACTGTTGTCGCGCTCATGCTGCGGTCTCCATCCGGCTCGCCCATGGTCTCAGGATCTGGAGTTCGCCCACCTCCTGCGGGCTTCCTGCTCGACGCCCATCGATCGCTCAACGCGAATAACGTCGAGAAGGAATCGGTCCGGGGCAGTCGAATGCTTACCTATCACGATTGCGCCGGCCATGGACGTGGTCCGGCGGATAGCGAAGGGGGCAGAACGATGCGCAGAGGTGTTCTTCTCGGCGTCTACGCAACCAGCGGGGCGCTCCTCGTGATGGGACTGATCGCCGCCTCGGGCGGTATCGGCGGAGCTCAGACTGCGCGCGGCCAGGCCGCACAGAAACCGGCGCCGAAGCCGGCGCCGAAGCCGAAGCCCGTCGCCGACGCCGCGTGCGTCAACTGTCATAAAGTCACGACGCCGGGAATCGTCGAGGACTATATGCTGAGCAAGCATCGTCAGGTCATGGTGGGCTGCTCCACCTGCCACGGCTCCGAGCATAACGGCCCGTCGAACGTTGATAAGGCGAAGACGCCAACGCCCGACACCTGCGCCAACTGCCACGAGAACCGGGTCGAGGAGTTCAAGCAGGGCAAGCACGCGATGGCCTGGACCTCGATGAAGGCGATGCCCACGATCCACTTCCAACCGATGCTCCTTACCCAGGGGATGAAGGGCTGCGGCGGATGCCATAAGATCGGCCTCAAGACCGAAGCCGAGATCAAGGAGCTGAAGGAACAGGGACAGACTCACGGCAACGCTTCCTGCGACGCCTGTCATACCCGCCATACCTTCTCGGTTCGAGAGGCGCGCCAGCCCCAGGCGTGCCAGACCTGCCATATGGGCTTCGATCACGCGCAGTGGGAGATGTACTCGTCCTCGAAGCACGGCGTCCGTCATGCGCTGAAGCAGAACGGAACCCTGCCAGAATCGGCCTCGGCGCCCACGTGCCAGACCTGCCACATGCAGAATGGGAACCACGCCGTCGGCACCGCATGGGGCTTCCTCGCCGTCCGACTTCCCATGCCGGAGGATGAGGAATGGGCTGCGGACCGGACGACGATCCTGAAGGGACTGGGGGTTCTCGATCCCGAGGGCAAACCAACGGCGCGCCTCGAGGCCGTCAAAGCGGCGAAGATCGCCCGACTGACCCAGGAGGACTGGCAGTCGAAACGGGACGAGATGCTGAAAGCCTGCGTCCAGTGCCATTCGAGCCGGTTCGCGCAGGCGGAACTGAAGAAGGGCGACGACATGATCCGACAGGCCGATAAGCTCATGGCCGAAGGGATCCGAATCGTCGCCGATCTCTACAAGGACGGGATCATTGCCAAACCCGAGAGCAGCCAGCATGCCTACCCGGACATCCTCGCGTTCCATGATGCCACCACGGAGGTGGAGCAGGTCCTGTTCCGGATGTTCATGGAGCACCGGATGCGCGCGTTCCAGGGAACGTTCCACCAGAACCCGGACTACGCGCTCTGGTACGGATGGAGCGAGATGCGGCAGGACCTGACGCGGATCAAAGAGATCGGCGCGACCATGCGCGCGATGAAGGTCCGCAAGTAGAACCAGACCTGCACCGGGATGTTCGGCAGAGTCGGAACCGGCGATCCACAATAGGTTAGGATCGCCGGTCCGGTTCTCACTTTCCCGTTGCCGTTCGGGATCGGATTAGTCGGAAGCCCCTCCATCCGAGCCGCCGCCCGCTTCGCGCGCACGCCGTTCGAGATCCTCGAGGAGCTGGCGGAGCGCCCCGAGATCGGCTGAGGTCGGGACCGGAGCGGTGGTTCGCACGACATCCGAGCTGCGGGCCGTCCCGTCGAGGATCTTCTTCAGGCCGCTGCCGTAGGTGGAGATGCCCCACATGACTGCGGTCAGGGCTCTGCGAAACTGCTCGAAGCTGATGTCGTTCTCATCGATCGGCATGGCGACGGCGATCGACACCTCGCCATCGTTGGGATCATAGGAGAAGGACGCCAGGACGGAGGTCGTATTCAGGGCGGCGACGGTGAGGACGAGCTCATGCAGACGGTCCTTGTCCGTGGTGTCCATCGGCGCTTTGACCACTTCCGGCGCGAAGATCCGAAGGACGCCTTTCTCGATGATCGGGTCGATGATGATCCGGTGCGGAACCTGATCTTCACCGACATAGCCTGTGAATATTAATCCCTCGGACTCGCCGGGCTCGGGCGTTACCTGGTACTGCTTCCACCCAAAGTCCTCCAGATGCTGACGCAGCACTTCGATTGTTACAGTAGTTGCCATTGCGACCTCCTTGGTTGGGTGATCGCGGACTCACCGACCGACCGTGAGCCCGCATTTGGTACTGGGACGACAGATTGGGCGCCGGCGTTGCGCTCCGTCTCAGGACCGCTTCCGGCTCGGTTTCGGAGTTCGATCAATCCTGAGGGCGTCGCCGTCGACGTGAACCTCCACGCTTCTGGTACCCCTGGACGGCATGTGGGCCAGCAGAGACTCCCCGATGAGCGTCGATACCTTCCTCTCGACGTCCTCCTTGTCCTGTGTACTGCATACTCGGTACGCCCATTCGGCGACACCGGCGCCCCATGTCACATTCAGTCCGCGGGCCTGGTACCTCTCGGTCAGCGCCGGCAGGATCGTGTTGTGAAGCCAGTGCACGAGATCTTGATCGGCAGCCCCTCCAGCTCGATGAAGGACAAGCGTGCTCAACTGGCGGAGTTCCTGCCCCAGGGACTCGACGTCCTCCGGGTGATCCTCCCTCATCGAAGCTCTCTCCCGAAGGCCGATCGGCTCGTCCGTTTCGTCATCATGACCTCGACCCGCCGTCAGAATGACGACGCAATCGCAAAGCCGGATTGCCCGGCCAACTCCATCGACGATCACACCCTGACGGATCGCGCCGGCCAGGATCGAGACGATGCTCGGGTGGCACCGATCGACATTGCGGCACAGGAGGACGCTCCACGGGTACTGGATCAGGCCGTGGATCGGCAGGGGATCATCGTAGCCGACATAGGACGGTCCGGCTCCGATCAGTCGGGTGACATCCGAGGGGTGGACCCACGGACCGAAATCCAGATCGATCACCCGCTCCGGTGATCCCGACAGATGGTCCGCGATCAGCTCGGCGATATCGTCTGCGGATGCAACGGCGGCGCCGACCAGGGAGAGGACTGCGTTGGGCCGTTCCGGTCGAATGTCGAGCCCCGAGGTTGCCACGCGCAGATGCCGGACCAGAGCCTCCGCATCGTCCGGGCTCAATAGATCCCGCTCCCTGGCCGCGGTCTCCATCTCGGACAGGCGCTGGATCATATTGGCCGGCGTGCCGGTCATCCGCTCGATCACCTCGCCGATATCGTCCGGCGTAACACGTGCCCGGTTCGAATAGACCGCCCGGCCCACGGCCTGCTCCAGGACGTCGACGCCCTTGTCGGGATAGCGCCGGTTCGGCATCCGGTCGCGGGTGAGATCCATCACGCGTGCGATCACGTTCGGCGCGACCGTCACTTTGCGCTCCGTTTCGAGGCGTCGGGCGTGGGCTCGGAGGACTTCGATGGTCGCATCCTTGCCCATTTCGCTGATGCGAATCGGCTGGAACCGCCGCTCCAGGGCCGTATCGGTCTCGATGATGCGCCGATATTCATCGTCGGTTGTGGCGGCAATGCAGGCGAGATCGCCCCTGGCCAGAGCCGGTTTCAGCAGGGTTACCAGATCGTTTTCCGGAGCGGATCCCCGCATCAGGAGCGAATGAACCTCATCGATGAAGATGATCACATCCGGCGCCGATGCCTCCCGGATCAGCTGCTGCACACGCTCCGTATACTGGGGAACGCTATCGACGCCCGCGATCAGCGTCGCAGGCTGCAGCGCGTAGATGGTCGTGTTCTTGAGCATATCCGGGCAGGAGCCCGCGACAAGGCGCTGGGCCAGCCCCTCGACGATAGCCGTTTTCCCGACGCCGGCAGGGCCGACAAGGGCAGGGTTGCGCTTCGTGACCCGGCAGAGCGTCTCGATGATCAACTCGAGCTCGTCCTCGCGACCGACGATCTTCGGAAGCTTGCCTTCGCGGGCTGCCGCGGTCAGGTTGACGGTATAGGTATCGAGAAAGGTCCGGCGCATCGGAGTAACGGAGGCGCTGACCGCCGCCGGGCCGGGCGACGTCTGCGAGGGCTGCGGAGCGGATGAACGGAGCGCCTCTAGGAGCGAACCACCGATGGTCGTGAGGCTCTCTGCAATATCCCGATCGAGGACTTCGGTACGCCCCGCCTTTTTCGCGAGTTCCATGGCCGATGCAACGACCTCGGCCGACGGCAGCGCCGGTCCTCGATGCCCCTGCGACAGGGCCGTCCGAAGGAGGTTTCGGAACTGGCCGATCGGCACCTCTGGGTACAGTTCATGCAGCACATCGGGGACCGTCTCTGCGGCGGCAAGGGCCCACTGGAGCACCGAGGGGTCTTCTCCTTTACCGGCCTTGTAGGCTGCGGCAGTCAGGAGCTTCTGGGCGCCATCGGAGAGGGGAAGCGTGGTATCGTCTGTAGTGTGCGAATCGGCCATCGTTGAGGCAACCTCCCGAGCAGCTGCGATAGGTCCCAGTCTCTTGATGCAACATCACCCGGCTGCGCCCGTCTGCCGGCAAGTCCAACAGAGCGGAGACCGCGTACCAGAGTTCGTTATGTTGCGATGTCGAGGAGATCGCTCCCGCAGGAGCGACGGCAGTGAGTATGGAATAGGTGGATCGATCAACATACCATAATCGGGCGGCCGTTCGTCAAGGCCGCAGGAGGCTATCCATGACGCGACGTTTCTTCCTTCTTCTGGCGCTTCTGGCGCTGATCCCGGGCGGCGCGACCGCCCGCGCAGAGCAGACCCGGATCAAGGATGTCGTCTATCGGCACAAGGGCGGCGTCGCCTTGACCATGGACGTCTTCAAACCGGAGCATCCCAACGGCATCGGCATCCTCTGGATGGTCAGCGGGGGCTGGGTCTCGGACCATGACTCCATCAACCCATCCCTGGCGGAGGCGTTTACGCGACGCGGCATGACCGTATTTCAGGTCGTCCACGGCGCTCAGCCCCGGTATCAGGTGCCCGAGATCGTCGAGGACATCCACCGGGCCGTGCGGTTCGTACGATCGAATGCGGCCACGTGGGGCGTCGATCCGAATCGGATCGGCATCGCAGGGGGAAGCGCGGGCGGCCATCTCTCCCTGATGATGGGCGCCTACGGGGGGCCGGGCAAGCCCGATGCGAAGGATCCGATCGACCGCGCGTCGAGCCGAGTGCAGGCGATCGCGTGCTTCTTCCCGCCGACCGACTTCCTCAACTACGGTAAAGAGGGGCAGGCAGCAATGGAGATGCCGCTGGTTCGGGTGTTCTGGCCGGCGTTCGGGATCACCGATAAGACCACGCCGGAAGAGCTGCAACAGCTGGGTCGATCGTTATCCCCGATGTACGGCAATCTCAAAGATATGCCTCCGACCCTGATCATCCATGGAGACTCCGATCTCCTGGTGCCGCTGCAGCAATCTCAGCGCCTCATCGCCAGACTCGAGGAACTCAAGGCGCCCTGCAAACTGGACGTTCGCGCGGGACAGGGCCACGGATGGCCGGGCATCGAAAAGGACGCCGATCTGCTCGTCGCATGGTTTGAGCAGTACCTGAAATAGGATCCGATCGGCGTGCTGCAGGCGACGCTCGAGTGTCTTCGCTATTGGAGACGGGAGGTGATCGGAGGGTTCGCCTACCGACGAGCCCTGAGCAAGGCCGGGGTCGATCTCGGATCGGTATCCCTGCGCCGGCTCGGCCTCGATCCCCGTTCGGCGCACAACCACGCGAACTCGGGCGGACCCGATCTCGAGGTGGTCCTCCGTTCGCTGGAGATCACGCCCTCCCATGCGGTCCTCGATCTGGGATGCGGCAAGGGAGGCGCGCTGCTGACGCTGGCCCGTTTCCCCTTCAGCCGCGTCGTCGGCCTGGACCTCTCGCCGGAGATGCTGGACATAGCGCGGAGGAATCTCGATCGCATGGGGCTTCATACGGTGGAACTGATCTGCGCCGACGCCTCAGCCTTCGATGCGTACGACGCCTTCACCCATCTCTATATGTACAACCCGTTCCCGAGCGCCGTGGTCCAGGCAGTCATGACGGCCGTCGAAGCGTCCGTGATCGCTGCGCCGAGAACGGTCACTGTGATCTACAAGAATCCCCGTTTCCACGACGATGTGATTCGCGGCGGGGTGTTCAGCGAGGTTGGACGGATGGACCATTCGGGCCATCCCTATATCATCTATCGGAATGCCGCGGTCAGCGGCTGTTGACCGCCGAAACGGAGAGCAAGCTATGGAGTGCGCCGATGCGATTCGCGTTGCCGTGATCACCGGAGGGCACCCCTTCGATGTCCCCGGCTTCCAGGCGTTGTTCGAGGGGCCGGACGACATCGAGGCCTATCCGCAGGAGTTCTCCAACTGGGTGCACGACTGGGGCAACGTGCGGCGTGAGTACGAGGTCAACCTCTTCTACAACATGCATATGGACCCGCTGGACGGCCCCTATCGGGAAGCAGTGGAGGAGCTGCGCCGGCGCCGCAAGGGGATATTCGTCCTCCATCATGCCCTCCTTTCGTGGCCCGAACTGGAAGCCTGGAACGATATCGTGGGCATTCAGGACCGGTCCTTCGGATACGATGTGGAGCAGGAAGTGCACGTCGAAATCGCCGAACCCTCGCATCCGATCGTGCAGGGCCTGGAACCCTGGGATATGCCGGACGAAACCTACACCATGGCCGACGCCGGCACGGACAGCCGCGTGCTCCTTACGGTGGAGCACCCGCGCAGCATGACGACGATCGCATGGACGCGCCGCTCGGGCGACGCTCCCGTATTCTGCCTTCAGAGCGGCCACGACGCCCGGACGTGGACCAACCCCTCGTTTCGCGAGGTCGTCCATCGGGGCATCCGTTGGTGCGCAGGCCGTCTGTGATTCGTCGAGCGCAGCGCGTAATCCGCTAGACCCAGCCCCGGGCGATATAGTAGGCCCAGCGCACCTGTTCATAGAGCCACCAGCGGAGCACGGCGAGCCGCTGGCGGGCGCCTCGAGCCTTGTTCGGCGAGAACTCCCGTTCGGGGCATGGATGCGAGATCACCGTCAGGCCCGTCCTCTCGAACACCGCGGCGGAACGGGCGCTGTGATACGGCGAGGTGACGAGGATGATCGACCTCCAACCCTTCCGTTCGGCCAGCGTCGCTACCTCCTGAGCTTCGTCGCGGGTGCTGAATACAGGGCCGACCACATGCATCTCGGGATTGCCGCACAACCGGGCGAGCTGTTTGACATCGCCCAGGGGTTTGGGGAAGGGGCCGCCGACCTCGGCACGGATCAGCCTCGGCGCCCAGCCGTTCCGGACCAGCCGAAGCCCCTCGATCATCCGGCCGAGCGATACATAATCCAGACGGCGTTCCCGCGTCGTCGATGATCCGAGAACGACCACCGCATCCGCCTTGCGCAGAGGATCGTCATCGATCAGCTTCCTGGCCGCGATCGTAAACACGGGTGTTGAGGTGGCGACGACGAACAGAACGACGGCCGCCGCCCCGAGCATCCAGACGGCGATCCGCAGACGGGTCATATAAAGCATCGCCGAGATCGCGCCCGCGGCCAGAATCGTCCATGTGTGGTCACTCTCCAGCAACGCCTTGGGTACGGAGAGCGCGTTGAGGGTCGCGTAGACGAGGCTGCCCAGAACAAATCCGGTATAGAAGTCGGCTGGACGCCTTCGGGTCTCGGATTTTCCGGTCGGACGGGCCATGGATCCTCTCTCGTGAACGTGGTGCGGAGCACTATACCCCGCGCCGGCAGCTGGCGCGACGCACGCCAAACGCCCCTGCAGACGCCGGGCTCGCAGGAGCGACACCTGGCGCAGCAGGGTCGGTCCGTCCTTATCGGGGCCGCCGTCGCCCGTCGGTCATGGGCGCTTTCGGGCTGTCGATCATGTTGCCCGATCCCGTGTAGGATCGCACCTTCGGGCCGATCACGACGCCCCGATCGGTCGATTGGATGACGTTCCCCTGCAGGACGATTCGGCCGCCGGTCAGAAGGACGGCCGGCGCGCGATACTCGCGCATCGGCCGCAGGAGACTGCATCCGGTGATGATCACATGATCTGAGTTCCGGACCTCCACGGCTGGGGCTCCGTTGGACTTGAGCTCCGCGCCGGCCAGGCGAATCCGGGCCGGCCCATCAACGATCAGGCTTTGTTGATGCTCCCAGAAGGTGCCGCCGGCAACGCTGAGCGTATGCTCGCCTTGAACGCGGATTCCGACGCCGCAGTAATCGGTGGCACAGCCAGTCATCAACCCCCAGGTGCCCCCTTTGATGCTGCATCCCGGGATTCGATCGCGCAGCAGAAAACCCGTACCCATCGCGAAGGCGAAGCAGTCGGTCAGCCGGATGAGGTCGTTCTTGCCGAGGTCGAATCCAACCCCGCGTTCCAGCGGCCTGGGCACAGGGCCGGCGTTCCACACCTCGATATTGCGCAAAGCGGGCACATCCCACGTGCCGGTGACGCGAACGCCGACGTTGCGCGGAGATACGATGAACACGTCGGCGATGTTCAACCGTCCGACGTTGTGGACGCCGTCGGTCATGATCCCGTCCCACGGGTACTGGATCTTCACGCCGCTGATCCAGGCGCCAATCCCCGAGACCAGCACCGCCGCGGGTCCGCTCTGCGGTTCTTTATCCCATTCGTACCGAATGGAGATGCCCCGGAGGCTGCCGCCAGCGCGGAGCTCGACGCACGGACCGTCACGATGCGTCGGCACGAGCGCCGGCAATGCGTCGATATCCGCGGGCCATGCGCCGCCTTCCGGACCGACCATGGCCGTGTTTTCAAGGACCAGCGTCGCGCCGACACGATAGACCCCGCGCGGGACGTATACCGGCTCCCTGGCCGCGGCGCTCGCCTGGATCGCGGCTCGGAACGGCTCCGTATCATCCGCCTTGCCATCGCCTACCGCCCCGTGATCGCGGACGTTGACCGCGGCGGTGGCCAGACCCGCTGTGAGGCACAGCAGCGATACGATCGTCGCCAGATTCCGTCCCATCCTGATCCCCTTTCGCAGATCCTCACAAGCGCACCCTCCTGCTCGGCGGGCAGGGTACTGAGATGATCCTGTCGAACCTGAGCCGCATGAAGCGCTCGGATCGCGGCCATCCACTCCGCCGGAACCTCGATCTTCGCGGCCGAACGTCGGACCGTGCGCCCGTGAGGCGCCCTCATCGCCAGCCGTTCCACCCGCCATCATGACCGGCGCCGACGCCCATGGGAGCCCGGCCATTCGGCCGCGGGCGATCGTGATCGGTCTCGCCGCGCTTCTCCTCTCGGCCCGTTGGATCTTCTACGGCGAGATCGTCCGATATTCCTTCGTGACCCTGGCGGCGCCTTTCTGTCATGCGGTCTACATCCTCCTCGTCCTGACGGTCCTGAACATGCTGGTCGGAGGGCGGTTTCCCCGCCTCCGTCTGACCTCGTTCGAACTCCTGACGATCTACGCGATGGTCTCCATCGGCTCGGCGATCATGTCGTGCGACATG
>JABWBA010000116.1 GCA_013360745.1 Chthonomonadales bacterium | reverse complement strand
CGACGAAGAGCCCCAGAAACACCAGCAGCAACAGGTACTTGCCGAACCCTGCCCCTCGCTGTAAACGTCCTGACATAACCCCTCCATCCGGTCGCGGGCAGTTCCGCGATTCCTCGTTTGGACGCGAATCCCTCATCCCGCTCCGACTCTCATGTTCCGCGCCGTTGCTGGAGCGCAGTCGTCAATACTGCGAGGACCAGCACACCTCCGACCACAGTCCCTCGCCAGAGATCGGGTTTCGTAAGTGTCAGGTTGATCGCGCTGAATATCACCATCAGAAGCGTCGCTCCAAGAACCGTGCCAACCACGCTCCCCCGACCACCCATCAGGTCGGCGCCGCCGACCACCGAAGCGGCCACGGCGTCCAGCTCGTACGATTGACCTGCCAGAGGATCCCCTTGACCGCCGTACGCCGCCCAGAGCACGCCGGCGACGCCACCGAGAACTGCGCTCGTGCCGTAGGCGAAGAGCTTCACTCCATATACGTTGACGCCGGACAACCGTGTCGCTGTCTCATTGCTCCCGACACTGTAGATGTATCGACCGGTCCTCGTACGGCTCAAGATGAAGGCCATGACGATGGCGATGACCGCCATGATCACCACGGGAACCGGTATCGGCGCCGCGCTATCCTCGAAGAGTGTCCCGTTGGCAAGAGACAATAGGCCGGGATAGGCCTCCAGAGTAACCGGCAACTGGTCATTCGAGACCAGCGCCTGACTCCGGAGAATCAGAAGTGAAGCGAGGGTCACCACAAACGGCGGCAGCTGCAGTCGGTGGATCAAAGTGGCATGCAGACAGCCGATGACGAGAGCGATAACCAGCGCTGCCGACACGCCGATGAGTACGGACGAACCCGGGCTCAGGTGCTCTCCGAGACGCGTCACCGCCAGCGCGGTGATCATTCCCGTAAAGGCAATGAGGGAACCGAGCGATAGATCGATCCCTGCGGAGATGATGACAACGGTTTCACCGATCGCGAATATGGCCAGAAGCGCCACCTGCCGCGCGATGTTGAGCACGTTGCGATCGCTGAAGAACGAGCTCCGCGCCTCGGTAAAGGGCATCGCGAGACAGACCAGTGCGATCACGCATATCACGCTCAGTTCGCGTGACGCGAGCCAGCTCCGATAACGCCTACCGGGGCTGCCGGAGGACTCACTCGGTGCGAGCGTTAAGGTCACGTGGACGAAAGCCCTTTGTCCTTCAGCGCCTTCAGAAACTCGGCTGAGTTCGCCGGTGTGATCACCTGTACGCCCGTATCGATCACAGCGCCATTGACCTTCATGCCTGCGGCTTCGAGCTCAGGGGTCATCTCCTCAAGAGCGCCCTTCAGCCCCTTCCGATTGATGAGATACAAGGCTTTGGTGGCGATCCGTCCGAACTCGTACGGCTTCTGCACCACGGTGACGTCCACGAGTCCGGCTTGCAGGTTCTTCAGCGTTTTCGGCTCCCCGTCAAAACAGATGATCTTCAGCTTCGAGCGCAGATTCTGTTTCACCACCTCATCTACGATCGCCGGGCCGTTGTACGAATACAGACCCACGAGGCCGTTGAGCTGATCACCATAGCGAACGATCGCGTCGGCTACGTTGCGCCTGGCTCGCCCGACGGCATCCTTGTCGTCCTCATAGGGATCCTTCAGCATCTTTATATTGGAGCCTTTGATCGCATCGAGGAATCCCTGATACCGATCACGAGCGTTCTGAGCGCTCATATTCCCGACGAACGCGACAAGGTTGCCGCCGTTCGGGAAGAGCTTGCGGGCCTCCATCCCGGCGGCCTTGCCAGCTTCGTAGTTGTTCGTCCCGATGTAAAGAAGCCGTTTGCTCTTCTCCGAGTCCGAGTCGAAGGTGATAACCGGAACGCCTCGATCGATGGCGTCGTCGATCACCGATGCGAACGCATCGGCCTGAATCGGGGAGACGCCGATCCCATCGCAACCTGCCGCCAGCGCGTCTTCGAACACTCGTTTCTGCGCGTTGTTGTCCGCCTGCTGAGGAGCCTGCCACGTCGCATCGGTCTTGAGCTCGTCGCGCGCCTGCTCGAGGCCCTTCCCCATCGCATCCCAGAACGGCGATATGCCGTTCGTAATCAGCTTGATCTTGAGATCTCCGCTGGCCTTACGCGGCCCGTTGAAATCGGCCGCCGCAGTATTGCTCCCGGAACGGCGGTTCGCATCCGAGGTCCGCTGCTGGCCTTGCTTAGAACAACCCACCAGCGCGACAACACCGATCAATACGGCAGTGGACATCCCGAGTCGTTTCATGTCACTCCCTCCGTTCATACGACGATCCGTTTCGTATTATGAATGGATCGGGCGCAATCCTGCTTTCCGGTTCACAGAACATCGCTCAGGATCATGAGCCCATGTGCCTTGACACTCGGCGCCGCCGAAGTCTATACTTTGCAGCAACCTGGCGCTATCGTCTAGTGGTTAGGACGGCGGGTTTTCAGCTCGCGAACCGGAGTTCGATCCTCCGTAGCGCCATGGTGCCGTGCCGAGGTGGCGGAACTGGCAGACGCGCACGTTTGAGGGGCGTGTGCCGCAAGGCATACGGGTTCGAGTCCCGTCCTCGGCATCCATCTGGCGACAGGCTGCAGCGCTCCTGCAGCCTGTCGCCGTTTCGGGCTTAGCCGATGGCGTACGCTATAATAATGACGACGGATCACGGCAACGGCCGATCATCCATATTTCGAATAGGAGCCCGACCTATGCGCACCCGAATCCCTGCGACCGCCCTGATCGCGATCGGATTATCCGTCTGCGCTCAGGCCGCACGTCTCGACCTTGGCCAGGCGCCTCCGCCGGTCCGCGTCGCACGCTGGATCAAAGCCCCGGTCAAGCCGACAGGACCGCCGCGAATCCGTATCGTTGGGTTTTTCAGCTCGTGGTCCGCTCCGTCCAACCAGGCGCTGCCGGTCCTGGCGCAGGTCGCAAGGAAGCACGCGAAACTCGTCACCATCGAAATGATCAGCGTCTATGAGAAATCGTCCGGCGCTGCCGATACCAGCTATTACAAAACCGTCGCGGCCTTCGTCAAGCAGCGCGCAGCCCTGATGCCCTACGCGGTCGGCGTTGATGATCCGAAGGGCGCCATGGCGAACGCATGGCTCGAGGCCTCAGGCGAGCGCGGTGTGCCGACCTCCTTCATCATCGGCCGCAATGGCAAGATCGTCTGGATTGGTCATACGATGATGCTCGATACCGTGATGGATGAGATCGTCTCCGGCAAGTTCGACTTTGCTACCTACCGCAAGGAGCGGAAGGAGCAGATGGAGGCCGAGGAAAAGGAATACCGGCTTCTCAAGCGTTTCAACGAGCTCCAGCAGTCGGGACGCTATCGAGAGGCGGTGGCCGAACTGGACCGGATCGCCAAAGCGCAACCCGAATACGGACGCCGCATGGTTCTCGTTCGTTTCAACCTCCTCCTCAAGTCCGATGAAAAGGCCGCCTACACCTACGGGCGCGAGCTCCTCAACGGCGAACTGAAGGACCAGTCCGGGATGCTCTGGCTCATGGCCAGAATGCTCCTCGATGAGACCCCCGGTCTCGTTCGTCCTGACTACAAGCTCGCCCTTGACCTGTCGCAGCGCTCCGCGGATCTGACCAAGCATAACGACGCGAATATCCTGACCGCCCTCGCCTATGCCCACTTCAAGCTCGGGCATGTCGATAAGGCGATCGAGATACAGGAGCGGGCGATCCCGATTGGCGACGCGAACCCGCAGATTCCCGAGCGC
>JABWBA010000066.1 GCA_013360745.1 Chthonomonadales bacterium | reverse complement strand
TCGGCAAACTGCGGGCGCCGCATCATGCTCTGCGTCTGGTGCCCCAGGTCATCGCTGGTCCAGAAGCCGTCCGGCCCGAGCTCTCGCGCCGCACGTCGGATCAGCGCTTCGTACTGGGTGCATAGGGCGTCGTGCAGCCGGTGGATCTCGTCCGGGTGGAGGTAGTAGTCCATCATCAGATTCTCCATCCCGCGCAGTCCCCATGGCCGTTCAAAGAAGAGCCCCCACCAGCCGAACAGGACGTAACGGCCCTGTGCCCGGAGCGCCTGCACCGGCGGTTTGAGCGGGTCCAGCAAGCCCGGACGTTCCGGATCGGGCAGGAGGGCGATGAGGTCGTCGAGGTGGCGCCAATCCGGCAGGAGAACGCTGGAATCATGGCCTCGCTTCACGGTTGCGTCGTCGACGACCCATGGCAGCGTCATCGCCCCGAAATCGATCGGGGCGATCATCAATACGGGCGCGTCGTTGGGAAACCGCTCCAGCTCCCGCAGCCGCTCACCGTACTGCTCCCAGAGGCCCTCGCCCCACCAATGGGCCATCACGAGCGGTACGCGGCACGGATGCCGATGTTCGATCGCTTTCGCTACCTCTTCGCGCGATAATGGCTCATAGGGATCATCCATGCCTGCCTCCTGATAACGGACCGCCGTCAGGCCGTGCTGAGTTGGTCCGACGCGACCCTGCCGCCTCCCGGGATCCCCGTTGGTCGGATCCCGGGTATGACGGCGCGACCTCTCGCAGGCTCCGGCCCGTCCGAGCCGCTGCGGCTACTCGGTCCAGGATTTGGAGGCGCTGATGCCGACGGCCGGGGCGCTGAACCGGTAGGATCCGCTTCCGACATCGAACACCGCATAGCCCCGGGCCATGCCCACGTATCGAACCTCCTGCGCCCGAACCGCCGGACCTGCGCCTTCCCGGACGACCCCGGGGCCGGAGGCGGGCACATAGACCAGCGCGCGCGTGTTGGCCGGGATGGTTACCGCGATCTCCAGTCGATCGGCCTGCCTGCGCCAGCGGGACACGATCGGGCCGCGAATGGAATCGTACCGGCCCTGAACGTAGGTGAGATCCGAGCCTGCGGTTGGCCGGATCCGTATCCGGCGGAATGACGGCTCCTCCGCGGCGATGCCCGCGGCATCGCTGAACATCCATTTGCCGCAGGCGCCGAAGGCGTAGTGGTTGAACGAGTTCATGCCGGGGTCCTGGAAGCCCTTGTCGTGCCGCCAGCCGTCCCAACGCTCCCAGATGGTGGTGGCGCCCTGGGTGACGGAATAGAGCCACGAAGGGTAGGTTGTGTTGGTCAGCAGGCGCCATGCGAGATCGGAGCGGCCGAAGCGGGAGAGGACCGGAAGCAGATGGTCGACTCCGACGAAGCCGACGGTCAGGTGGTTGCCATGCGCGTCGAGGTTCTCGATGAGTCGGGCGAACGCGGCCCCTCGCAGCTCGTTCGGGAGCAGATCGAACTCCAGCGCGAGGAGGTAGGCGGTCTGCGATCCGCCTCGGATGGACCCGGGCTTGTCGGGGCCTCCCGCCTTCGTCACAAAGTCCCGGGTGAACGCTCGGGCGATCTGATCTCGGAGCTGTTGGTAACGGATGGCGTCGGCCTTCTTGCCAAGGACGGTCGCTGCCCGGGAGAGGAGATCCGCCGAGCGAGCGTAGAACGCCGTGGAGATCACCTCCTTCGGCGTGTTATCCTGCACGTTGAGCCAATCGCCGTAGCCCTCGGCAGGCCGGATGCCGTCCTTGCTGTGCTGGCGCAGATACTCGACCCAGCGTTTCATGCCGTCGTAATGGTCGCGCAGCATCCGAACATCCCCATACTGCTCGTAGAGCGTCCACGGACAGATCACGCCCGCATCGCCCCACGCAGGCGAGACGCCGCCGAACTTCGGCGATACATCCGGATAGGCTCCGTCGGCACGCTGTGAGTCGTTGAACGTGCGCATCCAGGCCGTGAAGAACGACGCGGTATCCATGCAGTACGCCCCGGTTCCGACGAAGACCTCGGCGTCACCGCTCCATCCCATCCGCTCGTCGCGCTGCGGACAGTCCGTCGGTACCTCGAGATAGTTCCCCTTCTGGCCCCACACGATGTTGTGGTAGAGCTGATTGAGCAGAGGGCTCGACGAGGTCCAGGCGCCGGTGATTCCGCAGTCCGAACCCAGGACGATCCCCCTGACGGCGTCCTTGCCCGGGCGGCCCGGATAGCCGGTAACCTCGACATATCGGAATCCGTGGAAGGTGAACTTCGGCTCCCAGATCTCGACGCCGCCCCCTCGGAGCGTGTACCGATCGGTGCACTTCGCGCCTCGGAGGTTCGCGGTATAGATGGACCCATCCGGATTGAGCATCTCAGCGAATCGGAGGGTGACCGTCGTGCCAGCGGCGCCCTGCACTCGGAGCCTGACCCAACCGACCATGTTCTGCCCGAGGTCGTAGACGTAGACGCCCGGCTTCGGCTCTGCGATCGTGCGGGGCCGCAGTTCATCGGTACGCCGCACGGGAGCCCCGGGATGCGCCTGCAGAACCGCCTGCCTGACCTCGGACGGGGTCGTATCGGCGCCGTACTCCGCCTTCAGGATGGCCAGCGGGTCCCGCCCGTTGCCGAGCGTCAGCGTCTGCCCTTCGTTGACCCGTTTCTCGGCCATGCGCAGCCCCTGGCGATAGCGCACGCGGAGGGCTTTGACGACCCCGTACCGGGGATCCCCGAACAGGTCGTTGCTCGCCCGGATCGTCAGCCTGTTATCGCGGACCCTGGCGGCTACCGTGTCGGTCACATCCTTCCAGACCGCTGCGGTCTGGCCCGCGAAGTCCAGGACCACCGGTTTCCACGCTCGATCGTCGTAACCGGCGCGGGTCCATCCGGTCGGCGCAAGCCGCGCATCGTAGGTCTCGCCGTTATAGATGTCCGACGTCCGAACGGGGCTACGGTCGGTCGTCTTCCACGATGCATCGGTGGCGATGATCTCCCGGCGGCCCGAGGCGTATTCGATCATGAGCTGGGCCTTCAACGCCAGCCGACCGCGGCCGCTGTGGTGGAGACCATACCAGCCGTCCCCGAGGATCGCGCCGATCGCGTTGGGCCGGCCGTTCCGCAGGAGGCCGGTCACGTCGTACGCCTGGTAGTAGAGGCGTTTATGGTACTCGGTCCAGCCCGGGGTGAAGAAATCCTGACCGACCCGTTGTCCGTTCAGGTAGAGTTCGTACAGCCCCGCCGCCGTGGCGTACACGACGGCCCGACGGACCTTCCCGGCGACTCGGAACTCCCGTCTCAGGAGCGGCGCCGGCAAGTACGTCGGGTCATCGGCCATTGAGCGATCGACCTCACATCCGATCCATTTCGCCTTCCAATCGGATCGCTTGAGCAATCCCATGGACCAGCGGGCCGGAGCGCTCCAGGCCGACGCGCGGCCCTGGCCATCCCACACCATGACCTGCCACCAGCACTCCATGGTCGAGGTCAGAGGCTTGCCGCGGTATTCAATGTGCAGGCTTTCGTCCGAGGCAACCCTGCCCGTGTCCCATAGATCCGCCTTGCCGCTGAGAAGGGCGGCGCGGGATCGGGCTGCGAGGACGCGGTAGGCGGTCTGCCGAGCGCCCCTGCGATTCGATGTGACGATCCAGGACAGCCGCGGTCGCGTGGTGTCGATCGCAAGCGGCGCCGGGTGGTATTCGCAGCGGAGGCGTTCGGGGCGCAGATCTCCGGCGCCGATCGCGACGGCCGGGAGCAGATGCAGAAGAACCGCAGCGGCGGCCCATCGTAGACGCATTACCATGACTCCTTACGGGTGAACACGGCGCGATGCCGCGCTAAAACGATACGAGAAGATGCCAGATATACATATGCGCCAGCGAGTCGATATCCTCCCAGACGCGCTGGACGATCCCTTCATCGCCGGGTATTGGCCCGAGTTCCGATCGCTTCGTCGCCCATGGGATGCAGACGCCCGCGTCCGGACCATGCGGCGATGGCAGCGATGCGGGCCGGGGGGCGGCAGGGCGGGAGGGGACGACGGAAGAATGGCCCTGTGAATAGACTCCGTACTCCCGGACGAAATCGGTCATCACGCGGAGATTGTCGCCATTCGTGTCGTTCTGCATGATGGCCGACGCGTCGACGATGTAGCCTCCGTCCCGCGCCACCTCGTCGATGATCTTCCTGCAGACCGCACGGACCTCGTCGGCGGACCCGTAGCTCAACAGGACGTTCGGGACGCCTCCGCTCAGGCAGAACCGATCGCCGAGCACGGCATGGGCGTGGAACAGATCCCCCCGGTCGACGTGGTATACGATACTCCCCTCGGGCAGATCTCGAAAACGCTCCAGGTGGTGGGTCCAGTCCCCTTCGGCGTAGAAGAGCGTTTGCTGGCCGTCGCGCCAGAGCTCCTCGATGATGGGCCGGAGGGTGGGCCAGTAGTGGGTTTCGAACTGGTCGGGCGAAACGAACGGCACGCAGCCGCGATGCATCCACAGGCCTATCGGTACCTGGCGAGCGGGATCCGCGGAGGTTCGCGCGGTATGCAGCAGGTGGGGCGCGAGCGCCTCACATGCGGCGAGGACCTTCTCCGGCTGCTCCATCATATCCATGGTGAGACCGACATAACCTCGAAGCTTGTCGCCAAGGATATCGAATGGGGCCTTCAAGATGCCGGCGATGGCCGAGACGGCGCCGCATTCCTCCCGCAGGAGCCGGTTCTGCGTCCCGAATGCGTGGAAGTACTGGAGCATGGCCATCCCGCCCTTGAGGAAGGAGAGGTTGTTCCGGTACGTGCTCGGTGCGCCCATCGGGACCACATCGGCGGCAATGCGCGGCAGCCACGTCTCCATGAGAAAGCCCGTCGGATCGGCGATGAGCGCATCGTACTCATCAGCCCTCATGAACGCGCGGTCTTCCTCCGGTTCGCGATACTGGAACCCGGTGTCGGGCGGGACGTCGACTCCCGGCACGCCGTAGTATACGAGGCCGATCGCCTGGGTCAATCCCGTCCAAACGTAGACCATGTTGCTCACGACGGCATCCCAATCGAAGTCGGTCGCGCAGCGTCGGACGGCCTCGAAGCCAAGCTCGTAATCGTGGGTGATCTGCTGAGCCGTATAGCCGGCGTGCTTTGCCGTGAACTCGGCGACGAACGGCCGAATCGGAACCCGATCCGGCATCCCATTGGCCAGCGCCGTCGTATAGCGCGCCAACCGCTCCTGATACCGCCTCTCCGTCTCCATCGCCGTCGCGGCCTCCTTCCTCGCGCCGAGGTCTACGCTGGCACACTTCGCCATCGGGGGGGCGACTCCTGCCGGCAGGCTTCCGTGAGCCTGCAGACCGGCATGTCGCGCCATCCGCCGACCTCCCGTCGTGTACAATGGCGAGTACGGGAATGGGGATGCCACGGCTCGCGCTATCCGATATCGTCCGACGCTTCGGGGACCGCACGGTCCTCGGCGGAGTCTGCCTTACCGCCGAGGCCGGCGAGACCGTCGCGATCCTCGGCCCCTCGGGCAGCGGCAAGAGCACGCTGCTCTGCATCGTCGGGACGATCGATCGGCCGACCTCCGGTCGGGCGCTGATCGACGGGGTTGATGTCGGGACTCTGAGCGGCTCGGATCTCTGGCGATTGCGGAACCGATCCATCGGGTTCGTCTTTCAGGAGCACTTTCTGCTGCCACAGCTCACCGCGCGGGAAAACGTCCTCCTGCCGACGGAGGGGGAACCCATCGCGCAGGCGCGCGCTGAGGAGCTGCTGGAGCGGCTCGGCATCGCCCATCGGGCCGACGCCTATCCGTGGGAGATGTCGGGGGGCGAACGGCAGCGGGCCGCCCTGGCGCGCGCTGTGATCAACCGCCCGACCGTGCTGCTGTGCGATGAGCCGACAGGCGACCTCGATGCGGAGACCGGCGCGCAGGTCATGGATCTTCTTATGGACCTCATCCATTCGACTGGAGCCGATTCGTCGGCCCCGGTGGCGCTGATGGCGACGCATAACCTCGCGCACGCAGCCCGTTTCGCGCGCCGTTTCGAGCTGGTCCGCGGCGTGCTGCAGCAGGTTCCTTGAGCCCGCGCGATGCGCGAATCGCTCTGATATGAACGGCCTTCGGCTGGGAGTACGGAGCATCCGGTTCTGGCCGTGGAGCGCTGTCGGATCGGCTGCGTCGGTGGCCATCGCATCGGCGGTGATCACGGGAGCCCTCACCGCCGGAGGATCCATCACTGCGACCATCCGACGGACGCTGCTGGGCCGCCTTGGCTCGACCGACCTCGCCCTGACCTCGGTGCGGCCCATGCGAGGATCGCTGGCGGAGGCGTTGGCCCGAGAACCGTCGGTCCGTCTTGCGGTTCCGATCCTGATGTTCGACGCATCGGTACGCCACCCGGATACAGGGGCTGTGGCCCCGAGGGTGCGGCTCCTCGGCGTGCCGCCCCGGTTCTTCCGGCTCTTTCCCGACCAGAGTCCGGGCAGGATCCAGGCCCGGGAGGCGGTGATCAGCGCGCCCCTCGCGCGGGAGACGGGGATCGGAGCGGGCGGTGACTTGTTGGTCAGCATCGGCATGCCTGACGACGTTCGGATGACGTCGCTATTCGCGCGCCGCGACCCCGATCGCCTCACACGCACGTTTCGGCTGGGCTGCCAGTCGGTGGCAGACCCGGATGGTCCGGGAGGGTTTTCGCTGGATCTCGAGCCCGCGCCCCGACGAACCGTCCTCATGGACTACGATTGGCTCGCAGATCGGATGGGCCTTGCCGGTCGGGCCCACGCGATCCTGCTGGACACTGGCGGCGCGGCTCCCATCGGAGCGCTGACCAGGCGGCTTCGCGCCCAACTCCGGCCCGAGGACCTCGGGCTGAAGCTCGGCGCCAGCGGCAGCGCGCTGCGGATCACTAGTCTCGGCGTAACGCTCTTGAGGGATCAGGTCCAGGGCATTCGGGGCGCCATGGCGCCTCTCCGTCGGGCCTGCGAAACCGCGTCCATCCAGCTGGCGACTCGGATCGCGACGCCGTCGGGCAGGGCAGCGCATTACGTAACCGTTGCCGATGCGCCGGGCCTTACAATCCCCGATGATCGGATCGTGCTGTCCCAGTGGCTTGCCGAGACGCTCAAGAGCGGGCGCGATGATCTGGTGAGAGTGAGCTGGTTGGAGCCTTCCGACGACGGCTCGTATCCCGAGCGGACCGTCGCCCTCCGCTCGTCGGGCGTCCTGCCCACGCCGGTGGCGGCTCACGCGGGTTGGATTGTGCCTGAGTTCGCCGGCATCACCGATGCCCGACGAATCTCTGAATGGGATCCTCCGTTCCCGGTCGATCTCAGGAAGATCACGCCGCGGGATGAGCTCTACTGGGAGCGGTATCGGGCGGCGCCCCAGGCGTTCGTCTCGGAGCGCGTCCTCCGGAGGATGTGGAGCGCGGATGGACTCGGAGGCGACTGGGTGACCGCGATCCGGGTGGCTCCGAGCAGTGCGCCGGAGGGTGGTCCCGATCAGGAACTGAAGCGCCTCGAGAGGGCTCTGCTCGACTCCCGGGCGCTGAGACGCTACGGTCCGGCGCTCCGATCGATCCGAACGGAGGCGCTGCAGGCTGCCGGCGGCTCGACTGATTTTCGGGGTCTGATGGTGGGCCTGAGCCTCTTCCTGGTGGCTTCTGCCCTCGGCCTCGCCGCGTTGATGATGCGGTTGACGGCGGAGCGGCGGGCCTTTCAGATCGGCCTGCTCCTCGCTATCGGTCGGAGCCCGCGACAGGCCTGTGCGGGCGCCGCGATGGAAGGGGCGCTCAGCGCAGTGGCTGGCGCACTCCTCGGCGCGCCGGCCGGCATACCGATCGCTGCCGCCCTGGTCTATGGCCTCAATCATGGCTGGAGCGGCGCCGTGGCCGGACAGGCGATCCGCCTTTCGCTGACCCTGGAGAGCGTCGCCGCGGGATTCGCCTCCGCTGCCCTGCTAGGCGCTGGGGTTGCGTGGCTGATCGGGCGTGGTATGGCGGATCGGTCCCCCGCAATGCTCCTGGGCGGCTGGAGGGCGCTGCAGGCGGAACGGTTTCGAAGCCGCGAGCCGATGGACCGCCTCCGGTCGGGGTTCGCCGGATCGTCATGGCTCGCCGCCCTGGCCGCAGTGACGGGGATCGGCCTGCTGGGCCTGGGCGTGACCGGCCATATGGCCCCGGCCACGGCCTATCTGAGCGCGGGGGCGCTGATGCTGATCTCCGGACTATTGGGCCTCCATACAGCCCTGGCGCTGGCGCTGCAGCCGCGGCCCGGCCGCACCGCGCGGGGCGGACGCTGGTCCATGGTGTGGAGGATCGCATCGAGGAATGCCGCCCTCGGCCGTCGGCACAGCGTGTTGATCGCCGGCCTGATCGCCGCCGCGTCCTTCCTTCTTGTCACCGTGGCGGCCAACGTCCGAACATCGGACAGCCTCGACACTCGAAACCGGCATTCGGGCTCAGGGGGCTTCGATCTGATCGTCCGATCAGCCGTGCCCGTTCCCATATCCATGGATCGGCCCGAGGGGCGTCGCAGGCTGGGATTCGGAGAGGCGGATGAGCGGCTCTTTCGCGGGGTGGAGATCGTGCCCTTCTGGGTGAGCGGCGGAACCGATACGAGCTGTCTGAACCTCGCCCGGCCCACGGCGCCACGGATCATGGGCGTGACCCGTGCCATGGCCCAACGGGGCGGTTTCACCATCGAGACGGCTGGTAACGCGGGCGCCGATCCGTGGCAGCTGTTGTTTCGATCGGGCTCGGGGTCCATACCGGTCTTCGGTGATGCCGACAGCGTCCGATGGATCCTCCATTCGGGCCTCGGGCGCATCGTCGATCGGCGCGCGCCCTCGGGCCTGTATCGGCTCCGATTCGCCGGTCTGCTCCGCTCCTCGGTATTCGCCGACGCGCTGCTCGTCGCTGAGGATCGTTTCCATACGATGTTCCCCGAGGTTACGGCTCCGAGCCTGTTCATGATCCGTACGCCAGACGGGCGCTTCGAGGAACTTGCCCGGGCGATGCGGCGGAGCCTCGGCCCGCTGGGCGTCGAGGTCCGACCGACGCGGGAAGCTCTTGCCGAGCTGATGAGCGTGCAGAACACCTATCTCGCGGCCTTCCTCGTCCTCGGCGGCCTCGGCATCATCCTCGGCGCGGCGGGGCTCGGGGCGGTCCTGCTCCGCACGGCCTCGGAGCGGCGGTCCGAGTTTGCGCTCCTCGCGGCCGTCGGCAAACCTCCGGGGATGGCGGCACGGATTCTCATCAGGGAAAGCGGCGTGCTGCTGCTGTACGGACTGGCTCTTGGAGTCGCCGCGGCGCTGCTCGCATCCTATCCGAGCCTTGCGTCCGGCGGCGCTGCGGTGAACTGGCGCGCGGTCGGGATGGCGCTGGGCGGCGTGGCCTCTGTCGGGCTCCTATCCACGATCGGGGCGGCCCGCCTCGCCGCTCGAGGCCGTCCGCTCGAAGCGCTCAGGACGGAGTAGGACGGCCGATCAGTAGGTCATCTGCTCCCGATAGACCTCGAACGCATAGACGAAATCGGCATAGGCGACGTTGGTCGAGACGGAGTGATCGGAGGCGAACGCGAAACGGGCTCCCCGGGCCTTCATCCCCTGAATGAAGTCGGTAACGCCGCGACGGATGGTGTCCCGGTCGCCGCTTTCGAGGATCCGCTCATCGAGGCCGCCGACGAAGGCGAGGCGGTCGCCGTACTTCTCGACGAAGTCGAAGATCCGATTGCCGGCCTTGACTTCCATGGGGTTCAGGGCATCGAAGCCCGCCTCGACGATCAGGGGCAGAGCCGGCGCCTGGTAGCCGCATGAGTGGAGAATCACCGGCAGATCGTAGGCGTGGAAGAAGTCGATCATCTCCGCGAAGTAGGGAAAGATGAGTTCGCCGAGCGCTTTCGGGCTGCAGAAGAGACGGCCCCGGTATCCGAGATCCTCGAAGAGCCATACCGCATCGGGCTTGCCCACCTCCTCGATCAGGATCCGATAGGCGGATTTGTAGAGATCGGTATAGACGCGGCAGTAATCATGGATCCAGTCGGGGTCCTCCACGAGCGCCGTGTACATCGTGTAGTCGCCGAGCGCCCCGCGCATGTTCTCCCAGACGAACTGATGGCCGTAGACGCACCACCGTCCCTTCGAGCGCCAGTAATCGAGGTTGCGACGGGTGGCATCGAGGTCCCCGAGGCGCTGGCGATCGAACTCCCCGACGAGCAGGGGCCTGTACTTTTCGTCCCAGACCTTCCGGCTCGTCATGTCGAAGTCCAGATGCTCGGGCGTGCCCGAATGCTTCTTCCACCATCGGAGGAGGCCGCCGCTCCCGTTGCGTACGACCTTCCACTCCTCCGTTTCCTCCACAGTCTCGCTGCAGCCGGCTATGGGATGCCAGTCGAACCATCCGCCGCAACTTGCCAGATCGAAGCCGAAATGCTCGGTGATGTCGATGGGCTCGCCGTTCTCGTCCGCGGGAAGCCCCTCGTTGAGCCATTTTCTGAGCGTGTCGCTCCAGGGAGAATCGTTGCATGGGATCCGCTCGGGATAGCGTTTCCGCATGATGGCATCGAAGGCGTCGCGTCCTGACTGCATTGCCATTCTCCTCTCCGTGCGCCGGATAACCGACGCGGCTCCCGGGGTCCGGGCTTGAGAAGGGTATTCGGAAGGACGTACTGCCGATCCTTCCGGGTCGGCAGTACGTCGGGGCGTATAGGTCGAGCGAACGGTCTAGCGAACGAGCGGATCGGCGACGCCGTTCCAGTAGCCGTTGTCGATGTTCCCGTCCCTGTCGTAATCGTCCATGGCCGAGAGTTTCATCGCCTTGGAATGACCGTCGCAGAAGGTAACACCGACGAGGCCGATGTGCCGTTCCGCCGGGACGGCCCGGCAGCGCCATACCCCGGGGCCAGGAGCGCCGGAGCCGCACTCCCCCTTGCTCGCGGTGCCGTAGCCCTGGGTGTCACCGGACGGGCGGCTGCCGCGCGCCGAGGGAAGCGGAGGATCGATCGCGTACGCTCCGGCGACGCTGGTGTTGTCATCGCGGCGGACGCCGGCGGTGTCGGCGATCACAAAGGTTTCGGATGGTGCGGTGACGGCGGCCTCGGAGACGGTAAAGGGGAAGCGGCTGTTGCCGAGGTACTGATAGTTGTATCCGTAGCCGCCGTAGAAGTGGTTGGGATTATGCGCCCATGGCCGCATGGCGGCGCTCATACCGGGCGAGGCGGCGAGCGACGGACAGGCGAAGATATCCTCATTCCGGACGTAGGGATAGATCTTGTCCGGCCATCTCGTTTTCGGTATGACGATACCGTAGGACGAGAAGATGGGGAGGGCCTCGTAGTCCTGTATATACATGGCGACTGCCAGGCCCATCTGACGCGCGTTGGACACGCACGATATCTGTCGAGCCTTCTCCCGAGCCTGTGCGAAGACAGGGAACAGGATCGCAGCAAGGATTGCGATGATCGCAATCACCACGAGCAGTTCAATGAGTGTAAAGCCGGTCCGGCGATTCTTCAATGGATGCCTCCGTAGGTTGGTGGTAGGACGGCTGCGAAGAGCAATGGCGTGGTAGAATCGCAATGGTGAGTGTGGCCACGCCACATTCCGCTCGGCGCCCCGGGGGTCTGGCCGCCCTCGGGGCGTTGTTGATCGCAGCCTGATGTGCTGTCGAGTTGCGGGATGGCGTCTGCCTAGCGCTGTTCCCGCGCGTTGCCTCCTGCGCATTCGGGGCATCGCGCCTGCACCTCGATCCTCGCCGAGGTGGCTCGAAAGCCCGTATGCGACGCGACTTCGTCAAGGAGAGCCTGGACGATGGGTGAATGCAGCTCCGTTACCCGGCCGCATTCGGTACAGCCGATATGGACGTGGTCCTGATGGCCGCGCATTTCGTAGTAATGGCCTCGTCCGTCGAGATGCAGCAGATCGAGCTCATCGATCAAGCCATGCTCTTTCAGCATCGCGAGCGTCCGGTAGACCGTGGCTCGATCCAGGTTCGGATCCCGTTTCCTCCCTTCACGCAGCAGGTCCTCGGCCCGAACGTGGTTGCCCGATACAGCCAGCGCATCGAGTACGACCCGGCGTTGCCGGGTGAGCCGTACGTTTCGTTCCTTGAGCGCGTTGAGCAGATGCGGTGCCGATGCCACGTTCGTTGCCTGCGTTGATGTTCTCTCAGATGCGACATTGTCGCAAATAGTATGTACTCAGTGTACCACTTCTTCCCATGAATCCTTAGCCTCGATGCATGTTGGCGTAAGAATCCAGAAGATTCCCTCAAACGCCTGTAGAATCGGGCCATCCTATCGTTCCGTTACCGTCGGTGGGCCCGGGCACAGCCGCGAGCGAACGCCTACCTGGCCTGCCGTTGTCGGATCGCGGCTTCCAGACTCTCCAGCAGATGTCGGACGGTATCAGCATACAGCTTGTTCGCAGCGCGAGCGGATTCGGGCGCCAGCCTGGCCGATTCGCCGGTTGCCTCGAGCCGTTCGCGGAGACCCGCCGCCGCAGCGCACTCTTTCGCGAGGCGGAGATGCGCCGCCCACGGATACGAATCGTCCTTGAGATCGGCAATGGATCGCTCCAGAGCCTCGATCCTCTCGGCCTCCTCCTTGAGCGCCGTTGGGCCGGGCGATTCCAGCGGCGGAGCCGGATCGGGCCGGGCATGGAGGAACTCCGGATTGGGCGTCGCACCGCCGAGCCCGATCACCACCCGGACGGTATCGCCGATGGAGTCATAGGGCAGGCGAACCTCGGCGGATGTATGCCGGCGCCACCGCCTGCCGTCGACCCAGACACGGGTAATGCGGCCGCTGCCCACGGTCGCCAGCCATATCCGCTTGCGTCCGAGCCGAATCGGGAAGCGCTGTTCGAGCTGCAGGATAGTCGGGGGGATTCTGGGCCTCAGGGTAAGGCCATCCGCGTTGTACTCGTATTGGAAGAGGCCCCGGAGCATGGCCGCCGGCGGGCCGAAGGCGTCGTAGGTGAGGTTCACCGGCTGGCCGGGCTGATAGACGTTATTGCCGAACTCCGTGAGCGGATTATCCATCCGAAACCGTTCGGCGAAGGTCAGCAGTTTCTTCATCGACCGCCGCGCATCGTCCCAGAGCCCGGTCCGGAAGTAGGCGACGATCATCCGCGCCTCACAGGTAGACCAGTGGCCGCCGTTGACCCAGGCGCCGTAGGCCCAGAGCCCTTCGGGTTTCTCATACATATCGTCGTAGGATGGATAGTTCGGCAGGATGAAGTCGTGCGGGCGGAGGCCACCGACCGACGTCAGCTTCGCCATGATCCTGGTCGCGAGCCCGTCGTCCGCCACCCGGAAGCAGACGGCATCGTGGTTGGGCGACGCTTCGATGTAGCCGTGCTTCTCGGCTCCCAGCACACCGTGCCGAACGCCGTCCGGGTCCAGTGAGCGGATGAAGTAGCCGTCCGACTCGAGGAAGGAGTCCAGGCCCCTGCGGGTCGCGGCGCGCCGCTTAGCGAAGGAGGCGGCCTGATCCCGCCGACCCATCAACCGTTCCAGCTCGATGAGCCGATCCAGAGCGGCGATGGTGGTGACGGACAGGCCGGTCAGATAGGCCATGCCGTAGGTCCCGTCGGGCTTACGATAGCCCGCATAGCTGGGCGCCAGAAGGTTGCCCGCCGGGCCCGCCAGGTACAGGTTGTTCGAACGCTCCCTTCGGGTGTCGAGGAAGTGCGCAGTACGTTCCAGCTTCGGCAGGTAGGCGGCGATGGCATCGCGATCCCGGCCGATCAGCAGAAGCTCCGCCTGCATGAGCAGGCCCGCTGCGGCGAACTCCATGCCCCAATCGTGGATATCGACCTGACCGTCGCCCTGTTTGGCCACATAGAAACCGGGGGCCGCGGCGTCGCATAGCGCTCCGTCGGGCGGCACCCATTGCCACCGCGCATGGGGCCGCACGCTTGTCCCATCGCCCATTTGATCGAACCACAGGGCCTGGGAGTTCGCCAGGAAGGCGGTCATCGGTTCCGTGAGCAGTGGGAGCGCGGAGAATGTCGTGCCGTAGCTGTTCTGGATCCACCACGCCCCCCATGTCGGTCCTTCGACGAAGCCGTTCCACCGAGGTTCGTGGAGCATCGGGAGGTTCGGCAGTTCGGGATCCGGCGCGAACATTCGACGCGCGGTATCCAGAAGCTTCAAGTACGCCACATCCCCCTTGCCCCGGATGAACCGGCCCTCATAGGCCCTTGCGCCCCGCAGAGGGTTCTCCGTTCGCTCCCGCCACATCCGTTCCAGAGCCTCCACCCGTTTCGTTCCCTCCCCCAGAGTCGGCGCGATCCAACCCCCTTCATCGTGTTCGTTCCATGCATAGACGAGGAGGGTTTGGGCAGGACAGACATCCCGATGCGCTTCGACCCAATCGGCGCCGTCCCGAACGTGGGCAGCCAGCTCGTCGGGGGTTGGCGGCTGAAAATAGCGGTTCATCCCTTCGCCCGGCTTCTGCCAGGGTTCCCACGGATGAGGGCGCTCGATCCTGGGCCGCCGGTCCCATCCGGCCATGGCGGTCGGCACGAGTCGGGCGCCTCGGGATCGGGCGCCGCTCCAGAAGGTGCGGGCCGCCTCCGTGAGCGCCGAGTAGGGGCTTTCGTTGCCGCCGTCGCCCGTGATTGCGTAGCAGCCGATCGCGTCGAAGCCGAGTGCGTCCGCAAGGTCCTTCGCACGTCCGACATCGAAGTCCATCAGGACAAGGTAGGGCGAAGCGCCGACCGCCTCCCGCACTCTGGCGCGAAACCCCTCCCAGAGCTTACGGCCATTCTCCCTGCTGCCCCAGGCTTCGAGGTGCTTCTCGTCGACGAACCCGACGAAGAAGAGGGGGCGTCCTCCTGCGACACGGCAGTAGTTTGGCCGCCGCATGAGATCGACGAAGCGGCGCGTGCGTTCGACGAACTCGTCGGCGCTGCCGGACCTGCCCGCTTCGAGGATGTTGCAGAAGCGGACATCCGCGCTCCGTTTGCTCGCGAGATGGAACTTGAGGGCATCGGAGAGGTGGTCGGCAGGATCGTACGAGACGTAGGCCCAGTAATCGATCCCGGCCCGTTTCGCCAGGGCGATCTCCCGATCGACGATTGCCTGGGTATAGGGGCCGATCCGCAGCCGTCCGTCGGCTCCTGGCTTCGAAAAGACCGGTGCGCGGCCCCGGTACCGTTCAGGCGTCAGGCACTCCTCCAGCACCCGGCCCACCGCGCCCTGCTCGCCTCCGTACCAGCCGTCCCAGCGAATGGCGCCGACGAGCGGGCGCTCGGCCGCTGGCGTCTCCGCGGGAAGCAGCGCGATCAACGCCAGCAGCAGCAAGCTCCACACCCATCGACGAGCGTGGGGACCCGCCTCCGGAGCCCGGTATCGGAGGGCGATGGAACCATCCCCGGTCATCGGATCATCCTGCGCACGGGGCCCCGCAGCCGAAGGGATCAGGCTTCGTCGTAGCGCTTCAGCGGCCGGTACCAGATGCTCCGGAACCGGACGAGATCGCCGTGATCCTGGAGCTCCAGCGGGCCAACTGGTGGATGGGCCTTGTATTCCCCGACCACGCGATGGTTCGTCGCACCGATCGGCTGCGTATGGTTGTGGAGGACCACGCCGTTGAGAAGCACCGTCACGCAGGCTGGCTGGACCAGCGTATCGCCGTCGAATCGGGGCGCTTCCCACACGATGTCGTAACCCTGCCACTCCCCGGGCCTTCGGCAGGCGTTGACCAGGGGCGGGAACTGGCCGTAGATGGCGCCCGTCGTACCGTCGGCATACGTCGGGTTCTCGTAGCAGTCGAGCACCTGGATCTCATAGAGGCCCATCAGGAAGACGCCGCTGTTGCCCCGTCCCTGGCTCTCGCTCCTTACGACCTCAGGGGAGGCGAACTCCAGATGCAGCTGGCAGTCGCCGAAGTGGTCTCTGGTCCGGATATTGCCGGATCCCGGCGCGACCTGCATATAGCCGTTCTCGACGGTCCATCCGGCCGGGCCGCCGTTGACCGATTCCCAGGCATCCAGGTTTGAGCCATCGAAGAGGATCACCGCGTCCGAAGGGGCCGCACCGGGCGCCGACGGGGGCGCGATGACGCGGGGTTGGGGACGGGTTCCGTCGTGAACCCGATAGGGCGAACCGGGCAGAAACGGGGTGTCGTCGTACCCGATATTGGCGGGAGGCATGGTGGGCATCTCCTTTGAAACGTACTTCGGTGTCGTTCGCCGTTGGTCGGCTGAAGTCCTCCAGTGCAGATCGCGGGGCGGAGCCGAGGGGGAACCGATCCGATGATGTCGTTCAGTAATCGCGCCATTCCCGCGCGCGGCGGATGTAGTCTGCCGACAGCTGAATCTGCGTCTCGGTCGGCTCGCCGAACAGGAATCGCGCCACGGCATCCTGCCGCAATGGGAGGTCGGGGCGATCCAGCAGCACCCCTCGGACATAGGTCACGTTCATCCGATCGAGGGCCTCGACCTCGTCGCAGGCCGGTTTGGCCTTCTGACCGAAGATATCCTCGATGAACCGTGCGGACACGTTGATGCGAAAACACCGCCCGATATTCAGTGTATAGGTCAGCTTATACACGGCCTCGGTCGGGATATGGAAGCCCTGCTGCGCAGCATGGACTAGAATGCTGTCTGACATCTGCTGGATGGTCATACCGTCGTCGGATTGCGCCAGCTCGCGCCAGAGGCCTGTGACCAGGGTCCGTCGCACCTCCCAGTCGACGAGGGTGACGCGCTTCCGATCCAGAACGGACCGGTAGCGGTTGGTCAGTTGCGCTGTGGTCTCCTCTACGGAGGGTTCGGGCATGTCGGACGAGAGAGACGCCGCCGACAGGACGACGGTTGTTCCCTGACTGATGACTCGGATCAGACCGCGGCTGGCCACGCTGTTGGCGAAGTCGACAAATCGGGGAAATCCGAGGTCCTGATGCTTGAAGGACGGATCGGTCTGGCGCATACCCTCATTGACCCGTGAGGCCAGCGCCGGTTCGCCTGACTCCTCGAAGTTCCGAACCACTTCGTGGCATAGAACCGCGGCCTTCTCCAGCGGGTCTTCCCCCTCCGTAGAGGAGAAGGAGACCGTCGATCCGTGGGTCTCGACACGGATCAGGCCCTGTTCTGCGACATGGTTCGCGAAATCGATGAACTTGGCGAAGCCAAGATCCTGGTACTGGAAGCTCGGCAGCTTGCTGCGCATCATATCGAGAACGCGCGAGGCAATCGCCTGCTCATTGGCGGCCTCCATATTGCGGATGGTCTCAATGAACAGGGCTACGATCTTATCGACCGGGTCGCGACGCCCCGACGGGCCGGGCGGCGTGACCGGGGCCGTGCTGGGGGCAGAAGCCGCGGGTTGCGCAATATCCTCGTAATACCAATAATCGTCGCACACGGTTTTCAAGCTGGCGCTGATGCTCCCCAGAAGGCCGACGCCGATCACCCGTGCGTTGTAGCGTCGGAGGCGCTGGACCAGCGGCACGTAATCGCGATCACCGGACCCGATCACAATGACCGCCGGCGGCGACGGCTGCAAGCACATCTCCAGTGCATCGAGGGAGAGGAGCATATCGGCGGTGTTCTTCCCCTTCTGATCGGTCGGCAGCTGTGCCAGTTCGAAAACGCTGCGCCGGAGATCGTTGTGAACCGGCTCCATATAGCCTTTGGCGAAATCGCCATAGGCCCGGGCTACGATGACACGACCCTCGCTCCGGGCACGGTCGAGGATCGGGCCGACCCGGAAGGTTACGCCCTGTTGGCCGGCATGGATAAACAGGTTCTCGACGTCGAGGAAAACCGCAATCGTGGGCTTGTCTTGAAACGAAGTCATGGCTATTGGGCTCCTTGGTGGGATGATTAGGGGGATTCCGTCCGCATGAGACGGAACTATTACGACGATGCAGAGCGCACGTGGGTTTCATTCTGTACCATCGTCAAACGATAACTCGTCATCGGACGCAAGAAAGGGGAAACGCGTCATGCACTCGACGCACAGCGACCTCACGACCGCCTTCGGAGCGGACCGATGACCGGCGTTCTTGCCGCGCTGGCGGTAGCCGTTGCCATCATCGCCACGGTCGACGGCGCAGAAGCGGCCGATGTGTTTGCGCCCGACGCCGCGTCCCTGGAGCGCGTCGAGGCGATGCTGCCGGCAATGCCGGGGCGGCTCGGGCCAACCGTCGATGACCGACGAGCATGGTCGGCGCTGGCCCGCCGGAAGCAGGGGCGTGAGCTCGTCGCCCGCGCCGTGGCGGTCCTCAACGAACCGTTGCCCGAGATCACCGATGACCTGTACCTCGATTACTCACGTACGGGCAACCGTCGGCGCGGTGAGGCGACGCTCAGCGCCCGACGCTCGCGCATCCCCGCTCTCGTGCTGGGCGAATGCGTCGAAGGCTCCGGACGATTCCTCCCGGCGCTGGAAGAGACGCTCCGATCCGTCTGCGCCGAGAAGTCGTGGGTCCTGCCCGCCCACGACGCCAACCTGGAGAACTTCCGCGGCAAACTCGTCACCATCGACCTCGCCTCCTCGGCCCTCGGCTGGACGCTGGCCACCACGGAGTATCTGCTCGGATCTCGGCTCTCCCCGGATACCCGGAGGGTGGTCCGCGACGCGCTCCAGACGCGGATCTTCGAACCGTATCGACGGATGTGCGCCGGGGAACAACCGCAGTGGTGGCTCCTCGCCAGGATGAACTGGAACTCCGTCTGCCTCGCCGGCGTGACAGGAGCGGCCCTGACCGGCCTCACCGATCGTCGCGAGCGCGCATGGTACGTCCTCGCGGCCGAACACTATTCGATGAACGCGCTCAAAGGGTTCACGGAGGACGGCTACTGCGACGAAGGTGTCAGCTACTGGAACTACGGATTCGGGCACTACGCCGTTCTGGCCGAAACGGTGCGACGCGTCACCTACGGCGGCGTCGACCTGATGGCGCGCAGGGAAGCCATCATGCCCTCCGCCTACGGCTTTCGGATCGAGATCGTGCCCGGCATCTGCCCGGCGTTCGCCGACTGCCCCGTGAACGCGGCTCCGTCGCCCGGCCTCATAGCCTATCTGAACCGTCGATTTCACGGCCCGACGAACGAGCGGGAGCGGCGACCGATCGCGGGCGGTCTGTGCGATCAGGTCATGGCGCTCTTTCCGGACGATGCGCGCACGAAGCTCAGCCGCGTCGACTGGCCCGATCCGGACCCGCTGCGCACGTGGTTCCCCGCCCATTCCGTCTTGATCGGACGTCCGGCGAAGGGCAGCCGAAATCGGCTGAGCGTGGCCCTTCAG
>JABWBA010000065.1 GCA_013360745.1 Chthonomonadales bacterium | reverse complement strand
CCGACGGAAGCCTGTGTTCGGCAGATTGCCGCCGTTCATCGCATCACCCAGGGCCTCTTCGCGAGGTTGAGCCTGGATGATCGCATCCGCGATGCACTATCGATCTCTATGCAGGCAGTCGATGCCAGCGCCGGGTCGATCTACCTCCACCGCCCTGCGGATGATGCGCTAGTCTTTCAGTATGTCGTCGGGCCGCCGCATTCGTCGCGGCTCATCGGTCAAGCGATGCCGGCCGGGGAAGGGATTGCGGGCGAGGTCTTCCGAACAGGCCGCACCGTTCTGAGCAACGACCCCGGCGCTGCGCAACGCCACCGACGCGATATCGGTGAAGCCGTCGGCTTCGTCACCATTAACGCCGTCACCGTGCCGCTGATGAAACAGGGCGGCGATCCTGTCGGTGTGATGCAGATACTGAATAAGACGACGGGCGATTTCAACGATGACGATATCTCCGTCCTCGAGATCGTCGCAGCTGTGTCGGCTACGGCCATCGAGAATGCCGATCTGCAACGGGAGGCCCAGATGGCTGCGGTGGCCAGAGCGGTGGGCAATCTCAGCCACGATATCAAGAATCGGATCGCCCCGGTTGCCATGGTGGCTGACATGTTGGAGTCCGATCTGGATGAGATGGTGCAGGCTCTGGACACACTGGGCGACGGCCTGAGCCCGGATGTCCGGCGTGAACTAATAACGGCGATCCAGCGGGTTCGAGAGGAGTATCCGGAGTACACCGAGATCCTGCGGGCTCAGGTGAGGGCGGTCCAGGAACATACCCGACTGATCTCTGATGTACTCAAAGGGATCCAATCGGAAGCTCAGATGCAGCTCTGCGACCTCGGCGAACTGATTGCCGAGCAGATCACGGAGCTGAGCCCCGTGGCTCGGGAGCGAGGCGTCACCCTGGAGCGCGAGCTCGTGGACATGCCGCCGACGCGCCTGGATCCGTTCTTCATCCGAAGCGCTCTGTACAATCTCGTTAACAACGCCATTCCCGAGACGCCGACCGGCGGTCGGGTTACCGTGCGAACGCGAATCGAGACGACGGACGGAGGAGCGGCCTCACCGGAGATCGTAATCGAGGTCGAGGATACCGGCTCCGGTATGCCGCCGCAGATCCTCGAACGGTTGCTCCGGGGTGAGGCGAACAGTACGAAACCGGGCGGCTCGGGACTCGGAACCAAGATCGTGTTCAACGCCGTGCGCGCCCACGGCGGGGTTCTCGAAGGGACCAGCGCCGAGGGTAAGGGCACCCTGCTTCGAATGCGGTTGCCGATGCGAACCGACTGATCGCGTTGGCCGTCGCGCGGTCGGTTCTGCGCCCGATGGTCGTAGACCCCGATGGATGAACGCCCGATTACTCCGCCGTAAAGGCGTTTCGGAGGGCCTCGATCAGGTTGGCCAGCCAGCCGCGCGGCGGTTCTTCCTCGTCCGTCGTGTCCGAGGGGGTCTCGCCTGGGCGCAGCAGCCGCTCGTTGGTCGAGGCGTCGACACCCTTCGCAGGGCGAAGAAGGAGTCCGTCGGTCGAACTCGCAGCGGGTCGAACCAGCCTCGTTCTTTCACGGTATAGGACGTCGGTGCGGCGTGCAGTCGCGGCTAAGGAGGTTGCGCCGCGCGAGCGTACGGTCAGATGCCGGTCGAGGTCCAGGCGTCTCAAGACTCCGGGGAGGTCGCGTACCCGCATGATCGCGTCGATTCGCTCCATGTCACTGAGGGCGTTATCCTCGAGGACGGCGTCGACCAACCGACCGGGTGAGCCGTAAGCGCGTAACGCCTCGACCATAAAGCGGTCCGTGGCCCCGTTCTTATAGCGGGCATGGCGGCAGATCGGTCCGACTCCTGCGCCGACTCGGCCCTTCGCGAGCGTACGTGCGATGGCCCGCTGCACGGCCCGCCGTGCGTCGGGTATGGCATTCAGGAGGACTGCGTACCGTCGATGCGCGGCGAGATGCGCGATGATCGTCCGATGATAGCAGTCGGGCCGCAGCAGTTCCGCCTGCAGCGCTTCGAGGGCGCCGTCGGCTCCGATCTCGCACAGGGTTCGGACGATCCGCGCATAAGCCGTTCGGGAGGTGCGGTGCATCGATAACGCCGCGGCCAGGGCGCCTACCCGACGCTCATCCTGCAGCTGGACGAGCGCCCTGCGTGCCTGCGCCAGCCGCGTCGACGGCGCTTCGATCAGGCGCTCGACGAGCCGCGATACCGGGTCGGGTCCCGTGTCATCGGGTGGAGCTGCCGGCATCCCCGCGCTCTCCAAGAAGCCCGGTCCACGCTCGCCTATCGGCGGGCGAACGACGTCAGGTACTCCGCCAATCGCGCTGCGGCTTCGAGCGGCACGGCGTTGTAGAGCGACGCCCGGAAACCGCCCACCGAACGATGACCCTTGAGCCCGACCATTCCGAGAGCTCGGGCGCCCTTAAGGAAGTCGTCGGCGACGCTCGGATCACGCAATCGAAAGGTAATGTTCATCTGGGAGCGATGCTCGGGGATCGCTACTGTCGGCTCAAAAACATCGGGATATGCATCGAGCGCATCGTAGACGCATTGCGCCTTGGCGGCGTTATGCTCCGCGACGGAGGCGAGACCACCCTGCTCTTCGATCCACCGGCAGACCAATCCGACGACGTAGATGCCGAAGACCGGCGGTGTGTTGTATAGGGAATCCTCGGCGTGCTGGACCCGGTACGAGAGCATCGGCGGCAGGTTGTCGGACGCGGTCTCAAGGAAGGAGCGCTTGATCAGGACGATCGTAACTCCGGCCGGGCCGAGGTTCTTCTGGGCGCCGGCATAGATCAGGCTGAATCGACCGAAATCCCTCGGCATGGAGAGGATGTCGGAGGACATATCGGCGACAAGGGGGATCGCACCCGCATCCGGCAGAGTGCGCCACTGGGTTCCCTCGATCGTGTTATTGGTGGTGATATGGAGGTACCGGGACGATGGGTCGACCCGGTCCACCTCGGGAATGCGCGCATATCGGTCTCCCTCGGAGCTTGCCGCCACGCGTACCGGACCGAGGCGTCGGGCTTCTGCGATCGCCTTCGTGGCCCAGGTGCCGGTATCCACGTAGTCGGCGCCGACGTCCGCGCTGAGAAAGTTCATCGGGAGCATGAGGAACTGCAGACTCGCCCCGCCCCCGAGAAACAGGACCGTGAAGGACTCGCGCGACAGCCCCAGAAGGGCGAGCAGGCGGTCCTGGGCGTCGCGATGCAGGCTCAGGAACGGCTCGGCGCGATGGCTGATCTCCAGGATGGACATGCCCGAACCGCCGATCTCCCGAACGGCTTCGGCCGCCCGCTGCAGAACGGATTCCGGGAGAGCGGACGGCCCCGCGTTGAAGTTGATCGCGCGTGTCATCGAGCGCGCACCGGCCTGAGCGCGATGTCATCCAAATAGAAGATCGCGTCGTCATCGGCATCGGCGACAAAGCCATACCATTGGAGACGAGGCAATCTCGACGGGCACGGAATGGCGTTGAAATGCAGGGGCGCCGTACGTCCCGGCAGCCGCACGGTGAGGTCGTACCGCCCCGTTGCCTTCGTACCCACTCCGCAAACGATCTCGATCGTGACCCACGCACCGGTTGGGATGGTCACCAGCGCTCGACCGTTGGCGGTGACGTGGCCCTCGCCGTCGATGATGATCGACGGCCCAACCTGATAGGGATTGGACCCATCGCGCCATTCGTGATATAGCCGCGCGCCGTTTTCGATCCGGACAGCGAAGGACCCTCGCAGCACGGTGTCCACAAAGCCCGGATCAAAGAAGAGATGCGGATTGTAGCGGGCCTGCTGGGCAGGACGATCCGTAAACTTCAGGCTCTTCCGGCCGCTTGCGGCGGTTTCGTCGGAGACGCGTATCGTCGCCTCGGGCGTCTCCTCATAGGTTACCGCGCCCAGGAGGCGCTTGCCGACGGGAAGATCCTCAAACGTGAGCCGGATCGGATTCGGCGGCGCAGGCGGAGGCGGCGCGGGATAAGCCCTGGGCGTCTGGACCTTCGTCGGGGCCCGAAGACCGGTCTCCCGTCGTCCGGCGCGTCGCCAATCGAATGGTCGGAAGCCGATCTTCGCCGACGGAGAGGATGGGCGCAGGTCGAAGTTGAACCGCTCCGGATCGACGAAGGCCGGATCCGCGACAACCGACCCGATATCCTGACCCCGCGCCTGCCATTCCGCCAGAGAGCTCCCCGCGAAATCGAACGGTTGGCCCCCTTTACGCCAGTACAGGTTGTTATGGAATCGGTATTGATCGCCAGCGAAGGTGGCCGCGAGGAGCGTGCCCGTGTCCCAGTAGACGATGTTCCGCTCGAACGTGAAGGAGAGGTGGTCCTCAGCGCGACTTCGCATGATCTCGCTCTCACGATTGAGCGCGAAGATGTTGTTGCGCACGGTGTTGTCCCGTCCATAGTGCTGGTGGAAACCGGCGGATTTGCAGGCATAGACGAGGTTGTTCTCGGCCAGCATCCCCGTGGTGCCCTCGTCGAAGTAGATGCCCCAGCCGCCGTAGCCGAAACTCTCGACGTGATGGAAGACGTTGTTGCGCTGGACGGTTCCGGGCGATAGTCCGAGGGTGTAGGTTGCGCCCATGTCGCTGAGCACGCCCTGGCCGATGTCGTGGATGTGGTTGTGCTCGATGATGTTGTCGTGGGCCGCCGTTGGCGCGTAGCCCCACGACCATCCGACGGAGACGCCGGTATAGTAGAGATCCGCGATCTCGCAATGGGCCACGCGGTTGTTGGGTGATGCGCCGATCCAGACGCCGATACCCGCGGGATGCATTCTGCCGCCATGGGCGATCAGCGAGTTCAGTACGCTATGGCCGCCCGAGAGGAGTTCCGGATCCGCGGCGCCCCCCGTTTCGCCGAGTTTTACTCCTCCGGCCCCGAGATCGACCAGGGTTGAGTCGCGTACGGTACAGTTCTGACACGCGGCGCCGAACTCGACGCCGTAACCGCCTACATGGGTGATCGTGCATTGATCCAGGGTGCAGTGTCGGGCGCCCACACCCTGTATCGCCCCTTCAATCGGCGCCTCCGCCTGTGACGACTGATACCCTTCAGCGGGCGTCGTCCAGTTCGCATGGGCGAAGGTCAATCCTCTAAGGATAATATGCTGAACCCAGCGTCGGTTGGTTCCATCTCCTCTGAACTCCACCAACTGCTCCAAGCGGGGCGCCCAGACCTCAGCCCGGTCAGGACGCTCTCCGCGCAGCGGGATATAGCTGAGCTCTCCCGTACGGTTGTCCAGGTACCATTCTCCGGGAGCCGTGAGCGCTTCGCGGACGTTCTCCACGATATATCGCTGACCGGCTCGAAGGCTGAAGTAGCCTGCCGCGCTCAAGGTCGGTTTCGCGAACGTCACGAGCCGCGCCGCGGCATCGATATCCTTGATTCGCATGCGCGCCATCGTCCACACCTGAAAGCACAGGAGGTCGATATCCTCTCGATTGCGCCATTCGGGTTTCAGGTCGTTGCCAGCAAACTGGAACCGATCGAAACCGGCTCCGCCCACTTCAGGCGACGACTCCGCTTCTTGATCGATCAGGTAATAACCGTTCTTCGGCAGTCGCGGCCGATATCGTCTCGTTCCATTGACGAACAGCTGCTCAAACCGCCATCGTCCCGCACGCACATCCGGCAGGGTCACTGTCCAGCGGCCGTTCTTGATCGTCCAACCGGTGATCCTTGAACCCCCCGATAGGATTGGGCGCTCGCCCGGATAGGCGGCGATGAGCGTGGGGCGTTGGGCGACTCCGCTATCCTCTGGTCCGAGCGTCAGTGGTCGCTCCAGTTGGTAGATGCCCTTGCGCACGAGGATTGTCAAGCCGTTGGCGCCTCGGTTCAGCCGTCGTCCTGCCCTGAGGGCTGCTTCTATGGAGGCTAGGGGGCCGTCCGTCCGTGATGAGTTCGGTTCGGCCAATCTTCCGGACCAGGCATCGTTCCCTGCAGGCGATACATAATAATCAGCGCTGGGCGCCGATAAGGGCGCAGCCATCAGACACGCGTATACAACCGCTGTCAGCAAGATCCTATCTCCTTCGTTATTACCCGGCTACCGCTGCGCCACATTGATGTGATGTTCGTGGCCTCCGATCTCGATCTGAACCGTCTGAACCGAATGAAATCCGGCTTCCATGCACGCTTCCTGAAGGTCCTGCCATGTCCATTGCATCGAGTTCCGTATCGACGCAGTTTCGAGATGGGTAACGCCGTTCTCGTGAACTACGAACAGGTAGTGCTCGACGATGGCGAACTCCTCGCGGTCGCGCGCCACGACAAGCGTCATGTGAATGCCACCATGAGCGCACTCCGCACGCACCTGAAACCTCGGAGACGAGTTCCACGCGTGTTCCAGTCGGGCTTGTCGGTCCTCGGCCCGCGCCCATTGTTCGGGACCCGTAAAGATGAGAGACCCTCCACGCTTGAGCGCGGCCGCGCAGTTATGGATCAGGAATCGGAGCTGGTCCGGATCGCCGGCCCACATGAGGCCATCCTGTATGACGGCATCGAACTCGTTGTGAAAACGCGCACCGAGGTGTTCGCAGCTGCACCGCTCGAATGGAATGAACAACTCCCGCGCTTCGGCCAGCTCAATCGCATGTCGGATCGCGACGTCGCTTCCATCGACGCCGGTTACGTCGAAACCGTCTTCCTTGAGCAAGATGGCGCGCAGCCCCAGACCGCAACAGCAGTCGAGCACGCGTTCCGCGCCCGACTGTTTGAGCGCCTGGCTCCAGATTGGAGTCGCTCGTGCGGGGCGCCCTTCCGCATGATTGGGGTCTCGATAATGGGGCTGCCATTGTGCACGGCGGAACCATTGCCACTTCCAGATTACATCCCAGTCGTTGCTGGTGTTCATGGCGAACCCTCCTATTATACGAGTCTACACCATAGGGCGCGGACCTTGCTGAACGGGGGCGCCTGCAGAATGTACCGTTCAGGCTCAGGTATGCTGGCTGTAGATAGCGCGCCCATGGATCTCACACTGTACCAATGGATACTCGGAGGCTGCGCGACCCTCTTCATCGGCTTTTCAAAAACGGGCATGCCGGGAGCGGGCATCATCGTCGTACCGCTCCTTGCCGAGGCCCTCGGAGCGCGGCGCAGCGTCGGGACGATGCTGCCGCTGCTCATCTTCTCCGATCTGTTCGCGGTCGCATGGTATCGGCGCCATGCAAAGTGGGATCGGATACTGGGCCTCATCCCATGGGTCGCCGTGGGTATGGCCGCCGGTGTTCTCGCGCTCAAGGCGTTGGGCGAGGCGCACGGGCCGCAGGACCGAATGAACCAGCTCATCGGCATCCTCGTGCTGTTGATGCTCGGCCTGCGCCTAGCGCAGAACCGAATGGGCGGACGGATCACCCCGCACAGTCGCGGCGCGGTCGCTGTGGTTGGCGCAGGGGCGGGTTTCACGACCACCGCATCGAACGCGGCCGGGCCGATCATGGCCATCTACATGCAGGCGATGGAGCTTCCGAAGACCGAGTTCATGGGTACAACGGCCTGGTTCTTCTTCCTCGTGAACGTCGCGAAGCTGCCGCTATTCATCGCCCTGAGCTACGCCAATCCGGCCAATCCGCTGGTCGACGCAGACACCATCCGGACCTGTGTGGCGCTCGCCCCTTTCGCTGCGTTAGGGGCTGTTCTCGGGCGTCGGCTTCTCCCATGGATACCACAGCGCGCGTTCGACGGCGCAGTACAGGCGCTTGCAGCGCTCGCTGCGGTCCGATTGATCCTCCGTTAGGCCCAGCGTCCTACGGATCGAGCAGCTCCGGCAGGTCGAACCATTCGAGGACACCCGGCAGTTCGATGGCTTTGATGTTCTGCGGATCATAGAGCCGTTCTCCGACCCAGTCTGAGTACGCAGGAACCTCGCCTTCGACCTCAAGCCGTATGTCCGGAGCGAGCTGGGCCGCCAGAATGCCGTACATACATTCCCGAGCCGGGCCGGAGAGCGCGTAGATGGTCAGATCCCGGACTTCATAGCGATCGCGCAGCATGTCCGCCGCCCTGAGGACATCGTACGTTCGAAGCATGGCGAGATTGTCATTCAGCCAGGTGAGATCGTCGGCCAGTTTATGGATCACGCCGTAGAACTCCTTCGGGGCATAGCCTGTCAGAAGATCGTGCGGCGCCAGGGCTCCGACGCCGGAGACGTCCAGGACGACGACCGATCGGCCAGCCTCCACCGTGTCGCGAATCCACGACCAGTGGCCCCGTGTCTCCGAAGTGCCTCCATCCCATAACGCCAGTGTGACGGGAGATCCGCGGAGGGGCCGGGAAGGATTGGTGATGGCAAGCGCGTGCCCGAGCAGATCGGGCTGGGACCACCAGACCAGCGCGTCCATCCGGAGACCCGCCACATGGTCGGTGCAATACGATCGTGCGTTGTGATCGCAGGGGACACGATGGGCCGCCACTCGCGTCCGAAGGAACTCCTCCGCGCGTTGGCGCGTCGGCGTAGACCGTCTCTGCCGCTCGTCGTTCAGGTCGCGACGACGGCGATCGACCGATTCGAAGACCGCTTCGGCATCAGGGAAATCCCTCATAACCTGACCGGACCGACTGCATCGAACCTCCGATTCCGCCAGCGGCTCCACCGCATCGTAATCGGGTTCACAGTCCGCCCCGCGCAGTTGTCGCGAAAAGAACCGAGTGGCCTCAACCGCCAGCGTTCGGGTGTAGGCGTGCCCCGCGGCGTCTTCCACGAGCGCAGGCAGCTCGCGAACCCCGAAGATCTCCCATATGCGTCGGCAGCGTTCCACGGTTCTCCGCGTGCCTTCGATGGGGAAGAAGTCGTCGGTCACGGCGAGTACGGCGACGGGTTTCGGGGCCATCGCAATCAGGATATCCTCGTGATCGAAGCCGGAGGCCGTGAATCCGGGCCAGATCTGCTCGGCGTCCTGAGAGCCGCCCGTGTACATATACGTGCGACGGTTCATGATGAAGGTGCCCGGGGCAGCTGCGGCGATGCGCGGATCGGTCATCATCAGGAGGGACGATTGGGTGCCGCCGCCCGAGTTGCCCGTGAGCCCGATGCGGGAGGGGTCCACCTCCGGCCGAGCGGCGAGGTAATCCAGACTCCGCATGGCATCGTGGAGGAAAAACCGGGCGAGCCGCCAGCCCACCGGGACGCATTGGCTGCCTGCATGGTCATGCTCGTGGGTGCATGGACCGATCGGGGGAGGGGAGCCTGAGTCACCGAGATAACTGAGCCGCTCGCCCTGTCCGATCGGATCCTGGGCAAGGACCACGAAGCCGCTTCTGGCGAGGAGTTGGCAGACCCGTTGATACTCCGGATAGGCCTTGCCCTGAGTCGCGTGGCCGCAGAGGAAGAGCACGGCAGGGCCCGGTTCAGTCCGGTGATCGGGGACATAGAGGAGCGATGTGATGTAGTTGCGCGGTCGGGACTCATAGATGAGCCGTTCGATGCGAAAGCCGCTTCGCTGGATCACGCCGCTCACAAGGGCTTCCGGGATGCCGTGCGAGTCCGGCAAGCCCCCGATGCTTCGGATGAAGCTCTCCCGTATCTCTGTCTGCCGTCGCTGAACGGCCTCCGCGGTCGTCAGCGCGTCCCGCGCCGCATCGCCCGCGACGAAGGCGGCTTCAGCCCTTCGATAGATATGCCATTTCAACTGATCCCGAACGTCGTGGTACCAATCACCGGGTGAGATCGATCCTATGCGATGCAGCTCCATCCCTTGCCTCCCTGCGCCGTTTCGTGTCCCTTCATGTTCGGTTTTGGCGATGACGCTCCTGCTCCATCCGGTATTCCCGTCAGCGTTGGATCCAGTCTGGTAGAATCCAGCCCATGAACAGGGTTCATCATACGATCAACAGGGCGCTCCTCTGCCGCGCGGTGGCTATCGCACTCGCCTTCTCCTGGATGGGCGTCTGCGGCGGCCAGGCGAAATCCCCCGCAGGCTCACGAGCGGTCGCCGACGCGGAACGGCTCTTCAATCGGGCACTGGAAGCGCACCGCAACGGCAAGGTGAACGAGGCCATCACTCTCTACTCGCGCGTCCTGAAAGTGCAGCCGCGCGCCTATGCAGCCCACCTCAACCTCGGCTTGCTCTACCGCGCCCGGGGCGACAACAAGCGTGCCGAGACGCACTTCCTCAAGGCATCGCAGATCGAACCGAGGAGCGCGGGGCCGGCGGTCCAGCTGGCCACGCTCTATCTGGAGAGGAAGCAGTACGCGCAGGCGCGAGCCTATGCCGATGCGGCTGTGCGGTTGGAGCCGAAGAACGGCCAGGCGCATTTCGTCCTCGGCGGGTGCTATGCCGCAAAGCGCGATCTCCCGGGGGCGATAAAAGAATATGGCCTCGCTGCCCGCTATGCGCCCGAGAACGCGGCGGCCCAGTTCAACCTCGGTTTCGTTCTTGCGGCCAAGGGCCGGAACGACGAGGCTCTGACCCATCTGACGAAGGCGACCAGGCTCGATCCGATGCTGGGAGAGGCGTTCCTCTCGCTCGGTGTCCTTCTCTATCAGAAGAAGGATCTGAAGGGGGCTCTGGCAGCCCATGAACGCGCAGCGAAGCTGATGCCCAGAAACGGAGCGGCATTCTACAACCTCGGGTTGACGCAGCAGGCGATGGCCTCCGGGCCTCAGGATCGCACGCCGATCAACGCCGCGATATCGAGTTACCTCAAGGCCGTGGAGCTTTCGCCGAAGTTCCTGCAGGCCCGCTTCAACCTGGGGCGGTTGTACTATGAGATGCGGAACTACGCCCAGGCCGTGGTCCATTTTCGGGCGGCGCTGGCGCTGGCGCCGAAGGATTCCAAGCTGCTGATCGACACGGCGGTCGCTGAGACCTGGGCCGCGCAGACGGCGACCGATCCCGCCGTCAAACGGGAGTATCAGAACCTTGCCGAACAGCGCTACAAGAAGGCGCTTCTTGGAGGCAAGAATCGAAACGGCCTGATCGGTCTTGGCTATCTGTACGAGCAGATGGGTCGGAGCGCCGATGCGTTGAAGACCTATACCGATTGGACTCGCGCCTTTCCGAAAGACGTGGATGCATGGCTGGCGCTGGGGAGGGCGCATCAGGCGCGAAAACAGGAATCGGCCGCCGTCTCGGCGTTTGAAGAAGCCCTGAAGATCGCACCGAGGAACGCGGCGGTCTATACAGCGTTGGCCGGCTGTTACGAAGCGTTCAATCATCTCGACAAAGCGTCGACCGTCTACGCGCGTCTGGCCGATGCGTTGCCCGATGATACGGAGGCCAACCGTATCGTGGCTCAGGCGCTCGAACGGCAGGGCAAGCTGCCGCAAGCGGTGGAGGTCCTGACGCGACTCAAGCTCCGATTGCCCGCCGATCCCTATCCCTATATGGCTCTCGCGAGTATCTACGAACGAGATGGGCAGTACGACAAAGCCGAACAGGAATATCGCGACCTGGTCAAACGGACACCCAGGGATGTTGCCGCGCAGACCAGCCTTGCACGCGTGTTGGAGAAGCAGCAGAAGATCGACGAAGCGATTGCCGTCTATCGAGGCCTCGAGGAGACCAATGCCAACGATCCATCGGTCGCGGGGCAGATCGCGAGGCTGCTGACCGCTCAGGGCAAGATCGATCAGGCCGTGGCCGAATGGCGCCGATTGATCCACGCGAACCCGTCCGTTGCATCCTATCGGAGCGCCGTGGCCTCCCTACTGGAGCAGCAGGGGCGGTATGCGGAGGCAATCGCGGAGTACAATCAGATCCTCACCGGTGCGCCGGCGGACGCCTGGATCCGTGTGAAGATCGGCTCCGCCTACCTCGCGATGAAGAACTACGGCGAGGCCCAGCGAGAGTATGAGCAAGCCCTTGAGCTGCAGCCAGAGAACGGGGAGGCTCTCGCCAAACTGGAGACCGTGTACGGAGAGACTAAGAAAGAGGACGGCTGGATCCCATATCTGGAGCGGCTGATCACTCGTAAGCCGGGCAACGAGGGCGCTCTGAGCCGCTATGAAGCCGCGTGCGATCGGGCTGGCAAGCGGTCCGAGATGCTGACGTTCCTCGCGCCCCTTGCGGCAAAGCCGGATGCTGATCGCGCTCTTTTGCTCAGCTACGCCGGTATGCTCACCCGCAGCAACAGGCATGAGGAGGCTCTGGAGATCCGCAAGCGGGCCGCCGCCGCAGATCCGAACGATGTATCGACCCGACTGATCATCGCCGATTACTACGCCAGCGCGGGTCGCCTGCCGGAGGAGATCGCGGTATACGAACAGATCGTTCGAGCGAACAACGTACCGGCAGCGGGCCTCGCGATCTATCGAATGAAACTCGGCGGCCTGTACGAAAAGAACGGTCAGAAGGCTGAAGCGTTGAGCCAATACCGGCTGGTGCTGGCCGGAGATCCGAACCACGGGGCGGCTAAGGAAGCCGTCCAGCGTCTGGGCGGTTGAGTGCATGTTGATCCCGCTACCCCCTGGAGCCGGAATGAACCATCGACGACACGCCGAGATCCTCGATGCTCCATCACGCTAAGCCGCTGGCGCGGCTAATCGGCGAGCTGGGGAAGCTGCCCGGAATCGGGCCCAAATCGGCGCAGCGTATGGCTTACCATATCCTGCGAAGTTCGGCCTCCGATGTACAGGCCCTCGCAGAGGCGCTCCTCGAAGTGAAGGAACGGATACGGTTCTGCGCGGAGTGTTTCAACTTCTCCGAGGAGGAGACCTGTTCGGTTTGCCGCGACCCTCGCCGAAACGCCCATGTCGTCTGCGTCGTCGCGGAGCCCCGGGATATCATGGCCATTGAGAGGACCCAGGAGTATCGTGGGCTCTATCACGTCCTGCAGGGACTGGTTTCACCGAGAGACGGGATCATGCCGGAGATGCTTCGAGTGCGCGAACTCCTCCAACGGATCGCGACGCGGGGGATCGAGGAGGTGATCGTGGCTACGAACCCCACCGTTGAGGGCGATACGACGGCGCTCTATCTCGCTAAGCTGCTGAAGCCCGTCGGGGTGCGCGTTACCCTGCTGGCGCACGGTCTGCCGGTGGGCGCTGAGTTGGACTATGCGGATCCTGCGACCCTATCCTCTGCCCTTCAGTATCGTCGGGAACTCTAGAGCTCGACCCAACCTCGCCTAACGGGCCTCGGCAAAGAACAGTTCGACGGCTCCTGCGAGGTCCGCGCATACCAGATAGGGGGTTGACGCTGACTCACCCGGGTAATAGCCGGTGTCGAGGCCCGACAGAACGAGGACCCCGCGGCATCCCGCAGCCGTGGCGCACTGAATGTCGGTATCCTTATCGCCAACGAACCAGCTTGCGCCCATATCGAGGTTGAGATCCTTCTGTGCCCGCAGCAGCATACCGGGCGCCGGTTTGCGGCAATCGCAGCGATCCCATGGGGCATGAGGGCAGTGGTAGATCGCATCAAAATGAGCGCCGACCTCTTCGGCGAGCGTCACGAGTCTATGGTGGATCGCCTGAAGCCCCTCTGCGGTCATCAACCCTCTGCCGACGCCCGACTGGTTGGTAGCGATGGCGACCGGCACGCCGGCACGGTTCAGCCGCGCGACGGCCTCGAGCGCTCCGGGTATGGGAAGGAAGGCGTTCGGATCGGTTATAAAACCGGGACAATCCTGGTTCAATACCCCGTCCCGGTCGAGGATTACGCCGCGGATCACGGTCTACGAACGGGTCCGTACGCGCTCGCGCAGGAGCGAGAACGCCATATGGAGGATCACCATATGGATGTCCTCGATCTGCTGCATGTTGGTCGAGCCGACGACGATGCATTCGTCTGCCGCGGCCGCAAGTTCTCCGCCCATGTATCCGGCCAGGCCGAACGTTCGTGCGCCTCGACGCTCCGCCTCTTCAACCGCACACAGCACGTTGGCGGAGTTGCCGCTCCCGCTGATGGCGATGAGCAGATCGCCCGGCTCGGCCCAGCACTCCACCTGAGGCGCGAAGATGTTGTCGTAGGCGGTGTCGTTGCCCCAGGCGAGGACGAGCGCGGTGTTGTCCGCGAAGCAGAGCGCTTTGAGCGGCTTGCCCGACTCGAGGTGAATGCACTTCTGAAGGTCGTTCACGATGTGAGAGGCGGTGGAGGCGCTGCCCCCGTTGCCGATGAGGAACACCCGTTTGCCGTTCCGCCAGCAATCCTCCAGCCGTGTCGTCAGACGGTCGACGTCCTGTACATTGAGGGCGTCCAGAAGCCCCTTCACCTGTGCGATATACCCCTCGGCGGTAATCATGCCTGCGCCCCTCCCTGTAACCATGGCATGGATTATACCGGTCCCGCGCTCGACTATGCTGGTTGACGCCCGGGCACTGCTCTGCTAGAATGCGACGAGGAGCGAACCATGCTCACAAGACGGTTTGGACGAACGGAACTACAGACGACGGTATTGACGCTCGGGGCGATGCGAATCCCGCCAACCGACCAGGAGCCGGAGGAGCAGGCGCGGGACCGGGCCTATGGGACACTGCGGCGGGCGCTGGATGTCGGGATCAACCACATCGAGACCGCACGCGGGTATGGCCAGAGCGAGGCGATCATCGGCAACGCGTTGCGGGAGGGGGTCATCCGACGAGATGAGTTCATCCTCACCACGAAGATCCCACCGATGGACACGGCGGAGGAGTTTCGAGCGGCTCTGGACGACAGTCTGACGCGGCTCAACGTGAACTACGTCGAGATCCTCGACATCCATGGGATCAACAACGACGAACTCCTCGCGAAATCGCTTCGATCGGACGGCGCTCTCGGCGCGGCTCGTCGAGCAATGGACGAGGGGTGCGTAGGCCACCTTGGCTTTTCGACCCACGCGCCGTTGGAGACGATCCTGCAGACTCTTCGTACGGGCGAGTTTGAAACGATGAACCTCCACTACTACCTGATGAACCGGAGGAATCTCCCGGCCGTCGAACTGGCTGCTGCGATGGACATCGGCGTGTTCATCATCTCGCCGACCGACAAGGGCGGTCAGCTCTTCCGTCCGCCTGATCGGCTCAGGGCGCTCTGCGAACCGCGAACACCTATCGCGTTGAATCAACGCTGGCTGCTTAGCCAGCCGGCAGTCCACACGCTTTCGCTCGGGGCGGCGAATCCCGAGGAACTCGATGCGCACCTTGAAGGGGTTGCCTCGGACGATCCGTTATCGTCAGCCGAACGGCTGGCACTGGAGCGGCTCGACGAGGCTATGGAGGCGCTAGGGGCCGAATACTGCAGCTATTGCCATGAATGCCTGCCGTGCCCGGAGCGGATTAATATCCCGGAAGCTCTGCGGCTCAGGAACCTCGCGGTTGCGTATGATATGGTAGAGTTCGGCCGCTATCGGTACGGCATGCTGGCCAGACGCGATCCGATAACGGGCGAGATCGTCGGGGGCGCCGATCACTGGCTGCCCGGTTTGCAGGGAGACTATTGTACGGCATGCGGCGATTGCCTGCCCCGATGTCCGATGAAGCTGGATATTCCGGCGCTTCTGGCCGATACCCATACGAGGTTGACGGGCCAGACGGGCCGACGATTATGGAAGTGAGGTCGACGGATGGTATTCGAGATTACGCTGCATTTTACGACGGATCACGATCTTGATCTCTTCGTCGATCGCGTCGTGCCGCGGGTGCGCGGGCGCCTGGTGGAACCTCCCGCTGACGAGACCGCCGAATCCGAAGGCTATAAGCGACTTGCCGTAGCCGTGACCAGCGCCTCGGCGGCACGCGATTTGTGCAGCCACGCCTTCGGATTTCTGACCCATCTAAAGGGGGCGCGGATCGTCTTCGCCTGGAACGGGCTGGATGGCGTCCGACAGTTCGGTGAGATCGAATCGGGCCAGAGCCGAGACGCCGAACTGCTCAGCATCCGACTCGGATCGGCCGCGAAGGCAGCGCTCGATGGGGCTCGAGATCAGGAAGGTGATGCTTCCGGCTAGGCCGTGTCCTCGATGACGCCGGCCAGCGTGATGAACTCGTCCAGAGTCAGCGTTTCCCCGCGTCGATCACTCCGGATCCCGGCTGATTCGAGGCTGGCGTTCGCTTGCGCTGCCGATGAGCACACCCCTCCGCCCACGAGGGCATTCGTCAGCATCTTGCGTCGCTGACCGAAGGCAGCGCGGACGAGCTTGCGAAACAGCGGCCGATTGGTGATGCGGGCGGCCGTGCCGGGATCGGGCTGGAGCAGAATCAGCGAGGAATGAACCTCCGGCGGCGGATAGAACAGGTGCGGCGGGACCTGCAGCATTGTTTGTACGGTGCAGTGGGAACGGGCGAACAGCGTCAGCGCACCATAGGCCCTGGCGCCCGGTTCGGCGCATAACCGCTCGGCGACCTCGGCCTGCACGAGGAATACGATCCGTACGATTCGCTCCATGCGCTCGAAGAGGCATTCCAACAGAGGAGTAGTGATCCCATACGGGATATTGCCCGCCACAACGCCGTTGCCGATCCCGAAAGCCGCCGAAAGGGCGTCGTCGAGCGGGAGACGAAGCGCATCGTCATAGAGTATCGTTACGTTAGACAGTCCGACGAGAACCTCTTCGAGGATCGGTTTCAGCCGCTGATCCAGCTCAACCGCGGTCACGGCGGGCGCCCGTTGCGTCAGACGGAGCGTGAGGGCGCCGAGGCCGGCTCCGATCTCGAAGATCGGCAGGCGGTCGTGTTCGGCCGCTATATCGGCGATTCGATCGAGGATATTGCCGTCGATCAGGAAGTTCTGCCCGAGCCTATGGCGGGGTTGGACCCCGTGCTGTCGCAAGAGGCTTCGCGCTACGCTCGGTGCAGCCGGATCCAAACGGAGTGTTATGGCCCGATCGCGAGGACGATCGGGCCAACCTTAGTTCAGGATACGAACTCGAACCACGCGACGGCCGACGTTGCGGGCTCCGCGCGCCGTATCATGGCCGAGGTCGATCCGATTCCCCTTGATGGCGCCGCCCACATCGGCAGCCACAGCATAACCGTAGCCTTCGATGAAGAGGCGCGTTCCGATCGGGATGAAGTTCGGATCAACGGCGACGATGCCATGCCCGACCTTCAAACCGGTGGATGTCCGATTGGTGCCGCCGTTGGATGCTGGGCTTGGATCGTAGCCGGTCGCGATCATGGTGACCACCCTCCGGCCAGCGTAATAGCCGCGGGAGGCCAGGCGACCTCGCGAGACAGGGGCGGTACCGACGTGGATCACCTCTGCGATCGGCTTCTTGCCGAGTTTTCGACCGAGAAGCTCACGGGAAACCTCGTCTCCATCACGGTAGGTAACGCGATAGGAGGCTATGTTATAGCCGTTTGCGCCCGCCTGGACCGTCTTACTGGAGCCCTCGCGAAGTTCCGATGTCGGCTTGCGAGTGGTCTTGTAGGGGATCGGTTCCTTCACCTTAACGACTTTGGCCGAGATGGCCGGGGAAGGTGTGCGCGGTTCATCAGCCCGTGCGTTAAGCAACGATACTGCGCCTGCAGTCAACATGGCGCTCGTCACCGCGAAGAACGTCAAGAACGTAGTTGGCTTCCGACGATGGGAAGCGTGTTGATGTTGTACCAGTACAGCGCCCTCCTCTCAGTACGAAGCAACTCGGATCGGGGCAGCCACCGGTCACTGTCGTAAGGCCGGGCGAGACATCCGCCAGGCCAGCAACGGCTCCGGAAGCTTATCTGTATAGCACACGGCCGCTCGGTCGGTCAACCCCGGTCCGGTTGGGCGGTTCTAAGGTCCAGCTCAGAGGGTATCCTCGGCCATGGGTCTGGGGAGATCAAAACAGGGTGAAGTCCCGATCGACGTCAAACCGGTTTCGGATCTGGCAGACCTTCGTGCCAGCCTCCGGATCCGCCTTGCGGTTTTCGTATCGGAACAGAACGTGCCGTTGGACGAGGAGATCGATGCGGATGATGCGCGGGCCGTCCTTTACCTCGCGTCCATCGGCGATCGCGCGGTGGGCACATCCCGGCTGGTCGCAAGGGACTCCGGACGCTGGATCATCGGACGTCTGGCCGTATTGCGCCCCTATCGCAAGCAGGGGGTGGGTACGGCGCTGATGGAACGGATGCTCAGTGATGCCGGGGATTTCCGCACGATCGCGCTGAACGCTCAGGTTGCAGCCCTATCGTTCTACGAGCGCTGGGGATTCGAGATCGTCGGTGAGGAGTTTATGGATGCCGGAATCCTACATAGACCGATGGAGCGGGAGCCGGAGTTAAAGAACGGCGGACGGGGATGAAACCCCGCCCGCCGTTCGCCTTAGATCCGGATGTCGGCTAAAGCCGGTCCGGCGCCGTATCGACCTGGGTGATGGTCCAGTAGCCGCGCACCCGCTCGAGCACGAAACTGAGATATACGGCGCTCGTACCGCCCTCTCGATCGCGATAGACGTGCTTTGCAGACAGATTGTACACCCCGTTTGAGCGACGGCGGACGTTGAACACATCGAATCGAACGGTATCGGAGTTGACCATGAAGTCGCGCGTCATATCCAGGTAATCGTTGGATCGGACGCTGTACTGGTAGCGTCCCTGCGTGAAGATCGCAATGTCGGTGGTCGGGTCGGCGAGCTGAGTCAGCCGGGTGATGTCGGAGTAGCGGAATGCATCCTCGAGATCCTCAACCGCGTTGCGCACTCCCGCTTCGATGCTCCGATCATCGCTCCACCAGGTTGTCCGATTCAGATAGTAGTCGCTATCACGGTATCCCCGGTAATAGCCATCGACGTAGATCGGAACCTCGATGTATACAACCCTTGGAGGCCGGACGTAGACGTGCTGGCGATAGATGTAGCTGGGGACTACCCCCACGTAGAAATGGTACGGGGAGATCACGACGTTCACCGTACTGTACGTAGGACAGTAGTGTGGATAATAGGCGTAGTGACGGCCGAAATAGACCGAGAGATAGCTGGAGGATACTCGGTGAGCAGGACGAATGTAGACGCCGCGCTCGGAGCGTCGCCCTTCGTTGGATCGCGTAAAGATATCCAGCGCTCGATCTCGATAGGGCCTCGGATCTCGAATGGCGATCCCCGGAGCGGATCGGTCTGTGGTGTGTACGGCGGGAGCCCGGCCAATGGAACCTCCGTCTGGGTCGCCTCTACGGAAACGATCGCGGTCCATGGCCCCATCGCTGCGGCCTCGATCGCGCGAAATCGGATCCTGCCTGCGTCCGTTCGACTCCTGCCCCCGATTGCCGCGATCGACGGCGGGCGGATTCTCGTCCCGTCTCGGGCCACGGTCGATGGTCGGGCGGCTGTCGTCCCGTCTTGGGCCTCGATCGACAGCGGGCGGATTATCGTCCCGTCTGGGACCACGGTCGATGGTCGGGCGGCTGTCGTCCCGTCTTGGGCCTCGATCGACAGCGGGCGGATTATCGTCCCGTCTGGGACCACGGTCGATGGTCGGTCGGCT
>JABWBA010000115.1 GCA_013360745.1 Chthonomonadales bacterium | reverse complement strand
ATTGGGGGTCACAGGCCACAGGCAGCGGAGACAGCCGCCCTCCGATCCGGGGCGAACCGTCATCACATGGCCTTCGTATCGATAGATGCTCGCCTGGATAAGGGGTTTTCCGCCATCTTGGCCGTGCGCATACAGGCAACACCCGTTCCGATGTGACCGGGTGGGCTAAGGAGCTCTGCAAGCTGTCAGGTACGGCGTCGTCCGTGCCCTGTCCCGAGATGCGCGAGTTGCTACCATGGTCGGAGCCACTACGCGGCAAGCGACGCCTCTCGCACCCTGACCTGGCGGTCTTCATGCGCGCAAGTCGCGAGGTCCTAATGCGCGCGGATGTGCGTTCGATCTTTCTGAGTACGCTTGCTCAGAACGCCGTCTGGGTGTTCATGTCGAGCGCCGACACAGCGGTCGAGCTGGACACACCTGTCCCCTCAGAACGCGAATCATCGGGGTCGGGCCTCGGCGGCTGCGCACGACGTTGAGTATGCCAGCGCGGACCTCTGACCAACTACAACATACACGAACGGAGTGCCGGGGTATTGTAGATTATTGGCACCGACGGTAGAATGAAGGGACAAGTGGAGGCTGCCTCGCACCGATACCGGGGGGCGGCGCTCCGACGCCGTTCCAGACGGCAAGTCCAGTGGAGGTGAACAGGATGAGCGGGATCTACATGCCGGTTACAAGCGCTGAAGACTGGCGGCAGTTCTTGGCTGAGCCGCAAACGTAATGGCGGGAGGGTTACTCGGCCTACGTCCTTGCGCACTTCTGGCAGAACGCGCACGGCTTTACTCCTGAGGTCAAGCGTGCGCTCGAGACATCGCCCTGCTTTTCCGGCATCACTATGCTCCTGGGTCTACCCGAGCACAAGGTGCACCTCCCCGGTGGATCACACGCCTCGCAGAACGGCATATGAGTTTTGGCTCGTACGGCCGATGGTCTGGTGTCGATCGCTGTGGAGGGCAAGGTTGCGGAGGCGTTTGGACCGACCGTCAAGGAATGGCGCGCAGATGCGTCTTCCGGCAAGGCGGAACGGTTGGAGTTCCTTGTGGGCAAGCTTGGCCTGACTGGTCTCGTGACGGATCCGATACGCTACCAGTTGCTGCATCGATCTGCGTCGGCGATCATCGAGGCAGAGCGCTTCGGCGCGCGCCACGCTGTGATGCTCGTCCACTCCTTCAGCCGAGAACACGAGCGGTTTGACGACTATGCAGCATTTGCTGGGCTGTTCGGTGCGACTGCGACAGTGGGCGACGTGGTGTCAGCCGGGAGGCATGGTTCAGTTCAACTTCATCTTGGTTGGGCCTGTTGTGACCGTGGCTAGCACTCAGCGGAGGGCGCGGTCAGCGACGGTGCGGGCCGAGGAGGAGCGGCTGGCCGGCCGGGCCTTGGATGCCGACAGCGGGAAGCGCGGGGGAAAGAAGCCGGGCGCTCGATACCGCACAGCACCGAAGAACGGAGATCATTTCGTATGAGCGACGCTGCGCAGACCTCGCGCAAGGCCGATGGCGACGGGCGAACCGTCCAGGAGTTGCTGGCCAATCGCAAGTACACCATCGACTACTTCCAGCGCGAGTACAGGTGGGAGCAGAAGCACGTTTTCGATCTTCTCAACGACCTCTCGGCTACCTTCTTGAGGAGCTATCGGGACGACCAGGAGCGCACCGAAGTCGAAACCTACGGTTATTACTTCCTCGGAACGGTGATCATCAGCGACCAGGAGGGCAGGAAGTCCATCATCGATGGCCAGCAGCGCCTCACGACGCTAACGCTCCTCCTGGTCTTCCTCTACCATCAGCTCGACGATATCGAGCAGCGCGGCCAAGTCGCAGCCCTGATCTGTTCGCTGAAGCACGGAAAGCGGACGTTCAACCTGGATATCCCCGAGCGGACAGCGTGCATGGAGGCGTTGTTCAAAGGCGGAGAGCTGCCGGACTCGAACGGTTCGGAATCGGTGGTGAATATGATGGCCCGGTACGCCGATATCGAGGAGCTCTTCCCCAACGAACTCAAGGGGCCTGCAGTACCGTATTTCGTCGACTGGCTCATGGACAACGTGTGTCTGGTTGAGATTACAGCCTACTCGGACGGTGACGCCTATACGATCTTCGAGACCATGAACGACCGCGGACTGTCGCTCACCCCTGCGGATATGCTCAAGGGCTACCTGCTGGCGAAGATCACGGACGTGGACAAACGAACCAGCGCCGGGCGAGTATGGCGGTCGCGTGTCAAGGATCTCCATGAGATCGGGAAGGACGAGGACGCCGACGCCATCAAAGCATGGCTACGCAGCCAATATGCGGACAGCATTCGGAGGCACAAGCAAGGCGCCGTACCAGAAGACTTCGACCTGATCGGAACGGAGTTCCATCGCTGGGTCAGGAACCACGAGAAGCGGCTGCGGTTGTCGGCCAGCGCGGAGTTCGCCCGGTTCATCGAGCGGGACTTTGTCTTCTACAGCAGATGGTACGAACGGTTGCGGCGTGCCGCCGAGACGTTGACGCCAGGGCTAGAGGCGGTCTACTACAACGGCCAGCACAGGTTCACCCTCCAGTATCCTCTTCTACTGGCTCCGCTGTGCCTGACCGACGACGAAACTACAGCTCTGCGGAAGGTGCGCGTCGTCGCCTCCTATCTTGACGTCTACATCTACCGTCGAGTGTGGAACTGTCGATCCATCAACTACGACACCGTGCAGTACGCCATGTTCACCCTAATGCGGGAGATACGTCGTCGAGCATTGGACGAGCTTGTCGACTTCCTTCGGAAGCGCCTCGATGATGAGACGGAGACCTTCGTAAGCAACGACCGGTTCTCGCTCAACTGGTACACCGGTCCGATGGTGCACCGGTTCCTGGCGCGGTTGACGGACTACGTGGAGACCCAGTCCGGACAGGTTTCGCATTACGTCGAACTCTGCCAGCGCGGAATCGGCGGGTACGAGATCGAGCATATCTGGGCGGATCACCCGGAGCGTCACACTGCGGAGTTCTCACACCCCAGCGACTTCAAGGAGTACCGCAACCGGATCGGGGGGCTCCTGCTTCTGCCCAAGAGGTTCAACGCGAGTTACGGCGACCTGCCGTACGCCGACAAGCGTGTCCACTATCTGTCGCAGAACCTGCTTGCGCGGAGTCTGCACGAACAGTGTTATGAGCACAACCCTGGCTTCCGCAGCTTCCTCAGCAAGAGCCGGCTGCCCTTCAGGAGTCATGCCCAGTTCCTCAAGGCGGACCTGGACGCTCGCCAGGATCTGTACTGCCGGCTGGCGGAGCAGGTCTGGAGCGCCGATCGGCTGACCGATGCTGCGGAGTAGGCGCAGCGGGGCCGTGTGCCGCAGGACCGGTGCCCGCGGCTGCACGGGTCATATAGGAGCCATGCAATGAACCGCGTTACATCGCAGGACGTCCGTGACAAGCTTGTCGAGGCCGTTCGGCTCGACTAATAGGGACGGATAACGACCATACATTCGGCGAGGAGCTTCTGCCCGAACAGCCCTCTCGATGGTACGTCGCCGGGTTTCTGACGCCTTCGGGCGCGTCCCTTGAGCGCCGATCGGATGCCACCTCGGGCGAGCAGTTGGACCTCGGCGGCGACCTGGACGACGCCGACGATGCAGCGACGCCTGAGAAGGCGGCCGCCCGGCGAAGCCCGCCTCCATCGTCCATCGGCCTCACGGTGCTCGTTCCGTCTGATGCTGTCACCATGCGCGCCAGGGTCGGTTGCGGGCGACTATCGTCCGGAGCTGGAGGAGTCGGAGCGGCCGCCGATACCGCATGGGGGCGAGAGCGATGCGTCGGAGGATGGGGCGGAGGCCCGCTCGCCGCGACCGAGCTCTGGGAACCCGAACGGCAAGTATGGATGGCACGCGCGAAGCTGGCATTCGACGATTGGACCGGGGCCGAGCGTTTGCTGC
>JABWBA010000064.1 GCA_013360745.1 Chthonomonadales bacterium | reverse complement strand
CAGGGTCGTCTTGCCGTGGTCGACATGGCCGATCGTGCCGATGTTGACGTGCGGCTTGCTTCGCTCGAACTTCTGCTTTCCCATTCGTGATTACCTCCGGGCGTCCAGCGTAAGTCCAACGCCCGCGATCGATAGTAGTACCCGGACAACATGAGCCAAGCCCACGATGGGAATCGGACCCATGACCTCTTCTTTACCAAAGAAGTGCTCTGCCTCTGAGCTACGTGGGCACGCTCTGCCCAACCTCCGGCGATTCGCCGGTGGGCCGGGCTCGCGTCGTGTGAGCGGCCGATGCCGGGTGATGGATTCGAACCACCGAAGCGTTCCGCAGCTGATTTACAGTCAGCCCCCTTTGGCCACTCGGGTAACCCGGCACGATGCCGCTCGAAGCCGACGCTCACACAAACCGACACTCGGTGGGAACACGCGCCACCGAGTATCGATGAAGACTATAGCATAGCGGTTCGCGCGGTGTCAACACATTCCGCGACCTGGCTGGCAAGAAGACGGCCCGATTCGGTTGACAAGCGTAAAGCGCTATTGGGTATGATGGCAGATGTCTCTAGCCTTATCAAGAGTGGTGGAGGGACCGGCCCTGAGAAACCACAACAACCACCCCGTCTCGCCGACAGGGCAGGTGCTAAATCCGGGCAGCGAACGCTGCGAGATAAGGGGCACAGGCGATCAAGGAATGTGATCCAGCCCCTTCTGTGTATGCAGAAGGGGCTTTATTCTTGGCGCCGAGCCCGGTAGGGCAGGGGGCGCAACATAATCATGTTCGGCGAAGGTCAGGAGGACCTTATCAACATGGCTGCTCACTTTTCGTTTACTTCGGAGAGCGTGACCGAAGGGCACCCGGATAAGCTGGCCGATCAGGTTAGCGACGCTATTCTGGACGAGCTTCTCGCGAATGATCCGAACGCCCGAGTAGCGCTCGAAACACTTCTAACCCGCGGCCTGGCGGTGGTGGCCGGTGAACTGACGACGAGTCGGTACGTTGAGATCGCCGATATCGTCCGACGGACCATTAACTCGGTCGGTTATAATCGGACTGAGTATGGCATCGACGGCGATACGGCGGGCGTGATGCTTGCGATTCAAGCCCAATCGGCCGATATCGCCCAGGGGGTCGACGGAACCAGCGCAGACGAGCAGGGGGCCGGCGATCAAGGCATGATGTTCGGCTTCGCCTGCGATGAATCTGAGGAACTGATGCCACTTCCCATCATGGTGGCTCATCGACTGACCAGACAGTATGCGGAGATCCGTCGCAGTAAGCCGGGGCTCGGCTTGCGGCCGGATGGGAAGTCGCAGGTAACCATCGAGTACATCGAAGGTCGTCCGACGAGGATCCTGACCGTTGTTATGGCTGCTCAGCACGACGATGGCATCGATGAGAACGCTGTCCGTGATACCGTCGCGCGTGAGATCATCCGACCTGTGCTGGCCGACGTCAAGGGCGTCGAATCAGATGGCTGCGCCATCCTGGTCAATCAAACCGGTCGCTTCGTTCTTGGAGGCCCGCAGGCTGACACCGGCGTCACGGGACGGAAGATCATCGTGGATACCTACGGCGGTTATGCGCGGCATGGCGGGGGAGCGTTTTCCGGCAAGGATCCCTCGAAGGTCGATCGCTCTGCGGCCTATACGGCGCGCTACATTGCCAAGAACGTCGTCAAGGCGGGATTGGCCTCGAAATGCGAGATTCAGCTGGCTTATGCGATCGGGCGCGCGGAACCAGTCGGCGTCTTTGTCGACACATTCGGTACCGGGACCGTATCAGATGAGAGGATTACGGAGCGCTTGATGGATCGTGCCGTGGTGGATCTCCGCCCCCGCTCGATGATCGAGCGCCTTAATCTGCTGAAGCCGGAAGCCGTGAAATACCTGAACACTGCGAAGAACGGTCACTTCGGGAATCCGGCATTTCCCTGGGAGGCTGTGGATCTGGCTCCCAGTCTGGCCTGACCATGTGGTCGCACGGTGATGGGACGATCTCGATCAGTCGATGAAGATCAGACGTCCCAGCCGTGCGATCGATGTCTCGGAGAGCGAGCGCTCAGGTTCGCATCGACGAGCGAGGCTATATAGATCGCTGCGAGCAGAAGTAGAAGTGCCCCCGGACCTGACGGGAGCCCACGTCCCCCTGTGAATCCGATCGGAGACCAGAAGAGCGCGATCAGTCCTCCGATCGTCCCCGCGAGAAAGCCCGCCGCCTTACCGGTCTGTCCGTTGTAAAACTGGCCAGCGCCCGGGCACAGCGCGGACAGGAGAACAGCGAGATGGGGATTGGTTTGAATGGCACGTCCTTGCAGAGCCTGGACCGAACGATCCTGAAGCAGCAGGAGTTCGGCATATTTGCGCTCGGCGCTGGTTCGCCGGGGATCGGCTTCTGTGGCACGGTGGTACGCCGCGAGCGCATCGTCCACACGACCGCCGCTCTGAAGGATATCTCCGTATAGCTCGAGAGCCGACGAGTCGCAGGGCGCTCGGAGAAGAGCCTCCCAGCATGCCTCTGCCGCTTTCTTGTAGTCGCCCCTGCGTCGCGCTAATGCAGCCGTTCGCAATAGGGCATCCGCCTCCTCCACCGCCGACGCGGACGCTTCGCGGAACTCCGGGAAGCAGATCGAGGATACGGGAACGAATGGCGGCGAGACTACACTATCCGACGGTGCCGGCGGTACGGAACCCGTCGACGTGTGCGCATCCAACACGGTGGACCGTGGCGTCGAACCCAGTAGACGAGCGATCTCGTCGGGCGGAACGCCTCGAGCCGCTAGTGCGCGTCTCAGAGCCGCATCGCTGGCTAGCGCATCGTCCTCAGGATTGGATGGCGATCCAGCCGTGGTTTCCATCGTTCGTTCGGTATCAGACACTGTCGGCGGCTGTCTGAGTCGCGAGCTCGCCAGCCTCAATCGGGATCCGGGGCGCATCGGCCCAGATACCCTCTAGATTATAGTAATCCCGCTCGTCAGCGGCCATGACGTGGGCGATGACATCCTGGTAGTCCATCAGTACCCATCGAGCGGCATCGTAGCCCTCAACGCGGATGCCGGGCGCTCCCGAACGTTTCATCGTTTCAACCAGGTGGTCGGCTATGGTGCGAATGTGCACCTGGGAAGTGCCGCTGCAGAGCAGCAGATAATCGGTCATCAGCGTTCGACCACGAAGATCCAGCACCACCAGATTACGCGCTTGCTTATCATCTGCGGCTCGTACCAGGTTGCGCACCTTCTCGTCAGATGTTATCAATCAGACCATTCCTCCTGAATATCGATCGATCTTGAGCGCTAGGACCGGGCGACCGCCATTCGAATCATAGACCACCGGTCGGTCCCAGCCGAACGTTATCGAGCGATCGATAGCTGTCATCGGATATTCGCTCGCGCCCAACCACGCCGTCCTTGCCCTCCGTACATCGGTACGTAACGACGCGCCAACCCGTTTGACCTGGACTGTGCACTCCTGAGTAAGGACGAGCCCTTTGGCCCTGAGGTTCGCGCACGAGGACCGCGGTCGGCTCGGTTGTGGATAATACTCGCGTCACTATACTGTACTTCGGACGGGCTGCTGTTCGCGCTCTCAGAAGGACGGTCAGCGACGCAGATCGCACCTCGACCTCGATCCGGATCGGCGTCGGCAGCGTATTCAGAAGACGAAGGTCCAGCGTATCGTACGCTACAGCGGCATCCCGTCCGGGGGGTACATAGGACGGAGCGACCGCGTGTCGGTGTCGCTCCCGGATCGGCATTCCTGCGATAAGAGCCGCGTTGTATAAGGTCGTCGAAACCTGGCACACGCCTCCGCCGAACGCTCCGACGAGGCGGCCTTCGTAGCTGACCGGGGCCTTTCGATATCCTGACGCAAAGTTCCATGCGGAAACGGTGTGATTGAATGAAAACTCACGGCCAGGAGCGATGACGGAGCCGTGGAGGCGATTTCCGGCGAGCCGCGCGTTATGCCGCTGGGCCGGTGAGCGTGCCTGGAGATCCGTGGTATACGCTCCGATCGTCCGTTCCGGCAGGTCGTTTCGGGGAGTTGTCGCCGCGAAGAGGCTGATCAGCGCGGCGCAGAGGATTGTAGCGGCAGCGCCAGCCCAGACTTTCATCGCACCCATAGTGCATCGTTGCGCGTCTCAAGGCGTAGCGCAGGATCGTACATGCAATCGAGACGAGCGGGAGGGATCGCCGCATGGCCGGGCGTTTGCGCGCGCAGGTAGTAGACCAGCGTGTGAACGCCGGCCGGAAGCCTCGAAGCGAAGTATATGACGCGGTCATCACGAACATCAGTTGCGGAATACCATCCAGCGAACGAGTCGTCCAGTTCTTCCTGGATCCCCGGCTCTGCATTGCACGGGAATAGATCGGTAATCATAACGTGATTCAACGGATGGGGCAGCGATATCCGTAGGGTCACTCGAATCACGTCGCCGGACCGCACAGACCGGCCGACTCGTGACCATACGCGTCTCGGCTTCCCGATGATAGGCTGGTCGAGTCGAAGAGTCTGATAGATCCGGGTGAGACGCCCCTTTGGGATCGTCGACATCGGTAGCAGAGCCCGAGTTGCCTCATAGGTGGTCACCATGGCGCTTACATAGCACTCGCCGCCGTCCGGCGCGGCCACCTCCAGGATGTTGCGCCCCGCTCGGACCGGTGTCCTCCGTAGGCGCAGCGTCATCTCGCGATCCAGGGATCTGGCCGTCGTTCGTACTCGGCTGATCCGCTTGCCATTCAGCGTAACCACGATCGTTGGAGGGACACCGGGCTCGATGTTGCGGTGTCTCAGGTATTGGGCGAACGCACTGCTGGTGAACGCAACGTCCAGCGTAGACAAGCCGGCCGGGCTGCCGCCCGTCTGCATCAAGTATCGGACTGCGCCGTCTACCAGCGGGCTATTTGGCTCCAGAACCAGCATGGCGCGCAGGGCCAGGGACGTCGCGACGCGATCGCTAGTGAGCCAGCTGGAGCTCATGGCTGACCCGGGCCAGTACACGATCGAGCCGACGCGTCTTGCCAGTTCCTGCACCGGGTTTCTAGGCCGATGGTCAAGACCGAGCTCATGTGAGGCCAGCAGAACGCATGCATGGCCGACGCTCGTCAGCCTCTTCGATGCCACTCTGTGCAGGGCATCGACGCCGTGGAGCGATAGCGCGTAGACGATGAAGGCCCGCGTATCCTCATCGCAGGTGTTCATGAGCTCACCTGCGGCGCTCAGGGCGCTGCCGGTGATAGAGGTCGCGATCTTGAGACCCGCGTCGCGCGCCTCTGCCAACGCCATCAGAGCGTAGCCGGTCAGAAACGGATCTGGCTTGTCACGGTCGAACCATCCCCAGCCGCCAGCATAGCTCTGCATCCGATTCAGTCGCACCAGGCGATCCATGGTTATGCGATCAATGTCCTTGATCAGCGCTGGCCCGAAGGCGGCACGGAGCCGTTCGCTTCGCGGTCTGGGTAGATCCTGAAGCAGTCGCCTCGCCTGGAGGGCCGGCAAGAAGGAACTAATCGTTTGTTCCGCGCAGCCATAGGGATACCCGGCGAGATACCGTAGTGATGATTCCATCGAGGTTGCCGGACTTCCTAAGAGCCTCACCGAAACCGCCGCTGGGACACTGCTGTCCGCAGCATCGAACTCAAGGCGTGCTGGATGATCTCCGTTCAGGGTATCGGCGGCGATATGGGACCGTTCGCGCCAGGCGGGTCGAGTAGGAATGGCGATCTCCATACCGTCGCGTAGGTCGGATCGTCCGAGGGCGCGGGCCGCCGCCCGGAGCGTGATACGGCCGATGCGGTCCGGCCGGATCGTCCATATTCCCAGTGCCGATCCGCCGCCAGCGATCCGGACGGTCTGGAGGCCGCCTTCCGTTCTGGCGCCATCCGCAGTCAGATCCACCTGTGCCCTGAGATCCGACGCGGTTCCATTACTCACCGTCGCCGCGACTCGGATGGTGTCGCCGATGGTCATGAATCGAGGATGGTCGATTCGTACGTGAAACGGAAGAGCGACGCGAACTCGTGCGATGCCGTAACCGAACAGTGAGGTTGTCGTGTGACCGATCGCTGTTGTGCGCCATGTTGTCAGGTTGTCCGGTAGACGCACACGGACGCGTGCCAGTCCGTTATGATCGGTAGTCACACTGGGGTTCCAATACGGAGCATCCTCGAAACGGCGTCGGGTCGTCGCTCCTGGGGCCGATTTGTCGCCGCTATATAGCCAATCCTCACACGAATGCCCGGTGACGACGCGGTTCATCGCCCGTGGATAGAAGGACTCGAACAGGTTCTCGGGTTGGTCCGCTTTGATCTGATAAATCGCTTCATCCACCACAGCGAAGGACGTTTCGGCCGACACAGGGTGTTTCGCGTGGTCGGTGGTCTTTACGATGAACTCGGCCATGGACCCGGGGCGATATACCGGTGCGGTCGGCGTGACCGATACCCGCAGATTCCGATCCGGCCTCGGGACGAGCACTTCATGAAACGTCGATGTATAGGATTTGTTCCGGATGTAGCAGGCCGACACATAGACGTTGCCGCCGTATTCCTTCAATATGGGGATATTGAGCACGTTGTCCGTCTTCGGAAGGGGCAGCGTGATCGCGCGGTACACGCGGTAACCCTCGAGTGTGATCAATGCGGTTGGTCCGGGCTTGTCGGTACTTACCATGAGTCGGATCGTGTCGCCGGGCGCGTACTGCCGTCGATCGGTTCGGAGCGACAGGCTGGCACGGTCCGCGCCTGTGTCACTGCCCGCGTCTGACACTACCCAGGCCACAGCGGAGGCGCTGACCCGACGATTGCGCGAGTCCCGGGCTCGCACAGTCACCCTGACGTCGCCAGTCCGGCCAGGCACGGCCTGGATCCGGGCGGTTCCGTCTTTACCCGTCACTCCCCGCAGCGTGACGAACCGCTCGGGCCCGTGATCGGGACGCGCTTCATGGGCATACTCGGCTGCGAATGCGACTCCGGGCAGAGCGCGGCCCTGAAGATCCATCGCTCGCACCTGTGCAACGATCGGATCGCCCGGCCGGAAGAGATAGCCATCCGGGCTCACGCTGATGCGGACATCGCCCGGGTAAACCCGGATCGTACACGAGGTCTCAACGACGCGTCCCGCGGAATCGGTTACGGTGAAATCGAGAGTCAAGGACTGGCCGGACGCGCCGTCCACCGCAGGGGCCCGCGGTGCGCGGAATCGCAGCGACGCGGCGCCCTTATCATCCAGCTGCAGGGCGCCCGAGATCGCCGGCTCTCCTGATGCCGAACGATCGATCCAATCGGTCGAGCCCTCGCCATCAACCTGAGGTTCCTCACCGTCGGTATGATCCCATTCCCAGATCGGCGACCAGAGGCCTGTATAGGCGACGTTGGCGTTTGCGACCGGTAAGCCAAAGTGATAGGTGGCCTTGATCGGTATGGTGATCCAATCCCGCACGACGCAGGCGTCACGATCCGGTTTGGCTTCCACGACATACTCTGGCTTACGATATGAGGCGACGACATACTCGTATACCTCGGTCTGGCCGCCTGCATCGACGAAGATCGCGCCTGAACCGCTCGGCGTCTCAGGGCTCAACCTGAACTCACCGTCGAACGATCCCCGGCTATTCGTCTCCACCGACTGCTCGGCGACTCGAAAACCTCTCGAGTCGTCTGCACGGACGCTTATCTTCAGGCGCGGAGGCACGCTATATGTAGGCTCGGGGCTGCGCAGCCGACGAACGATCCCCTTGTAATGGACTACCTGCCCGGGACGATAGATCGGCCGGTCGGTGTAGACATATATCCTGTCCCGCGGTTCCGGGTCCGTACCACCATAGGCGCTCGAGATCGCATAATGATCTCCCTCGGCGGCGATGATCGTGATCGGACCGGAATCTTGCGGCCGGACGATACTCAGTCGGGCGATACCGCTGGCATCAGACGCCGAGGACCCAAGCGCCGATGATGCATCGTACGCAGTGATCCTCACTTCCGGTCGCGCCACGCCGGTACGGAGGTCTGTAGCGTAGGCGAGGATATCGTTTCCCGCCGTCTTGGTGATGATCGCGAGATCGGTTACCGAAAAGGCGGTAAGGGCGATTCGCGATCCCCGGACAGCCGTGCAGATATACTCGCCGGCGGGCAGGGCTCCGTATGCGATCCTCGTTCGGAAACAGCCCTCCACATCGATATTGCCTACGCTCCGTGTCTCCTCCTGTACGACGGTCGACGCGTCGACGAGTTTCGGAGGAGCGCTCTGACTCGGCGTATAGTCGTCGAAGACGCTCTTGTAACTCTCGATCCCACCCCGGCGTGCGGTCAACTTCTCCATATCAAGACGGCGGAGCGTCAGGTTGATGGGAAGGACGGTCTTTTCACTGTCATCGATACATCCTGAGAGCGTTACGATCACTGGTTCCTGGAAGGCAAAGGTCCGGACGGGCCGATTCAGTTCCAGGGGTTCAGCGGTTCGGTCGAGCCTGAAGGCCGTTGACGTTGTTTCCCCTTCATCGATCATGAGGGATATGCTGGAGATACCGTGCGAGCGGGACATGCAGCTCAGTTCATAGGCCCCCGTGTCGATCTGTTCGATGACGAACGTACCATCTGGTCCTGTGCGGGTCGTCCTGATGGGCGCGTCCGTATCACGATCCGTGGGCGTGATCGCCACCTCTGCGTTCGGTATGGTCCTGTTGAGCGCCGAGCTGTATGCCACGCCGGACAGGCGCCCGCGAGGCCGTTCGAGCAGTATCGATGCGGAGCCTGCCACAGCGATCAGGACCAGCGCGAGACATATGGTTAGCGCCCGAAGCGCTTCCTCGCGGACGCCTGACTCGCGAGGATCAAGCCTCACGGCGGCTCCTGGCCCGGCGATTCAGGAACGCAATCAGGATGAGTCCGATGGCAGCCGAGGTGACGTAGATCAGAGCCAACGCGCGCTCGGCTCGCGGAACGGCGCTGTATCGAACTACGATGTGCGCAGTCTGAACCAGGGCGCTGATCCCGAGGATCGACGGCGCAAACAACGCCGCAAGATCGCCGGAGGATCTCGCTTTGTAGCTCCCAGCCAGCAGCGGGGAGAGGCCGAGGCCGACGACGAGTCCGTAGATCACCTTCGGACCCCATATGCCCGCTGCCAGAACCGGCCAGCCCAGAGCGCCGATGATCACTACGATACGGCCCGAGAAGAGGGGCTTGCTGGCGAGATACTCCACGAACAAACGCGGTACATAGAGGCCCAGGATCAACGCGATGATTCCGTAGTGCTCGCCGGCGCTGATGCCGCGGAGGGTTAACGAGTGGCGCTCGATGATCACCCTTGTTGCAAGGAGCGCAACGATCATCGGCAGGGTCGCGACGGTCAGATTCACCGGGCGTTCCGTTTCCTCCGGCGCCATGATGCCAGCAAAGCCGATCGCGGCCAGCAGGAGGACGCCGATCCCGGTACCCGCCATCAGTTCCATCGCTGGGATGGTGAGCGTCGCTCCGGATAATGCGACGAGACCGATTCCCAGTGCCATCGAGCGGTCGTCCTCCGGATTGGTCCATCGGCTGAGAGCCATCCCGACGGCCGTAAGAACGAGCCCGATACCGGTCACCCAGAACGCTCCAGGGGTAGGGCCGAACACGGCGGCGCCGATGTGAATCTCGTTCGCCGCAAGGCGGCCGCAGAGAGCGATGACCAGGAGACCCGCGGCGATCGAAACGATCGGTATGCTTCGCAAGGTCGGTATCGTCCGCAGGATGCCCGTCAGCATGATAGCGGCCGGTATCCCGGTACCGACCACACATACGATGCGCTCCCAACCGATATCCGCGGACGGTGTGAGGCCGCGATAGGCAGTAAGGATCATGGTGAAGCTGAGAGCCGCTGCGAACGCGTCTGCAATGGCCCGCCCGCGGGTCCAGATGGCTACGTCCGAAAGGGCAGGTCCAGAGGGTGAGAGGAGCATACCCGTTGCGATCCAGCCGATTACGAAACCGCTGAGGACGTCGATCCGATCTCCGCGAAAGAAGCTGATCGTGCTGCCTACGCCCAGAACCGCCGGCGCCATGCCAGCCGCGCATGCTCGTAGTCGCCGTCCTGGCTCGGCCGCCGCGCCCGCCCCCTGGACAAGCGCGAAGGCCGACATTGCGGCCAGAATCGATCCGAGCGCGGCTCCGATGCCCAGACCCTGACCTTTGGCGAACGGGGTTGCGCTGGGGTAGGTGATCGTGAGAGCGACCAATGCCGTAAGCGCAGCAGCCCAGGGAAGACCGCTAACCGGAGTCAAGGGGCGGGTGACACGCGGTACGAAGGAGACGGCCCAGACTGAGGCGGCGATTCCCAGACAGACCCATATCGCGATCGGCGTCATCAGTGTCTCCGCGGCTCAGAACGCATGGACTATCGTCCTACCTCATCACGAGGAACTCCGTCGGCATCCACCGTGCTCCGCCCATCGGTGAACCCGCTACACTCTCATCATATCACCAGAGTCGCCAGAATGCCACCATCCATCGCTGCCGCCCGATCATCGATGGATCTTCGAGCGCCCCCTTGCTCATGGCGGGTTGATTACTGTAAGGTCAACCGGTATAGTGACGCTGATCCATTCTGCGAGGTCCAGCATTGAAGCAGCAGCGCATCACCGACAATCTGACACAGCTCCTGGATGTCCTCCCTGCCGGTCTCAGGGAACCGCTCGAACGGTTGGGTACGGTCGAGGACCTGCTCGAGATCGTAATCGATCTCGGTAGGGTTCCCGAAGCCCGCTTCTCGTCCCGCGTCATCGAGCTCACCAGCGAACCGATCACCGATTACGAAGTGCAGTATGTCGTTGAGAGAGTCGGGGCGTTCGGCAAGGACAACCGCGCCGGCATTGAGCGCACACTCCACCGGATCTCCTCGATTCGCAACCGAAACGGCAAGATCATCGGATTGACCTGTCGCATCGGTCGCGCCGTCTACGGTACGATCGACATCATCCAGGACGTGGTGGAGAGCGGCCAGAGCCTGCTCTTGCTCGGTCGGCCCGGGATGGGCAAAACGACCAAACTTCGAGAGGTCGCCCGTGTCCTTTCGGATGAGGCGCGTAAGCGGGTGATCGTTGTTGACACCTCCAACGAGATCGCCGGCGATGGAGATATTCCGCATCCGGCGATCGGTCGGGCGCGGCGGATGCAGGTCGCCGAACCAGCCTATCAGCACGCGGTGATGATCGAGGCGGTTGAGAATCATATGCCCGAGGTGATCGTCATCGATGAAATCGGCACGGAAGCCGAGGCCTTCGCCGCCCGAACCATCGCCGAGCGGGGCGTCCAGCTCGTCGGCACCGCGCACGGTCATAGCCTGGAAAACTTGATGATGAATCCGACGTTGAGCGATCTAATAGGCGGGATCCAGGCCGTCACCCTGTCGGACGATGAGGCGCGCCGGCGCGGCACACAGAAAACCGTTCTGGAACGGAAATCTCCGCCAACGTTCGACATCATCATCGAGATCATCGAAGTCGACAAGCTCGCCATTCATCACGATGTCACCATGACGGTTGATCGAATGCTCCGAGGTCAACGCCCGCGTCCGGAGATCCGGGTGCGGAATCCCGGCGGCGAGATCGAGGTCATCGAGAAGGGGGACCGTACACCACGACGGTCGACCGGAGATCGGCTGCCGACGGTAACGGAGAATCACGATCCAACGGCCGCGCCGGAGCTTGAGGGAGTAGACGCCGTAGAGGAGGTCTCCCCACGGCGGCGGGGTTCGTTGAGTGCGCTCCATCCGTCCAGGAAAACCATCCGGGTCTTTCCCTACGGGGTGAATCGAAGCCGGCTCGAGCGTGCGATCCTTGAAAACGGCTTTCCTATGGCCATCGCACGCGATATCCGTGATGCCGACGTTCTTGTCGCGCTCAAGTCCAGTTATCGGCGAGAGCCGGCACGGATCTCCGATGGCTCTGCCCGCGGGTTGCCGACCGTGGTGATCCGAAGCAATACGTACGCCCAGATCGCGGCGGCTCTTCGAGACGCGTTCCACGGTTCGGGGCTGGACAAAGCCGAGACCGAGTCGGCTATACGCGAAGCGGAAGAAGGCGTTCTGCAGTCTCAGGCCAGCCAGGAACCCGTCGAACTGCAACCTCGGAACAGCTATATTCGACGGCTCCAGCATCAAACCGTGGAGCGCTTGAGCCTGCACAGCGAGAGCGTCGGCACCGAACCGCGCCGGCGTGTCAGGATTCTCCCGGACCGATGAGAGGCCTGTTCATCAGCTTCGAAGGTATCGATGGCGCCGGAAAGACGACGCAGGCGCGTCTGTTAGCCGAATGGTTGACCGGGCGCGGCCATGTGGTTACTGCTCTTCGCGAGCCTGGCGGAACTTGCGTCGCGGAACGTATCCGTGAGATATTGCTGTACTCAAAAGATGAGATCGATCCTCGGGCGGAGCTCCTGCTGTTCCTTTCCTCTCGCGCCCAAAACACGGCTGAGAGGATCCGACCCGCGCTGGCACAGGGCCATATCGTGATCTGTGATCGATACGCCGATTCCAGCGTCGCCTATCAGGGCCATGGCCGCGGACTCGGAGCGGACGAAGTGCGAGCGCTCAGCATGTTCGCATCCGGAGGGCTGGCGCCCGATTTAACATTGCTGCTCGATCTTTCGCCGGAAGCGGGTTTGGCGCGGCAGAAGAACAGCGATCGAATGGAGGATGAACCTCTGGAGTTCCATCGGCGCGTGCGGCACGGGTATCTTTCGACTGCAAAGGACGATCCGGCGAGGGTCGTAATCCTGGACGGCGCTCAAGACGTGGAGGTTCTACGAGATCAGATAGAGCGTGTCGTTCAGGACCGCATCGGGACGTGAGCGTACTCATCTTCGGTATGAATCCATACGGTACGGCGGAAGACTACAGCGAGAGGGGAATACAGCCATGAAACTGGTTCTGACAGTGGTTCACGATCGCGATAAGAGCAAGATTACGGAGGCGTTGTTACGGAACGGCTTCAAGTTTACCAAGATCGGCAGTACCGGCGGCTTTCTGCGCGAAGGCAATGTGACACTGCTCATTGGCGTTGAGGAGGATGAACTCGATAAAGTGCTGGGGGTCATCGGCGATTCCTGCAAGACGCGAGAGCAGTTCGTCAACGTCCTGCCCCCCGATGCGGCTCCTGTCGGCGCGTTCATGCCGTCGCCGGTGAAGGTGCTGGTCGGCGGAGCCGTCGCGTTCGTTGTCGATGTCCAGCGCTTTGAACGGTTCTAGCGGAGCCGCGTCGGTGACCGTGGAACCATCTCAGCGTTCGGAGACTGCTCTGGATGGCTGCATCCCGGGGCGCACTCGATGACCTCTCTGCGCCTCGATTATGATGCCGAGGACGACTGGCTCGATATCGGTTTTGGCAGGGAGGAGACCTATAGCCGGTCCTATGCCCTGAATGACCATATCACCGTATATACCGATCCCGGCGGCGGCCGGATTACCCGAATCACGTTCGCCGAGTACGCCCGACTCCTGATGGTCAATGAGACGGAGTTCACATCGTTGCGGGACGAAGAGGCGTGGGTGGTGGATGATCTCCTCTTCCTGCTGAGCCGCGCTCCGGCCAGCAGTTTCCTGGAGGTTATTGATGAGCGCGCGCTGATCGCCCGCGTGAAGTCGCCGGACATCATGGAGGCCATCGAAGCATGAGGACCTGTCAGCCCCGGGTACTGCGCGATGCAGTCGTCTTGCTGATCGCGCTTCTGGCTGTTGTTCGGGGAGCCGAGGGCCAGATCACGCCTCTTACAGCCGCTTCGGGCAAGCCCGCGATCATCGCTATGGTAGATGCCGCGTTAGCAGAACCGCAGCTGCGTGGCGGTGTACAGGCCATCGTGATCCAATCGCTGGCCAACGGTGACCTCTGGTACGCACGAAATGGGGATCTGCTGATGGTGCCCGCGAGCAACCAGAAGCTGTTGACAACCGCCGCCGCTCTCCATGTATTGGGGCCGGATTATCGCTACCGGACGCGAGCCATGGTACGGCAGGGGGCGATCTCCGGCGGAGTCCTCCGAGGCGACCTGTATCTGAAGGGGAGCGGTGATCCGTTCCTCGATGAGGCCGGGCTCAAGACGCTCGCGGAGCGGATAAAGCAATCGGGCGTACGGACGATCACGGGGCGGGTAGTCGGAGATGGAACCATCTTTACATCACCCCGTTATGGATATGGCTGGTCCTGGGACGATATGCCCTACTACTACTCGGCGCCGATATCAGGACTGAATCTGAACCGGAATCTGCTGCAGGTTTTCGTAACTCCCGGCAAAGCCCTGGATGCGCCCGCCTCGGTTCGAATATCGCCAACCTCCGCGATCTCGCGAGTGCGCAGCCGTGTCCGAACCGCCGCGAAAGGAGTTCGCTCGCGCGTTGAGGTCGATCGTGATCTGGGCGTCGATCTGATCGAGGTATCAGGACATATCGCGGTGAACGCCGGTGAGGCAGATCGAAAACCCATCGCCGTAACGGTAGAGAATGCTCCCATCTACGCCGCCCAACGTCTCGTAGAGCTGCTGCGAAACGCAGGCCTCAGGGTGCAAGGCGGCGCTGTCGTCGGACGGACTCCGGCTCACAGGGTTATCGAGATCGCACACTTCGAAAGCGAGCCGATGTCCAGGGTGATCGCACTCGTCAATAAGCCCAGCGACAATCTCGGAGCGGAGTGTCTTCTCCGAACGATCGGCGCAGAAAGGGGAGGCGAAGGAAGCGTCCCTGCGGGGCGTGCTGCGGTGATGAAGTGGTTCACAGAGATCGGTATGGATCCTGATGGGCTCGTCATGCAGGATGGCTCAGGCCTATCTCGAATGGATTTCCTCACGGCCAACAACCTCGTCAAGCTATTAAGGCACGTGCGCCGCGGGAACGGATCCGACGACTATGTCAAGTCCCTGCCCGTCGCGGGCGTCGACGGCACACTTCGGAACCGGTTGAAAGGCACTCGGGCTGCCGACAACTGCCGGGCCAAGACGGGCTATGTCTCCAATGTCAGCACGATTTCGGGATACGTCACGACGGCCGGCGGGGAGGAGCTCGTGTTCTCGATCCTGATGAACAACCATCGGTGCCGCAATATCGTGGCAACGACAGTGCAGGATCAGATCATCAGGTCGCTTGCCGAGTATGTTGGCCCGGAATAGAAGCCCCCAATCGACGGAACCGCCTCCTGCTGCCCTCAGGTTATCTCCAGCATCCGTTCCAGGGCGATCCGTGCCTGCGAACGATCAGGCTCGGGGACGAGCACCCGGTTGACGACCGTGCCCCGGGCGAGGTTTTCGAGCGCCCACGCAAGATAGCGCGGATGGATGCTGTACATCGTGGAGCAGGGGCAGACGACAGGATCGAGGCAGAATACGGTGCGATCCGGCAGAGAGGCTTGAAGCCGTCGGACCAGGTGGATCTCGGTACCGATCGCCCATACGGATCCCGGCGCGGACGCCTGGACCTGCTTACGGATGAACTCGGTAGAGCCGCTCATATCGGCAGCCTGGACGACGTCGAGAGAGCATTCCGGGTGGACGATTACGTGAACGCCAGGATGTTCCCTGCGCGCCTGCTCGATCTGCTCCACCGAAAAGCGCTGATGGACAGAACAATGTCCTTTCCAAAGGATGATCTTCGCCCTTCGGAGGCTTTCCGGCGTTGCGCCGCCCAGCGGGAGACCGGGATCCCACAGAGTCATATCCCGTTCCACATCCAACCCCATGGCCGCGGCTACGTTGCGCCCGAGATGCTGGTCCGGGAAAAAGAAGACCGAGGTCGCGCGCGCCAGTGCCCATTCCAGAACCTTACGGGCGTTACTGGAGGTGCAGCAGGAGCCCTCCTTCCGGCCGACAAACGCCTTGAGGTTTGCCGCGGAGTTGACGTAGGTTACCGGCAATACTGATGCGCCTGGGACGGTCCGATGGATCTCTTCCCAGGCAGCTTCTACCTGCGACAGACGGGCCATATCGGCCATGGAGCATCCGGCGGACATGTTTGGCAGGACCACGATCTGCTCAGGCCGAGTGAGAATATCCGCGGATTCCGCCATGAAGTGAACGCCGCAGAAGACGAACATGCTGGCCCTGGACTCGGCCGCAGCCAGCTGGGAGAGTTTGAGCGAGTCGCCCTGATGGTCTGCCCATCGGATGATCTCATCCCGCTGGTAGTGATGGCCCAGAATGACCAGGTCCGTACCGAGGTCGGCACGCGCTTGTCGGATCCGCTGTGCGGCTTCCTCTGCTCCGAGGAGCATGTATTCCGGTGGGAGTGGAGCTTGAAACATGGGCGCCTTACCAACCTATCCGTATGGCGATCACACGAAATCGCCTATCTCGATCTACCTGCTTTGGGCGGGCGTAGTTCCTCTGGTTTTACTCGACAACAGCGCCGAACCTGCGCGTGCGACGGCCGAACTCGGCCAGGGCCTCAGATAGGTCCTCTCTGCTGAAGTCCGGCCAGAGAGTCGGTGTAACCCATAGCTCCGCGTAGGCGGATTGCCACAGGAGGTAGTTCGACAGTCGCATCTCGCCTGCGGTGCGAATCAACAGATCGGGGTCCGGCGTTTCGGGCGCGTATAGCCGCTCTTGTATGGTTGTCTCCTCGATCTCGCTCGGCGCCAGAGACCCATCCGCAACCGAGAGAGCAAGAGAGCGAACCGCGTCGACGATCTCATGTCGCCCGCCGTAGTTGATCGCCAGCGTAAAGGTCATACGACCGTTCGGGGCGGTTCGCACCATCGCTGCCTGGAACTCGTCCCGGAGGTCCTGCGGCAACCCATCGAGGCGACCGATCACCCGAACACGGATGCCGTTCGCGATCAACTCCTCGATCTCCGCACGCATGGCGGACAGCATCAGCCGCATCAGGCCGGATACCTCGATATCCGGTCGCTTCCAGTTCTCCGACGAAAATCCGTAGACGGTCAGATATTCGATACCGAGCTCATCCGCCGCATAGACGATGCGCTTGAGCGTGCGGTATCCCGCCCAATGGCCTTCGAGACGATCCTTGCCCCGGGCACGCGCCCAACGACCGTTCCCGTCCATGATGATCGCGACATGGCGCGGGGCAGGGGTGCTGGATGGATCGAGGCGATCGCCTGATGGGGTGGTGTAGGCGGACAACGGCGAAGTAACGCTCAGACCTCGAGCAGCTCCTGCTCTTTCACCTTCGCCGCCTCATGGATTCGGCCGATATGCTGATCCGTGGTTTTCTGAAGCTTGTCCTGGGCGCGCTTCTCATCGTCCTCTCCGCATTCCTTGTTCTTCACAAGCGCTCTGAGATGGTTGATGGCTTCATGTCGCACATTACGAATAGCCGCATGACCGAGCTCGACCTTCTTATGCAGTGTCTTGATGAACTCCTTGCGCCTCTCCTCGGTGAGCGGCGGGATGCTCAACCGGATCGTCTGACCGTCGTTGGCGGGTGTCAGGTTCAGGTCGGACTTCAAAATCGCCTTTTCGATGGCCCCGAGCGTCGATCGGTCGAACGGGGTGATCAGCAGCTGCCTCGGTTCTGGTACGGTGACCGTGGCGACCTGCTGTAAGGGCAGTTCGCTGCCGTAGGCCGCTACAACGATATGCTCGAGCATCGTTGGATTGGCTCGTCCGGTCCGAATAAGCGTAAACTCATGGATGGTCGCCTCGACGCTCTTGGCCATCTTCGATTCGGCCGTCGCGAGCGTATCGTTGATACTCATGGGGTCCTCCTGACGATGGTACCGATGGTGTCATCCAGCAAAACCGCTCGAATATTCCCGGGTTTGGCGAGTGAAAAGACCACGATAGGCAGATCATTATCCTCGCACAGGGAAAACGCAGCCATGTCCATTACGGAAAGCTGGCGCTGCATGCATTCAGCATAGCTAACGGTCTTATAGCGTTGCGCACCGGGGTTGGTTCTCGGATCGCTATCATAGACGCCATCAACGTTCGTAGCCTTTAGCAGCGCCTCGGCGCCCAGCTCCAGCGCTCGCAGCGCAGCGGCCGTATCGGTAGAAAAGAACGGATTGCCGGTGCCGCCAGCGAGCAGCACGACCCGACCCTTCTCGAGGTGGCGGATCGCGCGGCGGCGAATCGTCGGCTCCGCCACCGCGGTCATACCGACAGCCGTCTGAACTCGGGTATCGACTCCGATCCTCTCGAGGGCATCCTGCATCGCCAGTGCGTTCTGTATCGTGGCCAACATCCCGATCTGATCCGCGACGACGCGTTCCATGCCCGCCTGCGATGCCGTGAGCCCGCGCATGACGTTTCCGCCACCGACGACCACGGCGACCTGCACGCCCTCCGATCGAACGTCGGCGATCTCGCGGGCTAGACGATCGATCGTCGGAAAATCGAAGCCGAAGGTATGGTTGCCGGCGAACGCCTCACCGGAGAGCTTGACCAGAATGCGCCGCCAGCGAACGGGCATGGATCAATCCTGACCGACGATAAAGAGCCGAAAGTCGACGACTTCAATGCCGGCGTCTGCCAGCGCCGCGCCTACGGTCTTATCCGATTCACGAACATAAGCCTGGTCTAGAAGGCAAACCTGCTTATAGTACTTGCCAAGACCTCCGTGTACGATGCGTTCGATGATGGCTTCCGGCTTATTCGCGTTCTCTGTGCGAGCCTTCTCATCCAGGATCTGCCGTTCATGCTCCAGCGTTTCCGCCGGGATATCCTCGCGGCGCAGGAATGAGGGCTTTGCCGCCGCGATGTGCATGGCAATGCTTCGGGCCGCCGACACCCGGGCTTCGTCACCCGCATCACCGCGAACTCGGAGCAGCACTGCGATCTTGTTGGTGACTTTATGCACGTAGTCCGCAACGAACTCGCCATCGGCTGCTCTGAATATCGCCGCGCGCCTCAACACGATGTTCTCGCGAAGCCGCGCCGTGATTTCGTCCAGCGCTTCGCCCACTGTACGCCCTGCATAATCGGCGCCGGCGGGGATTGATGCGCCCCTGAGGGCCGAAACATCCTCCTCACCGTTCGTTGCTGCGGTCATTGCCACAGATTGAGCCAGAGCCTGGAACTCATCGTTGCGTGCGACGAAGTCCGTCTCCGAGTTCAGCTCGACGATGGCGCCGACCGATCCGACAATCGCAGCGGCGGCCACGCCGTCCGCCGCAACCCTACCGGCCCGCTTCTCCGCTCCCGCTTTGCCCCGAACCCTCAGAAGGTCAACGGCCTTCTCAAGGTCGCCGTCGCACTCAAGGAGGGCCTTCTTGCACTCCATCATGCCAACGCCCGTCTTTTCTCTGAGCTGGCTAACCAGCGCTGCAGTGATCTCCATCGGTCTCCTAACTCTCATCATCCAGGTCATCGCCGGAATCGAAGGGCCTTGCCCCTTGCTCTGCGCGTCGAGCCATCTGGGCGTACTCATCATCCTCGTCGCTCGCCATGAACACGGAGTCTTCTTCGGATCGCGGCGCCTCAAGAACATCCGACACGACTTCGACGGGTACCGCTTGCGGCATTTCCGATTCGCGGTCCCAATCCTCTTGCTTCACTTCGACGATCGCGTCCGCGATCTTACCGCTGATGAGTTTGATCGCCCGGATAGCGTCGTCGTTGCCCGGGATAACATAGTCGACCTCATCAGGATCGCAGTTCGTGTCGACGATGGCTACCACGGGGATGCCGAGTTTCCTTGCTTCGGCAACGGCGATGTGTTCCTTCTTGAGATCAACGACCACGAGCACATCCGGCACCCTCGGCATTGTCTCGATCCCGCCTAGATACCGCTCGAGCTTCTGGCGCTCCTCGACAAGGGCTTTCGCCTCTTTCTTCGTCAGTTTTTCGAGCGTACCGCTCTCCTCGAGCCGTCGTAGTTCGGCAAGGCGTCCAACGCGCGTCTGGATCGTGGCGAAGTTGGTCAGCATTCCACCGAGCCAGCGCTGATTGACATAGAACTGGCGCGCCCGAACAGCGGCTTCCTGAATGGCGTCCTGCGCCTGCTTCTTGGTCCCGACGAAGAGAACGGTTCCCCTGTTCAGGACGACATCCTGCACGTACTTCTGAGCGATGTCATAGAGCTTCAGCGTCTGATGAAGATCGATGATGTAAATGCCGTTGCGCGCACCGTAGATGTACCGCTTCATCTTCGGATTCCATCGGCGCGTCTGATGACCGAAGTGCACTCCCGCTTCGAGGAGCTCCTT
>JABWBA010000063.1 GCA_013360745.1 Chthonomonadales bacterium | reverse complement strand
GCTAACGCAGTCCGAAAGATCCGGGACTCCTGAAAAGCTGGCGCGATCAACTGCAGGCCTACCGGTAGACCGCTCGCGAATCCGCAGGGCAAGCTGAGGGCTGGCAGTCCGGCAAGGTTCGCCGGGATTGTACAGGTGTCTGCGAGTTTCATCTTTATAGGGTCATGGCTGCGATCGCCGAGTTTGAAGGCGGTTACCGGAGACGAAGGGCAGGCGAGCACATCGAAGCGTTCGAACACCGCATCGAACTCACGCTGGATCAATGTGCGTACCTGTAAGGCACGGCGGTAGTAGGCCTCATAATAGCCCGCCGATAGAGCGTACGTGCCCACCATGATCCGATGCTTGACCTCCGGACCAAATCCCGCTGCTCTCGTACGCTCCTGCAATCCACTCGTCGCGCCGTGCATCGTCGGTCTCGTGCCGTAGCGCACACCGTCGTACCGGGCGAGGTTACTCGAAGCTTCAGCCGGCGCGATCACATAGTAGGCCGAGAGCGCATACGCAGTCATGGGCAGCGAGCATTCCTCCGCGACCGCGCCGAGCCGGCAGAGAGTGTCGATGGCGGTACGGACTGCAGAAGAGACTTCAGGATCGACACCGTTGCTGAAGTACTCGATCGGCACACCGATACGCAGTCCGGTGATGTCCTGGTCCGGCGAAGGGGTCCAGCGCCGTCCGGCCGATGTCGTTAGATCGTTAGGGTCTGAACCAGCAATCACCTCGAAGGCGATCGATGCATCGTGGACCGTTAGAGCCATCGGGCCGATCTGATCAAGAGAGCTCGCATAGGCCACCAGCCCGTAGCGGCTCACGCGACCGTACGTTGGTTTTAGACCCACAACGCCACATAGGGCTGCAGGTTGTCGAACCGAGCCCCCTGTATCGGATCCGAGCGCCAATGGAACTTCGCGGGCGGCTACGGCTGCCGCGGAACCTCCAGAAGAGCCTCCAGGCACGCACGACACATCCCAGGGATTCCGTGTTGGTCCGAAGGCGCTGTTCTCCGTAGAGGATCCCATGGCGAACTCGTCCAGGTTGCTCTTGGCTATGATGATGGCGCCGGCGTGTCGGAGGCGGGATATCACCGTCGCATCATATGGGGGCTCGTACGTTGCCAGCATTCGCGAACCACATGAAGTGCGCAGTCCCCGCGTACTGATATTGTCCTTGACGACGATTGGCACTCCTAAGAGCGGCTTGTTGGTACGGCGATCCAGCGGCGTTGCATCGATTCGCCTTGCCGCCAGAAGCGCTTGTTCACGAGCAACGGTAATCAATGCGCCGATACATGGTTCGACGCTTTCGATTCGCCTCAGGCTCTCGCTGCAGATATCGACCGCTGAGGTCTCTCCGGAGGCAATCGCTGTGGCGATCCCAGCTGCAGTCTGTGGAAGCGCCATCGGATTCAGTCGCCGAGAATCCGCGGGACGAGGAACATCTCATCGGAACAGTCAGGAGCGTTCGCCAGAACACGATCGATCGGGAGTGGGGCATGTGGTCGATCTGCACGCAACCGGTTGCCCTCCTGGACCATATGCGTAGACGGCGGTACCCTGTCGACGTCCACTTGATGAAGGAGCTGAAGATGCCCGATCAGCGCTTCGAGATGACGGCGTTGCTGCGGGATCTCGGCGTCCTCGAGCTGGATGCGAGCCAGGGCCGCGATCGATCGCACATCGTCATCCGAGATTATCAAGCTGCACCTCCGGGATATCGTCCAATGAACAGGCATACGGTACGAGTGGATCAGTGTACCGCCTGAACTACCGGGCATAGGCCGTTATTGACGGTTCAACGCGGTATTACGCTCGATCTACCCATTCCGTCCGACGGAGTCGAATCCGTCGTTCCATAGCAAGCGCAGAAGAGCTGAGGACATCGGGTACCTGTTCTTCCGGAGCGACCGTTAGGCGATGGCACCACACCGCGCCGAGCAGGCTTCCGAGCCCTGCGATCAGAGCGGTCACCGAGAGCAGGTTCGGATCGACGACTACGCCGATCGTGCCGTGGCCGATCAGGAATACCGCTGCGGCTGCGAAGAGACAGCGCTTGGCCATCACGGTACCGGGCCGCAGGTATTCGAGAACCCCGGCCATAGTCCCCAACAACAGGAGGGAATACCAGCCTGCAGGATATAGGACTGCAAGCCACGTTGCGAGCTCCTTCGGAACGGAATACTGGCTCCAAAACGAGCCGCGAGCTGCAAGGACGGCCGCGCCGAAGCTAAGGGTGATAACCAGCAGGCTGCGAAGCTGATTGAAGTGCATCGCGAGCGCCACCGTGAGTACACCCAGTGCAATCACACCGGGTCGTTGAACGGCCAGATTGCCGATCGGATCAACGTGGATTGCCGCAAGGGCACCGGCCGGAGGAACCAGGACCGACACAACGATACGGGCAATCCGCCCGCGATGCATCATCGCGTGATCGATCGCTTGTTGGGCGGTGCGCCCGTGAACGGCGTTGGCGCATGATCGAGCGTTTGGGGCCATTATGGTTTCGCGGTCTTCGCCTTCCGTTGCGTGAAGAGCCACGCGGCGAGCTCCGGGTCTCGATAGGCTTTATCCCATGAGTTGTGGCCGACACCCGGAAAGATCGTCAGCTTCGGTGTGCCGCCGGCGGCAATAAGGGCATCGATGATTGATTGCGAGCGATCGGGTGGGACGACCTCATCGGCACCGCCGTGAAAGCACCATACGGGCGTATCCTTGAGTGGTAGGACTGCTTCAGGGGCGCCATAGCCACAGATTGGAACCACGGCTGCCCAGCGATCCGAATGGCGAGCGCCGATGATCCAGGCGCCATGCCCGCCCTGAGAGAGCCCCGTCAAATAGAGACGATCCGGATCGATGTTATACTCGGCGATCGTGGCTTCGAGCATCGCCATAACGGCCGCATCGTGATCCTCCCACGCATCCTTGACATCCGGCTTTTGAGGCATCACCACGATCGCGGGCCAGCGTCGTTGCTCAAGTAGAATGGCGGTGCCGATGCCCTGCGCAACCTGCTTCAATCCATCGGTACCACACTCCCCAGCGCCATGGAGAAACACAATGCAGGGCCACTTCGTCGCCGCTTCGTACTGCCGGGGTACGTACACGACGTAACGATAGGCGCGATCGTGCACGCGGATCTCCTTGTTCAGAAATCCGGAGGGCGTAACGGTTGGCTCAATCGGTTTGTCCTGTGCCTGTGGTAGGCCCATCAGGCTTACCATGATCAGCGGTAGCATTGTTCGTACATCCTCCTGAGCGTCGACATTTCCCTTCGCGGCATCGGACCGCCGTATTTGTTGGTGGTCTTTACTGGCATAATGTACCATAGGTACTAGCTTGAGATACGGACTACCATATGGATACGCGTCTATGCCGCTTTCCACAGGGGCCGAATGGCGCCGATCTTCTGCGCGCGATCAGGGGTGTTGGTCTCTCGACCGCTCGCGAGGCTGGCGCGCTTCGTTGCGCTGGTGGCTGAGCGGTCTTCTTGCTTTATGCCTCACCGGTCCGGCTCGCACGCAAGAAATCTCGCTGACGAATCTGCGGATCGAAGGTTTCAAGGCCATCGATTGGCGGCCTGAAGATAACTACTTTCGTTCGGCTGGGCCTGTCAAGATCACTCTCTCCGGGCATGGGCTGGACGAGGCGTATATCATCGATGCCGATGATGTGGAAGGTTCACCGGGCGGCGACATGCGGGTTCGTGGACATGTGGTCGTCCGACGACCGGGCGTCACTGTTGCGGGTGAGGGGCTTCGGATGAACCTCCAGACCGAGGCGGGCGAGTTGGCGAACGCCGAAGCGCGAGCAAGTCGAGCACGGTTGCGAGGCCGAAAGCTCTTGATGGAAGAACATGGCGGTCTGCGCGCCCAGGGCGCCGACTTCACCACATGCTCGGGATTACACCCGCATTATATGATCGCCGCTCGAGATCTGCAACTCAACGAAGACGGTATGGTACGAGCCCGAGGCGTCAGTCTACGGCTGGGAGGGGTAACGATCCTTTCAATACCGTACCTTGAACGCAGCTTCTCGAACAAGGTAACCGCACCCTTTCCGCTTCCTGGATACTCCCGCGAAACCGGCCTGCGATATCGCTTCGATGGCGTAGCTGCCTCGAGACGCGATATGCAGCTTACCTATGATCTGGTAGCCTCGGTACGGCGCAGTCCACACGGTAATGTCACCATCGAGCGGGATATCGTTCCGGCTGATCCGGCGCTCCCGCCTCCGAGTACTCGGGCACGTGTTCTCAGAGATGCCGGCAACTCGCTGCTGGCGCAGATAACCACATCGTTTGGCGATAGCGCCATGCGCCCGAATCGTCGAGGCACGGCGTTCGCAACCGCCGGCTTCATGGAGAGCGTCTACAATCGTCGCGTATCGAATCTCCGAGTGAGCCGCCTTCCCGAAATCGGTGTGACGGGCGCCCTCGACTTTGGTGATCGTAGCGAAGACGCGGCGATCGGCACATGGGAGATAAGCGCCGGGATGTTCGAAGAACATCCTTCTCATGTACGGGCGACTCGCGGGGGCGCCCAGCTATCGTTGGTCTCCGCGACCATTCGGTTGCGCTCTGCGTTGGGGGTGCGGTTTGGACTTGGCCTGATCGGTCGCGCCTACGACGACGGCGGCGCTTACGGTGTGATTGCGCCGGAAGTCGAGGGCCAATGGAATCTCGGCAATGGCAACACTCTGGCGGCGGCCTTTCGGCATCAAAACGCCTATGGCTCGACACCGTTCCTGTTCGATGCCGTCGATGTTCGAAATGAGCTTCGGTTCCGCTATAACGGGGATCTAGCTCGGTGGTCCTGTGCCGTTCAAGTGGCCTATGATGCGGATCGATGGCGCGCAAGCGACACGGCGTTGCAGGTGGTGCATAAACTGGACTGCATGGAGTTCGGAATCACCTATCGGACCCGCTCCCAGGGGCTCGGGTTCATCCTGAATCTGATGCCAGGATCTCTACCCGGAGGGTCCGCGACGAATACGCTGACGGCAGCGCGCCCACAGAGGGAGGCCACGAAATGAACGGCCTGTTCGCTTTGATGGCGGCGCTCGTCTTGCCGGTCTATGGGCCGATGGACAACGTGGCTTTTCGTAAGACCATTATCGATCCTGTATTCCGGTCTGAAGGCGTTTGTGTCGCGGATGTAAATGGCGATGGTCGGCTCGACATCCTGGCAGGGGATCTATGGTACGAGGCTCCTCGATGGACTCCGCACGAGATCGCGCCGCAGGTGCGATACGATCCCGCTAATGGCTACAGCGATTGCTTCGCCTGCTTCGCGGCGGATATCAACGGCGATGGCCGTCCGGATCAGATCCGGATCGGAATGCCGGGAGGACCGGCGGACTGGCGCGAGAATCCAGGGCCATCGGGAGGCCGCTGGAAGCGACATGAGATCGTATCAAGCGCGTGCAACGAAACGCCCTTGTTCACCTCGTTGTCCGACCGCGGCCGCAAGCCTGTGCTGGTATTCCCCGTTCACGAGCGGTACATGGCCTGGCACGAACCGGGCACGGACCCGACCCAACCGTTTACCAACCATCGAGTCAGTGAGGACGGCGCACCGGGGACGCAGCGTTTTTCGCATGGCCTTGGCGTCGGTGATCTCAACGGTGATCGACGCCCGGATGTTGTAACGACAGAGGGATACTACGCTTCGCCGGCGGATCCACGTTCTGGACCGTGGCCGTTCGTGCCCGCGAAGTTGGGACAGCCATGCGCCAATATGATCGTGATGGACGTCAATGGCGATCGGCTCGCAGATGTAGTTACCAGCTCAGCCCACGGCGTGGGGATTTGGTGGTTCGAGCAAATCAGGAACGGCGCCGGCCAGGAGTTCATCGAGCATCTCATCGATAACAGCTTTTCACAATCGCATGCGATGGTGGCTGCTGATATTGACGGTGATAGAACGCTGGATATCGTTACGGGAAAGCGCTTCTGGGCTCATGGGCCCAACGGCGACATCGATCCGAACGCGCCGGCGCTCCTGTGCTGGTACCGCCTGACCCGTCCGTCAGGCAAGGTGACATGGACACGATACATCATCGACGACGATTCAGGCGTCGGAACGCAGTTTGTCGTGATCGATATCAACAAAGATAGGGCGCTCGATATCGTGGTTAGCAACAAGAAAGGCGTCTTCCTTTTCGAGCAGGTGCGTTCCAAGCGTAGATGAGGCCGCTTATGGGTGTTCTCGCTCTACAAGGCGCGTATGCGGCGCATAGGGCGATGCTGGAGACCCTGCACGTGGAGACCCGCTGGGTGCGCGAACCGTCTGACCTCAACGGCGTAGTGGGGCTCATCATTCCAGGCGGCGAAAGCACCACGATTGGCAAGCTGCTCGTTCGCGAGGGCCTGGATGTGGCGATTCGGGAGGCGGTCCACGATGGATTGCCCGTATTTGGCACCTGCGCGGGCATGATTCTAATGGCGTCGAGGATCGTCGGCAGCGAGCAACCTCGGCTCGGGGTTCTTGATGTGACTGTAGCGAGGAATGCCTTCGGAAGACAAGTCGATAGCTTCGAGGCCAATATCGATATCCGCCGTTATGGCGCTACGCCGATTCGTGGGGTGTTTATTCGCGCGCCGTATGTTGTCGATGTTGGCCCCGGCGTACAGGTCCTGGCCCGGTACAACGAGCGGGTCGTGGCGGTTCAGCAGAATCGTCTGCTGGCGGCTGCCTTCCATCCCGAACTAACGACCGATAATCGTATGCACCGGGCGTTCCTCGATGTCTGCCTGGGCGCTCAGCGCGATCGAAATGGTTCAACCGACGGTTAGGATGCGATCGATTCGATTGCTGACATCCTGAAGGTAGTCACGGTCTCCGCCCCCTTGCTCTGGCGTCATGAATCCGTCGAAGCCGATTTCAGAAAGGGCCGTGCGTACCGCCGGCCAGTTGATGCTGCCTTCGAGCAGCGGCACGAACCGACCCTGCCCGCCAAGCCCGGGCCCGCCCTTGTAGTCCTTGAGATGGATCTTACGGATCCTTGGACCCAGAGTGCGGATCCAGTCCTCTGGCCATGCGAACGCGACTACATTGCCACAGTCAAAATACGCCTGCACCCAACGGGAACGAAACTCATCGATGTATCTCGCGAACTCCAGCGGGCTCAACAGAAAGTTATTCCACACGTTCTCGATAAGGATCTGCACTTTGCATCGGGCTGCGATGGGAATAAGACGGCGTATGTTGGCTTGTGAGCGCTTGTATGCGTCTGCGTATCGGATTGCGCCGTTGACGATCCCGGGTACGAGAAGCAAACCATCCGCGCCCATCGCTGATGCGCCGCGCAGACCCGCTTCGACCTCCTGGAGTCCTCTTTTGATCACCTCAGGATCGCCGCTCGTAAGCGGTGCATTCCAGCCCCCGAAGATCACGGAATGGATCCGAATACCTGCACCGTCGGCCGCCTTACGGAGCCGCTCGCATTCGGAAAGATCGCTGATGGGCGGCGCCTCAATCCCGGCGAATCCGAGATCCCGTGCGAGGGCCATTCTATCGTCAAGGGGCATCGACTGAGGAAGCATCCCGAGCATCACGGCTTTTCGAGGCGTGCGACTTTGCTTCTGGTCGGGCACGGCGCCCGACGAGACCACACCGACCGAGAAGCCTGCGCCCGCCTTCAGCAGCGAGCGTCGGGAATATCCTGGAGTCTCCATGGCTGTACCTCCGAGAGGAGTGCATTCATCTGCGTTGGATAGGATTTCCACATCCCGGCGTTCAGTTCCTCGTTATCGAGCAGCGATGGGGATTGATCGGAGGAGATCACGATCAGACCGTCGAATCTTCAGACGATTGCGACCCTGTTCCATGGGTTGCCAGACAAGTGGAGGTTACCGTGCTGGCGCGTTATGTGCTGTTGCGATTATCGAACAGCTCGTCGCTCGAGGCCTATCTGCGACGAGCCCGCATGGCAGCCCCACTTGTTCGTCGTTTCGTTGCCGGTGAGACGATCGAGACCGCGGTCCAGGCTGTACAGGCGTTGAACCAGCGCCGCATGACGGCCACACTCGATTACCTCGGCGAGAACGTTACGAACCCTGCGGATGCCAACGAAGCCGCAGGCCGTTGCCTGCAGATCATTGATGCCATTGCACGTGAACGGCTCGATGCGAATCTATCGCTGAAGTTAACCCAACTCGGCCTCGACATCGATACCGGCATCACCATCGATCATATGCAGAGGATCCTTGATGCAGCGGACCGTGAGGGGCAGTTCGTCCGTATTGACATGGAGACGTCCGGACATGTGGACCGTACGCTCGAAGTATTCCGATCGTTATGGCTCACCCGTCGGAACGTTGGCCTTGTGTTCCAATCGTATCTACACCGGACCGACGCCGACCTCCAGAACGCGATCCGCGACGGCGTTCGGGTTCGGCTTGTAAAAGGGGCTTACGATGAGCCGCCGACGATAGCGTATCGTAGAAAGGCCGATGTGGATCGAGCCTTCGCGCGACAGGCTGAGCTGTTAATCGAAAAAGGGGTCTATCCGGCGATCGCGACTCACGATCCGCGTCTGCTCGATAACCTGAAGCAGTACATACGCGATCACAATGTGCCATCGGATCGTTTTGAGTTTCAAATGCTGTTCGGGATACGAAGGGATCTTCAAGATCGACTGGTTGCGGAAGGTTATCGGATGAGGGTGTACACGCCGTTCGGTAATCGCTGGTATGGCTACATGATGCGCCGATTGGCGGAACGGCCCGCCAACCTATGGTTCGTGCTGAAGAATCTGGTTCGGCCTTAGTCAAACACCTGGTCGGCGCAATCGCCAAACACATGCTTGAGGAGGCGCGGTGATCATGAAGGCAGTCGTGATGGCGGGCGGAGAAGGGACGAGATTGCGGCCGATGACGACGCGACGTCCCAAACCGCTCGCGCCTGTACTCAATAAGCCGATCATCGAGCACATCCTTGAGCTATTGAGAGCCAGCGGTATCACCGATGTCGTTCTGACCGTTCACTTTATGGCCGATGCGATTCAAGGGTGCCTTGGCGACGGTCATGACTTTGGAATGAACCTCATCTACGCCGTTGAGGACACACCGCTTGGCACTGCTGGAAGCGTAAAGCTGGCCGAGCCGTACCTAATTGATGAGCCCTTCCTCATCGTTAGCGGTGATGCACTGACGGATGTCGATCTAAACGCTGCGATCTCGTTCCATACCGCGGCCAACGCCGATGCGACCTTGATACTGAAAGAGGTCACGAATCCGCTGGACTTCGGTATCGTCGTTACGGATCACGATGGTCGTATCCAGCGATTTCTCGAAAAGCCGAGCTGGGGCGAGGTCTTTTCCGATCGCGTCAACACGGGAATGTACGTTCTAGATCCGGTGGTTTTCAGTTATATGGATAAAGGGCGGCCGTATGATTGGAGCCAGGATATCTTCCCCAGAATGCTGCAGGATGGACGGCGACTCATGGGGCATGTCATGGAGGGCTACTGGTGCGATATCGGTAGCCTCACGCAGTACCGCGAAGCCCAGTATGAAGTCCTCGACCGTACAACATCGCTCCCTCTCCCGCCTGAGATAGCCGAAGGTGTCTGGGTCGATGAGACGGCGGTCCTATCGGAGGATGCCGTCATCACATCTCCGGTCATGATCGGCAGAGGCGTTGCCATCAAGAGCGGCGCGAAGGTAGGTCCATACGCGGTTATCGGTGATAACTCGGTCGTCCATGCCGACTCGGTAATCGAGCGCAGCGTTCTCTGGGACAACGTCCATGTCGGTAAGGGAAGCCGACTCAGCGGATGCACGGTGTGTTCGCATACAACCATCCAATCGGATTGCGTGCTTGAGGAAGGATGCGTCGTCGGGGATAAGTGCCGCCTGGAAAGCGGATCCCGTGTTCGTTCTGGCGTAAAGATCTGGCCCGACAAGCATATCCAGGCCGGCGCCACGGTCACCATGAGTCTTATCTGGGGGCATACATGGCAAGGATCCCTGTTCGGCGGGCTCGGCGTCTCGGGCATCGCCAACCGGGAAATCTCGCCGGAGTTCGCCACCCGGCTTGGCTCCGCGTACGGTGCGTTCCTCAAACCGGGAAGCACCGTGATGACCGCTCGCGATTCGGGTTTGGCGGCAAGGATGGTCAAGCGAGCTGTGATCGCCGGTCTGCTCTCCGTCGGGTGCAACGTCATCGATCTCCGCTCTGCACCGCTGCCCATCATGCGCCACAGTCTTGGCAACTCCGCGGCCGGAGGCGGTATCTATGTCCGTCTCGCACCAGACGATCCGAGCAGCATTCTGGTTGAGATGCTTGATGGAGACGGTGTCTACCTATCGACGACAGCGGAACGTAAAGTCGAATCCCTCTTCTTTCGAGAGGACTGGAGACGGGTGGACGCAGCATCGATCGGCAAGCTCGAGTTTTCGGGGCGCAGTGTCGAGCAGTACTCCGAGGACTTTCTTCGTCATATCGATGTGGACGCGATCCGAGGCCATCGGTTCAAGGTGGCGGTTGATTTCGCCTTCTCCCGAGTCGCATCGGTGTTCGGAGGGATTCTGGGCAGGCTCGGTTGCGATGTCGTGGCGCTGAACGCCTTCGGCGATCCCAGCCGGACACCAGAAAGGAATGTGGACAGATCTCGCCTACTCGGCGACCTGTCTCATACGGTTCGGACCCTTCGCGCCAACCTTGGAGCGATGATCGAACGGGATGGTGAATGGCTAACGATCGTCGATAATACGGGAGAAGTGATCGAGGGCGATACATTGTTGCTCTTGATGGCCGTGCTTGTAGCGCGTACCACCGAACGAGCAGGTATTGCAGTTCCCGTGTCCGCGACCTCTCGGATGGAGGGTATTCTGGCCCTGCACGGCGCTTCGGTCCGACGGACCAAGGGTGATGTACGCTCGGTATTGGCCGCGGCTGCCCAGCAGCGGCCGGATATGGAGCATCCCATAGCGATGGCTGGCGATCGGTACGGCGGCTATAGCTTTCCGAGCTTCCATAATGCCTTCGACGCAATGTACGCGGTCGGAAGGTTGATGGAGGCGCTCGCAAGGACCGACCTCACTGTTCGCGCGATCGCCGAGTCCCTACCGGATATCCACATCGTCCATGAGCGGCTCAAATGCCCGGGTGAGGCCAAAGGGCGCGTGATGATCACGGCGACAGATGAAGCGGCTCAGTCCGGTCTCAATATGGACCAAACGGATGGGGTCAAGATCATTGACGGTGAGGCCTGGACACTGGTCGTTCCGGACGCGGCGGAGCCGACTGTGCACATCCTCTCGGAGGACGTTAGCCTGGACGCCGCTCGTGTCCGAGTAGAAGAGATGGTAGGCATTCTGGAGCCAGTCGTCTCCGAGGCACTGAATACAGCCCCGGCGTCCTTGAACGGCCGGGCAAGAGGGAATGAGGGATCTATGGAATGAAGTTCGCATTGATCGCAGCCAGCGCGCTGGTGGCTATCGTCGTAACGGCCGGGCTCTGCGTACCGCGTGTACAGGCCAAAAAGACCCTCGCAGAACGGTTGGGTTACAAGTCAACGGATAAGCTTTTGATCATCAATGGCGATGATACTGGGATGTCCCACGCCGCGAACGTCGCGACGATCGATGCGCTGGATCACGGCCTGATGACGTCCGCGACGATCATGGTGCCCTGTCCATGGCTCAATGAGATCGTCGACTACGCCAAACGAACACCAAAGGCGGACCTCGGTATTCACCTGACACATACCAGTGAATGGAAGCATTATCGATGGGGACCAGTATCCGATAGAGGCAAGGTGCCGACGCTGCTCGATCCCGAAGGTTATCTCTGGAGGGATGTTCCGGAGCTATACGCGAAGGCCACCGTGGAGGAGATGGCCATGGAAGCGCGAGCTCAGATCGATAAGGCTCTTAAGGCTGGGATCGATGTAACCCACATCGACTCCCATATGGGAGGCATTCAGTATCGACCGGATTTTCATCGGGCCTATCTGGAGATCGCGCGTGAGTACAGGCTTCCCGCGCGAATGGGTTCTCCGAGTACCTATGAGAAGGCTGGCTTCCCGGAGATCCGTGCGTACGCCGATACCCTTGGAGTGGTTTATCCTGATCGCCTAATCCATGAAGAAGAACCGGAGCCGGGCGAGAGCCGCAAGGATTTCTGGCTTCGAATGATACGGACGTTGACCCCCGGTGTCACTGAGCTCTACATCCATGCATCGGTTCCAACCGATGAGTCCAAGGCTATCCACGGATCCTGGCCTGTGCGTGCGGCAGATTATGAGCTGTTTACGCGCGATCCGGATATCCGGAAGGCGATTGCGGACGGCGGCATCATTCGGATCGGTTATCGGCCTCTCCGCGATCTGCAACGACAGGAATCGAAACGATGAGGGAAGGTATTGGGTGCGTGATCCCCGGAGCTACGCGGCATTATCGGATCACAATGCGGGCCGGTTTGGCATTGTAGGGAGGCAGCATCGTACGTACCGTAAAGCTCGTCCCATTGCTCTCTATGGTGATCGCCCCGTTACGATCGGTTCGCAGGACGCGGCTGCCAATCCGCTGAAGACGCTCCAATACCTGCCTGGACGGATGTCCGTAGGTGTTCTCCTTACCTACAGATATCAGGGCAATCTTCGGCTGAACGGCATGGCACCAGCGATCGGAGGTGCTCGTCTTGCTGCCGTGGTGACCGATCTTCAACACCGACGCTCGGACATCCAACCCTCGACGGATGATATCGTGTTCTGCCTCGGCTTCCGCGTCTCCCGTCAGCAGGAGACGGAAGGATCCGTACCGTACCATCAGGACCAGAGACGCGTCGTTATCAGAGGTCGGCGTCCACCCAACTCCTGGTGGTGGAGGCGACAGTACCTGCAGTGTTACCTGCTTACCCAGTGCGATTCCGTCACCGCGGGATAGGTATTCCACAGGTACGCTTTGCCTCTCAAACGCCGACCGGATTCGTTGCGCTGTCGTTGTCAAGTGGCTCAGGCGATATGGCAGTCGCGGTAGTATCAAGGCACCGACGCGGATACCGTCGGCGATCGCTTCAGCTCCTCCCGCATGATCAAGGTCCCAATGGGTCAGGACGGCGTAGTCAAGCCTGTTGAAGCCACGTCGACGAAGGTAGGGGAGGACGATTCGCCGCCCGGTATCATCATCGCGCATGGCCGGCCCAGCGTCGATTAGGATCACATGTCCTTCCGGACTCTCTATTACGGAGGCGTCTCCCTGGCCGACATTGAGCATCGTGAATCGAAAGGCGCCGCTCCCTGCCGGCCGATAACTGGCAAGCCAGAAGCCGAGCAGAACCGCGACGATCATCGCGAGTATGAATCCTGCGAGTTTGGCGGCGGTTCTCATCTTCCTATGGGCCAGGTTGCGCGGCGCGCTGCGAACGCCAGGCCTCCTAGAACGCCGTACGAGATCAGGACAACCGGCCAGCTTGGTGATGGGGTTGAAAGCGTTGAACTCGGTTCGCCTCCGAATATCGTGGCTGTATTAAGGATGAACGCCGCGACAGGAGCCAGGATAAGGTGACAGAGGAGTCCTGACAGGGCCGGCGCCATATGTGAGAATGCGAGGACGAGTAAGGCGATAGGTACGATGGCTGTGACGGCAGGAGCCACGAGGAGATTGGCCCATACTCCGTACACCGGAGCCGAGTTGAAGATCTGCAGGGTGATCGGAGCGGCAGTCATGCCCGCGATAACAGAGAGCGCTACACCATTGAGAACCATCCGGATCGGTATATCAATGCTGCGACGTGAACGGCTGGCTGCGATGTCCTTGCGTAGCACATGGGCGAGCAGGGCGGACCAGGAAGGCCAGAACGCCATCATACCAGCGACTATGGTGAACGAGAGTTGGAAGCCAGGATCCGCGATATTCGCCGGATCGATCGCCAGCGCCACGATTGCGGCGACGCAAAGGGCGCTGGCGCCATCGCGACAACGGTTGAACAGCGGCGCAGCGACGAAGATCGACGCCATGATCGCTGCGCGGACTACTGCGGGTTGACTGCCCGCCGCGACCGCGTAACCAGAGGCAGCCAGAATACAGACGCTCGCGGTGAGCCGATCGCCCAACCGAAGCCAGCGAAGAAGCAAGAGGACCAAACCTATGATGGAGGCGATATTCGCGCCTGACGCGGCGATGATATGGGCAAGGCCCGCTCGAGTCAGCTCGTTGGCGCGGCGGCCGGTGAGATCGGATCGACCGCCCAGGAGAAGGCCGTTGATCAGGCCAGCCTGATCGCTGGTCATATGGGCCGAGAAGATCGCGTTGGTTCTGGACCTGAGCCCGAGCGCGGCTGCAGCTAAGCGGTAGTGCGGCGCTCTGGGTATGGCTATCACCGACCAGGCGGTCGTTCCAGAAGCGTTGAGGCGAGCGAACAGGCCGCGCCGCTCCCACAGAGCAGAGGCGCCAGACTCGCCGGGATTGGTCGGAGAACGGAAGCGTCGGATTTGCCCCCGCAGTCGGACCATATCTCCGATATGTGGCGGCTGCTTGCTAGCGTCCATCGGTAGCGCGATCCTGAGCAGACCGTTGGATCTGTGGGTGATGCCGTTCGGGCCATCTACGACACCGACTGCGAGCGTTCCAATGTGAATGCCGTTATGCGCCTCTGGCTCGTCGATCAAGCGACCCGTTACGGTCACATATTGGCCGCTCCAACGAGAAGGATCCTCGTTTCCTGGTTCTGCCTGAATCGATTGACGAAACGCCATCGCGCCCATGATCGCCAATAGAAGGCTGATGGTCGGTACGGTGTGTCCGCGGCATCGCCAACCGACGACCAACACGATCACTGCCATGCTGAACGCGATAGGGGCGGCGTACGGATTGACACCTGCAGAAGATCCAATGGCCATCGCGCCGGCCGCGGGTATTGCCGGGCGGTATCGGAACGTATCGCGCACCATGCCAGTTACGGTCGGTGCAGATGAACGACGACGGTTCGCAGTCCCCATCGATCAGCTCGGGTCAACCGTTCTGTACATCGATCACCCTCGCTGAGGATGGGGCGCTAGATGAAGATCTTGTAGACCTGAAGCCCGTGCGCGGGACCATAAATCGCCCAGAGTGAGCCGCATACATAGTCGCCAAGGGTAAGGCCAAGGAAGAACGGAACAGCAGCATTGTGCAGTCGCATCCCGCCGAAGCGTATGACGACGAGCTTGATGAGCCAGCTGACGAAGAACGCGAACCAGAAATAGTCCATCGCGAACGAAACCGCAAGAGCGTAGCCGGCGGGATGGAACGGCCACCATAGGAAAGCTCCGCGCATCATACGGAGGCCGAGAACGATAACGGCGCCGGCTATCACATAGGCCCGTTGTGACCATAATGGTTTCGTTGGCGTCTGGAGCCATGCGTTCAGACGGTCGTAGCTCTCGAAGCCCACCCAGGATTTATAACCGACGGCTTTGCTCGTAGCGCCTTCGGCGTAGGTGACATGGAGATTGGCGATGCAGGCGAAGATGATGGCCGCCACCGTCGCGAACGCGATAAGGGCGATAAGCCGTCCAATCTGCATCCTCCCATTATCGGCCAACTTGAAGGCCTCAATATGGTTCGGCATCGGATGACAGCGGTAGCAGCGGTTGTACCAGTACAGAACCGATGTGGTTGTAAGACTCTGAGCGCCGACCGTGTTGACGCCAAAGAGCGTTACGAGCACGGTCCTGGGGTTTACGAAGAAGATCTCATGGGGGGCGCCTAGCTCGGCTCGCACCCGTGTCATAGCGACCGCGAGCATAAAAAAGAGACCGAAGAAGATCAACGCTACCCATGATGATAGACCCGTCTGCCAGCTGAACCAAACAAGGAAGAGGCTGCCCGCTCCCAGACCGAGGTACGCGGCCCGGTACTGTCGTATCTCGCCCCGTTCGGTTGCAGTGTCATCGCCACCATGCCCGGAACGGCGGCCCCATGAGCATCGGTTCCACGTAAGACGAAACTGACTTCTGAGGCTCCACAATACGACCGATGCAAGGGCGATCCATGCTCCCGACGATTGCTGCTCGAAAAACGGAAAACCGAGATTCGAGGGCGAGTCCCATCCCTGAGAAGCGCCCAGTATCTGAAAGCCCTTCCGGGCTACATAGAAAAACCAGCATGAGAAGGCGAGATCGAGCGGTAGAAAGAACGCCAGACCGATCGCAAAGGGGTACAGAGAGATCGGTGTCCATCCAACAGCATTCCATGGACGCTGGGTCAGGTACGGAGCGAGATCAAAGAGCTTGACCTGAGCAAGATAGGGCCATGAAGGATACAGGTAGTGCATTCCATTGACGAAATCAATCGTTGCTGATACGGCGAAGCCGCTCCACATTACACGGCTACGCCAAAATGCCGCAGAGCGACCACGATCATGGGTCATTGCGAGCGGGAGCTGGACGATAGGAAAGGCGAGTTTCTCGTTTTCTGTCCACGCCCTGCGTATGAGAACGCTGATGCAGAGGCACATGCCGATCAGTACCGATAGAAACAATGTCCACCAGATCAGAGGCCCTAGGAAAGGGTACAGGTATTTGGGTTCGTACCAGCGGACGCCCCCCTGGTAGAAGGCCTTTATCGCATCCTTACCGCCAGGATCGCTATCCTGTACCAGCAGAAAGCTCGTCGGTTTTAGGTACTGGAAGAAGGTCGAGTCATACTTGCGTTCGGGCGTATTGTAGCGATCCGCATGCGCGATGATGCCGAAGAGATTCTGGATCAAGTCATGGCCGGCGAGTACACAGCTGATGACAAGCATCACATAAACGGTCAGGAGCTCGCCCTGACTGAAGGGTCGAATATGGCGCCAGCGCCCGACGATGGCATTGCCGATACAGAGTGTGAAGAGGAAGAAGATCGGTGTGATAAACAACGGCAGGCATGTGCCGTCGAGGGTGTACCAGCGGACTTCGACGATCGTGATCCAGAACGCGTTCACGGGCATGAGCAGGAAGCCCAGCAGCGCCGCTCGCGCCGTTATACCCGGTTCTGGGGTTGACGAAGGCGTACAATCGGATGCCGAGCCGGTCCTATCGGGTGGGATCTCCGGACCGACGGCATCACGTACCATGGCGCATATTAGCATACCGATCGGATGATGACAACCGGCAACTCCCTCTGTTGGAACCAGCTTATTGACAACGCCTATGGACAGATCCATAATCGATGCATGAAGTACTTGTCCTCAATCGTGGGGCGGCCCGTCCTGGAGCCATCCGGCCAGCCAGTAGGGCGTATACAGGACGTGTCCGCATCCCAGACGGATCGCCTTCCGACACTGACTGCCTGTCTGATCCGGGCTGCGGGCGTGGACCGCTGGATCGATCTGCACGCCTTTCAAGAGTTTACGGCACACGCAGTTACGCTGCAAAGACCCCTCGATACGATTCAACCGTACGAGCCCGGACCGATGGAGGTTCTGCTCCGACGAGATGTCCTCGATAAGCAGATCGTTGATGTTCACGACTACCGAGTTGTTCGGGCGAACGATGTGCGCATCATCGAGACATCAGACGGTATGTGCGTGGTCGGGGTAGATGCCAGTCTGCGAGCCGTCCTTCGACGCATCGGGATCGCGGCGCCGATCGAAGCTCTTGCCCGTATGTTAGGAAAGCCGCTGCACTCCAATCTGATCGCGTGGGATGATGTGGAGACCCTGGAGGCAAGCGGCGCTGGCGGAGGGCGCATACGTCTGAAGATTCCCCATGAGCGGATCGCGCGACTCCATCCGGCCGATATCGCGGATATCGTAGAACAGCTAACTCCGCAGCAGCGTGCAGAGGTGATCGAAGCGCTGGATGTCTCTACTGCCGCCGATACGATTGAAGAAATGGAGGATGTCGAAGCCGCCGAGGTGATGGAGGCGCTCGCACACGAGAAGGCCGCGGATATCCTGGAGGAGATGGAGCCAGACGATGCCGCGGATGTTCTGGCTGACCTCTCAGAAGTGCGGACGGAGCAGCTTCTTGAGCATATGGAGCCCAGCGAAGCGGCAGGGGTCAAGGAGCTTCTTGCCTACGAGCATTCCACCGCAGGCGGACTGATGACCACGGAGTACATCTCTGTAGAGGCCGATATCAGCGCTCAAGCTACGATCGAGTATCTAAGAGCGCGTGCGCCCCTCGCGGAGCATATCTACTATGTCTACATCGTAGACGGAGACGGTCACCTCGCGGGCGTTCTCTCCCTGCGGGACCTTATTGTGGCGGATCCCGCGGCCAGGATAGGCTCCATCATGGTCTCCAATGTCCGTTATGTCACGGTAGATGAAGATGCGGATGAGGTGGCCCAGATGATCGGCAAGTACAATCTACTCGCACTGCCCGTGGTCGGCGATGACGGACGGCTCGTCGGCATTGTAACCGTTGATGACATCGTGGATCATGTACTGCCGCCGGAACGTCGTCGCAGACTTCCGCAACTAACCGTCATGGATGACTAGCCGATCTCCGATGTAGCGGAGTAGTGGCGCTATCCCTTGAGCCCCGTAAGCGCTATGCCTCGTATGAATGTCTTCTGAGCGACGAGGAAGATCGCGATCATCGGGATGGTGATCACCGTTGCCGCAGCCATGAGCAGGGCCCATTCGCTGCCGTGACGGCCGAGAAATGCCTGAAGACCGATCGCCAGCGTATATTGGCGTTCATCATGAAGATAGACAAGCGGGTTCAGAAAATCCATCCAGGCCGTCGTAAACGCGAATAGTGCGATCGTAGCGACAGCGGGCTTGGCCATCGGAAGGATGATACGGAGTAGAATCGCCATCTCGGAGCATCCATCGATCTTCGCGGCATCAGAGAGCTCTCTGGGTACGGTAAGGAAGAACTGCCGAAGGAGGAATATCGAGAATGCGCTTCCAAGGAACGGCGGTACGATGAGAGGCAGGAAGGTGCCGGTCCAACCCAGGGCTCGAAATGTTAGGAACACCGGGATCATCGTAACCTGAGCCGGCAGCATGATCGTGCAGATCAGAACGAAGAAGAGCGGATCGCGTCCCTTCCAGCGTATACGAGAGAAGCCATAGGCCGGAGCTGCGGCGCTTATGACCGTGCCGATCGTTGACATAACACAGACGTATAACGTATTACGCAGGTAGAGCCAGAAGGGAAACGAGGCTAGCGCCGTCGGGTAGTTGCTCCATAGGATCGGCCGTGGCACCCAGTCGATGGCCGTCGAGAAGATCTGTGCATCGGGCTTCAGCGACGTCGAGATCATCCAGAGAAACGGCGCAACGAAGAGCGCCGATACACAGGAGAGAACCAGGTAGGTAGATGCGTCCGCCAAAAATCGCTGTCTATGCCGAACCGGCAACATCAACGAAGCCATCCTTCTACTCTGTTGCCGAACATTATCACCGTGCTCGATGTACCGCGCATCGTTCTATATCATCCTCGAGACGTGCCCGACCCAGCGTCGTACCCGTGTCCGTGATCGTCTGCTGAGCAGGCCACGCGTTCCTACCCCTGTTCGTGTCCTTCTGGACCGCCTCCTTCTCGGGGGCAGGTAGTCATCCGTCGGAGACGGTCAATCTCGACAACCTGCTGGAGCAGCGGCTCGAGTTCATGGAGGCGGATCATCGTCGCGCCATCGGACAGCGCTGCTTCGGGATTGGGATGCACCTCTGCGAACAAAGCGTCAATCCCGACGGCAGCGGCGGCGCGAGCAAGGCACGGTATGTACTCACGATTTCCGTCGGAGCGCCCATCGCCCCCGCCGGGACGTTGCACCGCGTGGGTCACGTCCATACAGACAGGGTAGCCGATCTGCCGCATGATCGGAATCGCAGTATAATCGACGACCAGCGTATTGTAGCCGAAGCTGATGCCTCTCTCCGTTAGCAGAATGTTGCGATTCCCCACAGAGGCCAGCTTCGCAGCGACATGCGTCATATCGGCCGGCGCCATGAACTGGCCCTTCTTAACGTTCACGCACGTACCTGTACTGGCGGCTGCAAGGAGCAGATCCGTCTGTCGACATAGAAAGGCTGGAATCTGCAGGGCGTCGACGACTGCCGCAGCCACCTTCGCTTGATTGGGCTCATGGATATCGGTAAGCACGGGTATACCGATCTGATCACGAACGGCGGCAAGGATCGCGAGACCTTCGTCCAGGCCGGGGCCGCGCGGCGCTTCATGCGATGTTCGATTCGCTTTGTCGAACGATGCCTTAAAGACGTAGGGAATACCCAACCGCGTGCATATCCCGGAGACAACGTCAGCGATCTCCAGGCAGAGATCAAGGCTTTCGGCCATACAGGGGCCTGCTATGAGCGTAAGGCCTGTTGCCTCATCTCCAATCA
>JABWBA010000114.1 GCA_013360745.1 Chthonomonadales bacterium | reverse complement strand
TTGTAGCGTGCAGCGATCTGCTTGTAGGTGTACCCATCGCGGACCATCACCAGCCACGCGGCGTGAACGGGTCCGACGGCGATCAGGGCGCGCTCGATGTCGTTGTTACGCCCTGCGATCTCGGCCATGTTCAGGTCGTCGGTTGTATGCTCGTCCTGGAGCATACCCATGGGCTCGGGGGTTCTGCCAGCGCATCTGTGCCGGTCAATAGCCGTGCGCTGGACGATGGTTCGCGCCCAGTGCAGGACCGACCGGCCCCGACACTGGTTGGCCTTCCGTAGCGCCTTGCAGATGGCGTCCTGCAGAAGGTCTTCGGCGTCGCGCTGGTCGAGTTCCCGCGCTAGGCGCAGTAGCGCCGGTCGGTATCGTTCGAGTTCGGCAGCGACTGAGTCGGGACCGGTCGGATGCGTCACAGGTATGCCTCCACGTTGCCTCGTGGGATTGTCCGCTCGGCTGTATGCGTCTGTTCTACCCATCGAGCATTATGGCGCGCCCAGCAGGGGACGCAGGGCATGTCTGTGACACGCGATCGCCAAGCACGGCCTGCAGCATCTCCCCACGTAGGGACTCGGCTGTAGGCACGTCGTCTATGTTCCGAGCACGGTGCCATGCGGCAACGATACTGCGCAGGTCATTCGGAAGGCCTGCAGACTGTCGTGAGCGGATATCGTTAGCGGTCATTGCCGATCTCCTTGCGTAGCTGCTGGAGTTCATCCCACCACGCCAACGCGCGGGCCGTTGCCGCGTGGTCGCGATCCTCCCGCTGCCGCGCGAGCTTGCCGACCACAGCGCGGATCGTGTCAGTTCTCATGCTGGTTCCTCTCGTTCACTCGCGCTTCCCCGTAGTCGTGGATCTTCTGAGGACATCGAGTACCCCCCTTATGCCCGCTTCGGCTATCGGAACCGGAACGGCGTTTCCAGCCTGTTTCCGAGTTTGGGAATCGCTTGAGACTATCTCAAAGGTATCTGGAAAGCCTTGCAGTCTGAGCATTTCGCGAGGGGTGAACCGACGCTCGCCGTTCACAAGAAGGTAGTTGTAGGAAGCTCCAGCCCGCAGAGCGCAGGAGTACGGGTAACTCGATATATGTCCGGCCTTGTTCTCGTGCCAGACCGACGGAGTTACGCTCGCCTTATGCGCTGCGTGCCGCTTCGCCCGTATCGTCTCCGACACGAAGAAGCGCGAAGCCGGGTCCTTCTCCAGAATCTCCTCTAGCGGCTTCATCGGGAGTTTTGCTGTCGGCCATGGGAACCTATCGAACTTCGGCAGTGTAGCGACTATAATCACGCGCTCACGCTTCTGCGGAAGTCCAAGGTCAAGCGCGTTGAGAATGCGCCAGTCCGTCGTATAGCCCATGTCCTGCAGATCGTCTATGATGTGCCTCAAAACGCTTCCGTGCTGTGCTGTGGCAAGTTGCTTGACGTTCTCCAGTACGATCCCGCGCGGACGCTTCGCGCGGACGATCCGTAGGATTTCGAGGAACAACCTCCCTCGCGCATCCTCCGTGCCTGCCATACCTCCAATGATCGAAAACGGTTGACACGGAAAGCCAGCGAGTAGGATGTCATGATCGGGAATGTCTTCGGCTTTCACCTGGACAATATCACCAACCGGCTCAATACCGTAGTTGTGCCGATAGGCCGCGCGCGCCTCTTCGTCTATGTCCGACGCGAAGACTACCTCAAGTCCGCAGTTCACGGCGGCAGTATGAAAGCCACCGATCCCGCAGAATAAGTCGATGCACCTGAGCCTATCTTCCCCGGCCATACCGCGCGGCGGGGAAGATAGGAGCGCGTCGATCATTTCGTCAAACCTTCCGAACGGGCTGCGCGATACGCAGCGAAGTACGTTGTGCGGTATTCAGCGGCGGTCATTCGCCGCTCTCGCAGTTCCGCAGCATGTCCTCGGTTACGATGAAGTGCGTTGGTGTCGGATTGCGAACCGCGTCCTGCATGAACGTGTCGGTCATGATCGCGCCCTCCAGGTACGCGCAGGTCATTCGGGAGGCCTGCAGACTGTCGTGAGCGGATATCGTTAGCGGTCATTGCCGAGCCTCCTTGCGTAGCTGCTGGAGTTCATCCCACCATGCCAACGCGCGGGCCGTTGCCGCGTGGTCGCGATGCTCCAGCAGGCGATTCGTCAGGCCCGGCACGCGCAGTCGCGCTGTGAGATAGGCGAGGCGGCGACGGAGTGCCTTTGCCGCGTCGCTGTCAGTAAGTCGGCCCGTCCCTACTCGCGGAGCCATTGTATTGGCGGCCTCGCAGATCAGACGTGCCGTAGCAGTTCGTCGGTGATCATTCTCGATAGGCACCTGTGCGTTCAGGCGCCTGTACGCACGCATGCATGCACGGTGCGCGCCATTGGCTCTCGCGTATCCCAGACGCACCGCAATCTGTTCATATGTCAGCCCGTCTGCTCGCAGCCTGAACGCGTCACGTTCGCGCTCACGCGCTAGCGCTGACTGCTTGCTCAGCGTGCTTGCCATCATATCTACTCCCAGTGGTTCTCATAAGACAAACGCCCGGCGGTGTCGTCACGCGGACGAACACGCCGGGCGTTGATGATGCCCGTATAACTGCTACTCTCTAGTATACGCGTTGGCTGCCACGTGCGCAATCTGTGAAAAGGCCCTCACAGTTGCCCCACCGCCAACCGTCTCGATCAGGATGTGCATGCGGCATCGTGGACACAACACTCGCATGCTCTGCCGTCCAGCCGTATGAAAGAAGTAGACCAGAAAGCAGCGACAATGCGGGCAACGCACCTCGACATCGTTCACGCCTGTCACCTCCATATCATGCATTGCCAACAGCCTCCAGAGCGTCCTCGACGCTCGACACGATTCTGATGTGCCCGTCCTGCGCCAGGCGCCACTGCGTGTCCGACGCGGCGCCTGAAGGTCTCTTGACCTCGATCGCCATCCACATGCACGGCGCCCATGTCGGGTTGCGCACAAGCAGGTCGGCCAGGCCGCGCGAAACGCCATCGCCTCTGTGAGAATGGCGCCACTTGCCGTCGACCATCACTCCGCGGCGCTGGCGCGACGTCACCTGAACGATATACCCACGCCGCTCGAGAGCGTCCACGATGCGCCTCTGCACGTCGCTCTCTCTGGCCTGCGCCACATTAGACGCCGCTGGGCGCCCAGTTGCGTCAGCGTGGCGATTTGGGGCCATTTCGGGCGCGTCAGAGGCAGGCACGCGAGCGCAACACGCAGTGCACAGCCATGCGACGCGGGTCTGGCCGTCACGCGACCACTCGCCGAGCATGGGTAAGCTGCAGGACGAGCAGATCACGCCTGGCGCCAGTCCTTCGCATCGCCAAGGCAGATCTCGTATCGATCTTCATCGCGCGGATCTCGCAGAAGCGCTGTTCCAGCTGGTTGATCAACGCTAAGGACCTCCATTACCAGTTTCGGATCATCAATGCTCTGTAGCCACATGCCGACGCGGATATCAAGCGGTCCGAGCGGTGTCATTCCACGACCTCCCCTCCGAACAGCTGCTTGATGCTGTGCAGCATCTCGATCATCCAGCGAGGCTTACCGGCCAAGCGGGCTATTTCAATCGGCGTGTATCGCACAGGGGCGCCGGCGTCTATAGACGATAGAGACTGATAACCGTGTGCCAGTTCGATTGTTTCACCGCGCAGGTGGGAGTAGACCATCCGCTGCTGGAGGTCCTGTTCCCACGCAGCCCTGCGCGTGAACGCCGAGCGACGCTCGCGCATTGCAGGGATCAGATCAGAACTGTCCAGGCGCCCGGCAATGCGCAGGCGGCCGTCACGGATCGTTAGCTGCAGACTGCGTCGGCGCAGCTCAATGAGCATCGCGTTCACGGCGCCAGGCGAACGATGTACGCGATCATCTCGATACCTCGACGTGGCTGACCGTTGAGAATGTCGTCGACGCTGTCGCGTAGGAGTTCCCACGGGTTGAGGATCACGCCGGTCCTGGTCGCGGTTCTGTATGAGTAGATCAACCTGTCTTCCGGAAACGGGTCGTTCGGATCCGGCAGAGGTGGTTCCGGATGAGCCTCCAGCCAGCGATGCGCTGCTCGGATCGCTTCCTGCTGGTTCATCAAAGTCGAAGAGCGTTCTGGCATAGCTCGCTGTTCGAGTTCTCGAGCCTGCCTTGTCGTCAGTAGTTTCATTCATCACTACTGGTGCGCGTGGCGACGTATACGCCACGCACCGTCCTTATATATGTATTACGGGTGC
>JABWBA010000062.1 GCA_013360745.1 Chthonomonadales bacterium | reverse complement strand
CCTTCGCTGCAGGGATCGCGACCGCGCTCTGCGCCGGGCCCACGGCCGCCTTCGCCGAGCGGATCGCGATCGAGATCGAAGGGAGGTTCCGCCCGTCTGTCTGTCGTGTGGATGCCTATATCGACCGGGGTGTCGTGATGCTCCCGGTACGGCCCATACTCGATGGAGTGGGGATCTCCCACATCTGGAACCATCGGGAACGCGCTCTAGAGGTCCGGACCACTGACAGGCGGTACAAGGTATATGCGGAGAGCTGGAGCGTCTATCAGGATTTCGGAAGGGTCACCACGATGTCCCGTCCGATGACGATCCGCTTCGGCGAGCCGTACGTTCCGCTCGATTTCCTCGAGACCGTTCTGGGCCGTCAGGCGATCTACGATCGTCGGGCGCAGGTCATCGCCTTCGGCCGCGGGAACCCTTCGTACGGCTACCATGGTCCGGGCATCGGGCGGCGGCACGACTGGGATCGGGATCGACGACGGGAGATCCCGCTGAGCCTGGAGCTCCCGCGGTATCGAACGGGCGGCTCGGTGCGCATCGGCGGTTCGTGGGGAGGCGCGAGCGTCCGCGTTCGCCTCTATCGGCCCGACGGTCGGGAAGTGATCAACCGTACGGCCCGCACGGCCAATGATCGGTGGCTTGTGGTCCTTTCGCTCGACGGCGACGAATACCGGGTCGTGGTGGAGGGGATCGACCATCGGGGCCGCCAACAGCGGACGGAAGGTCGGCTGCGGCTCCGGTAGGCGCCGTTGCCGCGCAGGAGATCGGCTGCGGACCGCGAACCTTACGAGGCAGGCCAGCCTGCGCACAAAGGAGTTTCGCGTGAAGATCGCTATCATCCCGACGACCGGCGGCGCCGATCCCTACGACGGCATGCGGGTCGCGGCCGAGCTCGGAGTCGAGGGGGTCCATATCGGCGCCTTCGGCGGACCGCTCGACCTGGAACGCCGGAGTCGGTCCGAGCGGCTCGGCATCCTCGCCCGGATTCGGGATCTCGGCCTTGAGGTATCCAGCCTGATCGCCTGGGGCGGCAGCGTGGACCTTGGGAAGGAGGAAGGGCTCGACGAGAACATCGCCTGGGGCCAGCGGATCAACGAAACGGCCGTCGATATGGCGGGGGGCCTGTGGATGGCGCATGTGGGGGTGATGCCGGAGGACGCCTCCTCGCCGGTCTGGGCTCGGTTTCAGGACTCCCTGGGGCGCATCGCGCGTCACGGCGAGCGTATCGGTGCGACGCTCGCCATGGAGACAGGCCCGGAGACGCCGGCGACTGTTCGGCGGATGATCGAGGAGATCGGCAGCCCCTCCCTGAGGGTCAACTTCGACCCGGCCAACCTGTTGATCTGGCCGCCCTACCTTGCGCAGCACGGCAAAGCGGACTTCGACTTTGACGACGCCTGGAGCCGGTTCAACCCGGTGGAAGGGCTTCGGACGCTGATTCCGTACGTGGTCCATGTTCATGCCAAGGATTCGGTGATGCGTCGGGACTGCACATTCGACGAGGTGCCGCTCGGCGACGGCATGACGAACTGGCCGGAGCTCCACCGGATCTTCGTCGAGCACGGCTATACCGGCTTCTACGCGATCGAGCGGGAGTGCGGCGAGGACGCGATGGGCGACGTTCGCCGGGCGGTGGCGTACCTTCGAGGGCTAGAAGCAGGCTAACTCAGACCATCAGAAGGGTATAGGTATTGGCTTCGGGGTCGATGACCGAGCAATAGGACGAACGGGACGTTGGGCTGATGATGACATGGCGCTGATCGGTATCGAGCGAGAGCTGGACCATCGATGTCTCAGCATAGCCCGGGACGTTCTGCTCATACAGCTCCCATCGGCCCACGACACTGTTCCATACCCAGCGCTCATACTCGAGGCCGCTGCCCACGACCACGATGCGATTCTCGACGCCCTCGAGCGTCGCGGTAATCGCGTCCCGCTGGCCTCCTCCGGGCGGCGGCCACTGGAGAGCGCCGAAGCGTACCGGCTCCTCCTCCTCGGCCTGCCGCACGAAATGCCGGAACAGCACCCCGTTCTCTTCGATGGTTGCCGAGCCGGGAGGCAAGATCCCAACCTCGGGGGCGCTCCTCGGCCTCTCAGCGTGCCCGTAGACCCATCGGACCTGACCGCTCTCGATGAGCTTCCATAGCTCTCTCGGATCGTCCAGAATCCCGAGGGGTCCGCTGTAGACCAATCGCCGGACGCCGCAGGTCGTCATATGTTGGATCAGAGACAGGTTAACTACGGGATCGCAATAGTTGGAGATCAGGCCAACCGCCGAAGATGAGAACCGAACGCGCAACGCGCGCCCGTTCGCCGTCAGTGCGTGTCTGGGCGTATTACGGTTCCTCCGGAACCATGATATGAAACCGGTCATTCGCTTGTCCTACACCTGTTCGGCGATACTGGGCGATCCGATCGTTGGAGCCCAAGGAAAGGATGACGCATCTGGAGATCTGCCTTCTCGACGATGTGCGGCTCAGTCAACAACCAGCGGAGACCATACGACCTCACTATACCCGTGCGTTCTGCCCAATGCATACCCGGAGCGCCGTATCGGGGGATTCCCAGGCGCCTTTCGCTGCTGACGCAGAGATGCCGAGCCGCTCGGCATGCGTCCTGAGGGCGCGGTGAACCGTCGACGACCGACGGGCGTCCGACCGGCGCGCTGGACGTTTCTCCTCCTCATGGCCGTCGGAATCGGGGCGGTCGCGATCGCCTGCGGTCGTCAACGTCTGTACGGTCGAGTTCTGGACGACTTTGAAGGTCCGTTTCGCCTTGACGGTTGGTCCTTCGATGCGGGAACCGAGTTTCGGGGAGCGCGCGGGCGTTTTCGTATCGTCCCGGGCGAGGGATACAGGGGCTCCCGCGGCGGCGTCCTGTCGTATGATTTCAGCGACGGGGGGCGCTATGTTCAGGCGCTGTACCCGCTCCCCTATCGCGGATCGATCGATGGAGTACGGTTGCGCGTGCGGGGCGATGCGGGCCAGGAGCTGGCCCTCCGGATTCGGGACACGACGGGGCAGGTGTTCCAGAAAACGGTCGGCGTCATCCCTGCCCGATGGACGGATATCGACATACCGTTTCGGGACTGGGACGAGAGCTTCGGCGGTCCGGACGACGGTGTTCTCCGAATGCCGCCGATCAGCCTGGCCCTGATGGTGGTGCACACGGGACCTACTCCGCAAGGCGCCATGTGGATCGACGATCTGCGCCGGATCCGCGGCGCCCGGGACTCATCCCGTGTCCTACGCCTTCAACCCCACCCGAGGCTAACGCTGTCGCAGCGGGACCTGCGGGACCTTCGTCGCCGGATACGACGCAGCGGGGTGGCCCGCGCGGCGTTTGAGTCGCTCCAGCGTGAATGCGATCGGGAGCTCAGGGCTTCCATACAGGTCCCGCGTCGCGGCGGACAGGTGGAGCACTGGTACGCCTGTCCCACGCACGGCGCGCGGCTAGAGACGAAGTCGGGCGGCCGTCACGTCTGCCCGATCGACGGGCGCGTCTACCGTGGGGAGCCCTACGACTCGGTGGTCGTCGCCCTGAAGCATAAACGCTTGCGGCGGTTGGCGCCGCGGTTCGCGACGCTCTACGCCATCACCCGGGATGAGCGGTGGCTGCGGGCGACGAGGAGCATCCTCCTGACCTACGCAGATCTCTACCGGAGTCTCCCGCTCCATGACCTCCACGGGGCTCCGGGCCGCGGAGCGCGCGTATGGGCGCAGCCGCTGGACGAATCGGTCTGGCTCGTGGCGATGCTCCAGGCGGCGGATCTGATCTGGACCGATCTGAGCCCGGGCGAACGCAAGCGAGTCGAGACAGGCTTCATTCGGCCGGCGCTCGAGGATGTCATCCGTCCTGCGCACTTGCGGATCCATAACATCCAGTGCTGGCATAATGCCGCCATCGGCCTGGCCGGCTACCTGCTGGGCGATCAACGATTGATCCGGGAGGCGATCGACGGCGTACGGGGCATCCGCAGCCAGCTGGCCCGCGGTGTGAATCAGGACGGCCAGTGGCTGGAGGGGAGCTGGGGCTACCACTTCTATGCGCTCTACGCCATGACGCATCTAGCCGAAGCCGCCCGTCTCGCTGGCGATGACCTGTACCGAGGGCCGCTCCGATCGATGTTCACGGCCCCTCTCAGGGCGGCGATGCCCGACGGCTCACTGCCGCCGTTCAACGACGCCCCCCGCCTCGATCTCGCGGAACGGGACATCTACGAACTCGGCCTGCGACGGTTTGGCGATCCGGCCATGGCCGCGCCGCTCCTGCATGCCGACAGAACCTCGCTGCGCGCCCTCCTCTACGGGGTTGATCCCCTTCCGAAGCCGCCCCGATCAACCCCGGCCTCGGTCTCCATCATGGCCGACTCGGGGTACGCCATCCTGCGGAAGGGCGAAGGGGCGGACGCGGCCTGGATCTGCGTAAAATACGGACCCTATGGTGGCGATCACGGCCATCTGGATAAGAACAGCCTCATCGCCTACCGTCGGGGCAGGATGATACTCGACGATCCGGGGGTCGGCGCCTATCTCACCAACCTGCCCTTCGGCTGGTACAAGACGACGCTGGCGCACAACGCCCTCGTCGTCGAGGGGCAGAACCAGGCGCCGGGGATGGGCCGACTCCTGGCAACGCTCGATGCCGATGCGGCGCTGGGCGCGCTCACGGACGCCGGTCCCGCTACGGGACCGATCCGGCATCGAAGGGCTGCAGTCCTCCTCGGCGACGGGCTCCTTGCCGTGGTGGATTTGATGCGGGCGGAGGACGGACGCTCCCGATGGCTGGACCTCGTCTGGCATCCGGAGGGCCGATGGGTATCCCGGCAAGGATCCCCGCTCTCTGGCGACCAGAGGCCAGGGTACCGCTACCTTCGTGACCTCCGACGTGCCTCTGGACGGACCGCCTACACCGTCTGGTTCGGGGATCGTCCGGCCGGAGATCGCCGCAGAGCCGTCCGGATGGTAACGGACCAGAGAGCCGAACTGATCACGGGCACCGGCGTCGGCGCCTCCACCGAGGACCGGACCCCCATCGCCATCCTCCGGCGTCGCGCCGAATCGGCAGCGGTTCTCACGCTCATCTCCCTGGATCCTGCCGATCGCGCCCCCATCGGATCGATCGACCGCTGTGTCACGGCGGGCGGCAAGACGATACCCATGGGTCAGGCCTGTTGGGTCACCGTCGTCGACGGTTCACGCCGGCATCGTATCGTCGTTAACCCGGACGGCTTCCCGATCCGCGACCGGGCCGAAATCATCCGCAGACAACTCGATTGGCGCTCTGAACCGGCGGACGGATCCCACGCACATCCGCGCGGCTATTCGCTATAATCAAGCCGTTGACGTGGTAGCCGTTCCGTCTCCGATGGTGCGTCGACACAGGAGAGCTGACATGATGCGATCTCGATCGATGGTTATTGCAGCAGTATTCGCGGCCCTGGTCTCCGTCGCCTCGGCGGACCCCTACAACGAGGGACGTGCGCTCTACAAAGCCGGCCAGTACAGGGAGGCCGCACGCAGTTTCGAAGCGGCCACTCGCGAGAACCCGCGGAACGTAAAAGCCTGGTGGCAACTCAACTTCGCCTACAACAAGCTCGGGCGATACGCCGATGCGCTTCGGGCCGTCGAGACCGCGGGGAAGCTGGACCCGTCCCATGCCTTCGCCTCTACGCCGGGCAAATACGAAGAGACCCTGGGCCGATTGAGAAAGAAAGCCGGTGGCTCCAGACAGGGCGGCTCGTCGGTCTCCGAGCCATCGTCGTCGGCGCCGCTGGGACCGCTGTCCGGCCCGGACGGCACCATCAGCCAGCAGCTCACCCGGCGCGGCGTCTTCGTGCAAACCGGTGCGCAGGTTGATGTGGATCGCCTGACCCGCGTGATTCGTGAGCTCGAACCCGTGCCGGTCCGTTTTCTGATCTTCAGTTCCCGAGCCGGATCGGCCACTCTGTCGAGAGAGGCGGACCGGGTGCGACGGTATCTCGGACTTCGCAACGGGTATGTCATCGCCTGCAGCCGGGCCGGCGTGGCCGCGTCGAGCCAGACCCTGAGCGTCTCGACCCTGCGGGATCTGACGCGCGAGGTGGCGCCTCAAATGGAAGGGGGCGATTACACCGGCGCGCTGGAGCGGCTGGCGCGGGGCCTCATCGAGACGAGAGCCCGCAAGACGAGAACGACGACGCTCGGCGTCCTAGGTCTCGCGGGCGGCGTCGCCGGCGTCATTGTCATCGCTGTGGTCAGCCGCCGTATACGCCGTACCAGGTCGATGCGGCTGAGACGGTCCGTTCTCGAGCGCCAGAAGGACGACGTGATCGGCCAGATGAACTATCTGGATGACTCGGCCGGCGCGGTTTCGGCTCTGGTAGCCTCCCAGGCCCGTCAGGCCAGGCTTGAGGCCGGTCGGAAGCTCGACGAAGCCTCGATGATCATGGTGAAAGCCCGGGATGAATACGACCTGAGCCATGCTCAGGATCTGCTGGAGTCCGCGTCCGCAGATGTGGATCGTGGTCGGAGCATCGTCGATGCGGCGCTGCGGGGTGAGCCACCTCCCGAGGCCGCCGCGGCTGTCCCGCCGGTCTACCCTGCCGAGGCCGCGACCTCCGGAAGAGAGACCGACTGGAGTGCGATCGAGGACGATCAGCGCGGCGCGTGCTTCTTCTGCTCCCGGCCGTCGTTGCTCGAGGAGCTTCGGCAGGTCTCGGTGGATATCGGGGGCGAGCGCCGGCAGGTCCTTGCCTGCGTCGATGACTATGAGGCCATTCGGCGCGGCGACCCGCCTCGAATCCGAGCGTTCCATCGTGATGGCCGTTCCGTTCCGTGGTATGCCGAACCGGAATATGATCCGTACCGAGACTACTACCGTCGCGGCTACGATGACCGATCGATCCTGCAGGATTTCGTGGCCCTCAGCGTGATCGACCGGATCTTCTGGGGCTGGAGCCGGCCCACATGGGGTTGGGGGTGGGGCGGAGGATACGGGCCCGATTGGGGCGGCTACACCTTCTGGCCTGAGCACCATCACTACCACGATTACTACTCGACGCGAGCCGCCGGCGCGGACTACGGTGACGACTATGGCCGGGATGCGGGCGGCACGGACTTCCTCGATTCCGGCGGCGAAGGCGGTTCGGATGCCGGCGGGACCGACTTCCTGGGCGTCGATCAGTCCTGACGTTCGACCTGCCGCTAGCAGTACTCGTGCGCTATCCCCGGATCCTCTTCTACGCGGTCAACGGCCTCGGCCTGGGCCATGTAACCCGACTGCTGGCCATCGGTCGGGAGCTGCGCAAGCGATTGCCCGAAGCGGAGCTCGTCTACTTCACCTCCTCCGAGGCGGAGGACGTCATCTTCAGGGAGGGGTTCGCCGCCTATAAGGTGCCGTCCCGATCTCTCCGAACACGGTCGGGCATCCGCCCCAGCACGTACGCGCGGATGCTGCACACGGTTACGCTGAACCTGATCGCGTCGTTTCATCCGCACGTGATCGTCGTCGACACCTTCCCGGCCGGGTCCCTGCAGGAGCTGCTCCCGATCCTCCGCTGGGACGCCCGAAAAGTGTTTGTCTATCGCGAGCAGCGCCCCGAGGCGGCTCTATCCCCGGTCTTCCAGAACGCCCTGCGGCTCTACGATCTGGCGCTGATTCCCCATACGCGCGGCACGACTGTGATACAGGCGCCCGAGGACATGGAGTCCGTCTGGACCGGTCCCATCCTGATCCGGGACCGGGACTCCGCACTCGACCGCGAGGAGGCGCGAGCGAGGCTGGGACTGACGCAAGACGGGGCTGCGCTCTATCTGACCTTCGGGGGCGGGGGTGATCCGGCCATGGATGCGGCGATGGCGCTGAGTATCGATGCGCTGGCAGGACGGGGCCGACACCTTGCGGTGGCGCATGCTCCGCTCTTCAACGGGAGGATCCCGCAGCGAGAAGGCGTTACTGTGCTCCATCACTATCCCATGGCCGAAATGTACCGAGCCTTTGACGGGGCGATCAGCGCGGCAGGCTACAACAGCTCCATGGAGTTGCTCCACCACGGCGTGCCGACCGCGCTCGTACCCTTCCCGCGACAGGTCGACGATCAACTCCTCCGGGCGCAGACACTGGCTGCCGCAGGCGCCGCCCTGTGCGTCGATCCCTTCACGGCGGACTCCGTGTGCGCCGCCGCCCAGGAGCTGCTCGACCCGGCCCGCGCGGCCGAGCTGTCGGCGCAGAGTCGTCAACACGTGCCCGCGAACGGGGCAACCGCAGCGGCCGACGCGATCGCCGAGTTGATTTCGTAGCGCCCTGCGGCGCGGATCTACGCCAGGGCTAGAACCGGCTAGCGGCCACCCGAACCCATCATGCCGCCGCCGGAGCCCTGCATTCCGCCGCCGGAGCCCTGCATGCCGCCGCCGGACCCCTGCATTCGTCCGCCCGAACTGGGCGCCGCTCCGCCAGAGCCCTGCATTCCAGCGGACCCCTGCATTCCCCCAGACCCCTGCATGCCGCTTGAGCCCTGGAGTGCGCCGAGGCCTTCCTTATTGATGGCTTCGTTCATCCTCGTAGATTGTTTGGGATCGTAGTTATCGCGAGGGCGTCCTAGAAGGAAATAGCCCCCGGCGAGGATACCGGCGAGAACCACGATGATGACGACGGCAACGGCGGGGTTGATCTCTTTGTTCATGTTCTGGGCCTTTCTGATTCCATTGCCAGGAGTTCGGCCTGATCCATCGATCGGCTCCTATCAGTATACTCGGGCTTACCTGCGCATCGTAGCCGAACACCCGTACGGCCAGCCGATGCTATAATGCGCGGATTCCGCACGACCCTGCGGCCTTCTCATGCTATGGACACCTATACTCAGGATCATATCAGAAACTTCTGCATTATCGCCCATGTGGATCATGGCAAGTCGACTCTTGCCGACCGCATTCTCGAGCTGACGGGCGCCATCGCCGAGCGCGATATGCAGGATCAGCTTCTCGACACCATGGACATCGAGCGGGAGCGGGGCATCACCATCAAGATGACCGCCGTGCGGCTCCGGTACACCGCGCTCGACGGTCAGGAATATGAACTCAACCTGATCGACACCCCGGGCCACGTCGACTTTACCTACGAGGTCTCGCGCTCCCTTGCCGCCTGCGAAGGCGCTGTACTCGTCGTCGACGCGGCGCAGGGCGTCGAGGCCCAGACGGTCTCCAACGTCAACCTGGCCTTCAATAACGGCCTGACGATCGTGCCGGTCATCAACAAGGTGGACCTTGCGGCTGCCGAACCGGAACGAGTGCGCGAGGATATCGAGAACATCCTGGCCGTGGAAGCCCACGATGCCGTCCTCGCCAGCGGCAAGGCGGGCCTGGGCACGCGGGAGATCCTTGAGCAGGTCATCGAGCGGATTCCAGCTCCGTCCGGCGATCCGTCGGCTTCTCTGCGCGCTCTCATCTTCGACAGCCATTTCGATACCTATCTCGGCGTGGTCTGCTACATCCGTGTGGTCGACGGTTCGATTCGACCGGGCCAGCGAGTTCGGCTGATGGCCACCGGTCGAGACTACGAAGTCAATACCGTCGGCGTCTTTCGACCGAGGATGGAGCAGGCCGATCTGCTGCGGGCGGGCGAAGTCGGATTCTTCACCGCGGGCATCAAGACGATCGGCGACGCCAACGTCGGCGACACGCTGACCTCCGCCCAATCGCCCGCCCAGGAGCCGTTGGCGGGCTATCGCAAGGCGAAGCCGATGGTCTTCTGCGGCCTGTATCCGATCGACAATCGGGATTATCCGGACCTTCGAGAAGCCCTCGAGAAGCTCCAGCTCAATGACGCGGCCCTCTCCTTCGAACCCGAGACCTCCGCCGCCCTTGGCTTCGGCTATCGATGCGGCTTCCTCGGCCTCCTACACATGGAGATCATCCAGGAGCGGCTGGAGCGGGAGTTCGGCCTCCGACTCATCGCCACCTCCCCGTCCGTGGTCTTCCATATCCATCTCACCGACGGTCGGACGGTCGAGGTCGACAACCCCGCCGCCTTCCCCGAACCCGTCCGCATCGCCAGCATCGAAGAACCCTATGTCGACGCCACGGTCTTCGTCCCTTCGACGTTCGTCGGGACGATCATGGAACTGGGGCAGGAGCGTCGGGGCGAGTTCGTCGGATTGGAGCACATCACGCACGCGAGCCCGACGGAGGCTGCCGCGGGCGCAGGGATGTATCGGGATCGGGTGATGCTCCGCTATCGACTGCCGCTGGCCGAGATCCTGCTCGATTTCTACGATCAGCTCAAGAGCCGGACGCGGGGGTACGCATCGTTCGACTACGAGCCTGCGGGCTACAGGGAGGGCAAGCTGGTCAAGCTCGATGTCCTCCTCAACGGTGAGACCGTCGACGCCCTGTCGCTGATCACCCACCGCGATAAGGCCTACGGCCGTGCCCGCGCTCTCGTCGAGAAGATGAAGGAAGTGGTGCCGCGCCAGCAGTACGAGGTGCGGATCCAGGCGGCCATCGGTGGGAAGATCATCGCGGCCGAATCGGTCCGGGCGTTCCGGAAGAACGTCACGGCCAAATGCTACGGCGGCGACATCACGCGAAAACGCAAACTTCTGGAAAAGCAGAAGGAAGGCAAGAAGCGGATGAAGCAGATCGGCAGCGTCGAGATACCCCAGGAGGCGTTTCTCAGCGTGCTGCGCATCGGCTGAGATCTGAGATCTGAGAGCTGCGGCTCGGCGATCGACGGGGACATCGCTCCGTTCCCCCACGTATACCCTGTATATCGCTGCGCCTACAGGATGATTCCATGGACATTGAGGAGCCTATGCCACGCAATCCCGTCATTTCCGGCGCCAACCACACCGCCGCGCTCAAGCCCGGTCGCCGCAGGCGCCCCTGCGCCACCGAAGATGAGCTGCTCATCAATATCCGGGATCATTCGAAGGATACGTTCACCGAGTCCGATCCCTGGCGCGTCCTCAGGATCATGGGCGAGTTCGTTTCGGGCTTCGACGCCCTCGCCGACCTGGGCCACGCCGTAACGCTCTTTGGGAGCGCGCGCGTGACGGAGGATGATCCGCTGTATTCCGCCACGGTCGATACGGCCCGTATCCTCGGAGAGGCCGGCTTCAGCATCATTACGGGTGGCGGTCCCGGGGTCATGGAGGCGGGCAACAAAGGCGCCCATCTCGCGGGCGCCCGTTCGGTGGGCCTCAACATCGAGCTGCCGTTCGAACAGCATCTGAACCCCTATACGGACATATCGGTGGAGTTCCGATACTTCTTCGTACGCAAGATGATGTTCGTCAAGTACGGCTGCGCCTTCGTCATCTTTCCCGGCGGTTTCGGCACGCTGGATGAGCTGAGCGAGGCTCTGGTCCTCATCCAGACGGGCAAGATCCGAAACTTCCCCGTGATCCTTTACGATAGCGCCTACTGGGCGGGGATGCTCGATTGGATGAAGGGAACGATGCTCGCGGGATCCAAGATCGCCCCGCATGATCTCGATCTCATGGTCACCGCCGATACGCCCGAGGAAGTGCGGGATATCGTCGTCCGATCCGTGCAGGACGAGGCATGGTGGATCCAGCGCGAGGAGGGAGCCAGAGCCGAAACCGTCCGACACCTCAGCGCCAGGACCGGGTGTTGACGGGCCCCGGATCGGGCTGGGCGGAGCCCTCCGGCGGACGGAACGACCCGCCGGGTCGGGCAGGATCGGCTGGCGGCAGGGCGAATGTGGGGGTAGAGATCAGGCCGAAGGAGCGTGTGCGATGCCCGTTGACCGGGGATACAGGATCCCGATCATCGACCTGTCGAGCCAGACCGAGCGGCAGGTCATCGTAGATCGGGAGCCCGGGCAGTACCTGGGCCACCCGACGACCGCGCTCCTCGAGGATGGCAGGACGATGCTCTGCGTCTACCCGAAAGGGCATGGCGCCGGTGCGATCGTCTATAAACGGAGCGGCGACGGAGGGCGGACCTGGTCGGAGCGGCTGCCTACCCCCGCCAGCTGGGCCTCCTCTCGCGAGGTGCCGACTCTGTACCGCATCGTGGACCGCGCGGGTCGCCGCCGGCTGATCGTCTTTTCCGGACTCTATCCCATCCGGATGGCGCGCTCGGAGGATGACGGCCAGACGTGGACCGAACTGGAGGCGATCGGCGACTATGGCGGCATCGTCGCGATGGCCAGCATGATTCGTAGGCGGGACGGAGCCTATCTCGCGTTCTTCCATGACGACGGACGCTACCTTCGGAACGAGGGCAAAGCCGCGCGATTCCAGGTCTTCAGCGTCCGCTCCGAGGACGGCGGCCTCACATGGAGCGCACCGAACATCGTCGCGGAACACCCAGCGGCCCACCTTTGCGAGCCCGGAGTCGTGCGATCACCAGACGGCCGTCAGATCGCCCTGCTCGTGCGGGAGAACAGCCGGAAACTAAACAGCTTCGTCGTCTTCAGCGACGATGAAGGCGCCACATGGTCGGAACCCCGCGAGCTGCCGGGCGCGCTGACCGGCGACCGACATACCTCCCGATACGCGCCGGATGGGCGGTTGTTCATCAGCTTCCGCGACACGGCCCTCGAAACGCCGACTCGAGGCGATTGGGTCGCCTGGGTCGGCCGCTATGCGGATATCGCCAACGGGACCGAGGGACAATACCGGATCCGGCTCATGGACAACAAGAACGCATGGGATTGCGCCTATCCCGGCGTCGAGATCCTCCCCGACGGAGCCGTCGTCACGACCACCTACGGCCACTGGACCGAAGGCGAACCGCCGTACATCGTCAGCGTACGCTTGACGCTCGCGGAAACCGACAAGGCCCTGGCGCCCTAGCGGGGTCGATCGGCCTACTTCGCACGCGGCTCGACGCCCAGCAGGTGCCGAACCAGAAAGTCCTTGAGCCGACGCTGCCCGTAGGGTGTCCCCGTCGCCCCGTGGTCGGCCCCGGGGATCACGAGCAGGTCGAAGTCCTTGTCCGCCTTGATCAGGGCGTTGACCACCTGCATCGTCGACGCGGGATCGACGTTCCTGTCGACCTCGCCCACCACGAGGAGCAGCTTGCCCTGGAGCTTCGCCGCATTGGTAACGTTGGAGCATCGGGCGTAGTCAGGCCCCACAGGCCAGCCCATCCATAGCTCGTTCCACCAGATCTTGTCCATCCGGTTATCGTGGCAGCCGCAGTCCGCCACGCCTACCTTGTAAAACTCGGGATGGAACAGGAGGCCGCCGAGCGCGTTCTGCCCTCCCGCCGAGACGCCGTAGATGCCCACCCTCGAAAGATCCATATAGGGGCGCGTTCGGGCCGCGGCCTGCATCCAGAGGATACGGTCGGGGAAACCGGCATCGGACAGGTTCTTCCAGCAGACATCATGGAAGGCTTTCGAGCGATTGGAGGTGCCCATACCGTCGATCTGAACCACGATGAACCCGAGCTCTGCCATCGCCTGAGCGCCCTGGAGGTCGGACCAGGCCTTCGGAACATGGCTGCTATGGGGCCCCGCGTAGATCGCCTCGATCACCGGATACCGACGCCCGGGCCGAAACGTCGTCGGACGATAGAGGACACCGTAGATGTCGGTCTTGCCGTCGCGCCCCTTAGCCGTGAATCGCTCCGGCAGACGGAGCCCCTTCTTCAACCATGCGGACGGATCCGCCTGCTCCAGCTGACAGACGAGAGCGCCGTCGGAAGCTCGGCGCAGCTCCGAGACCGGCGGCATATCGACGCGTGAATAGGTGTCCACATAATGGGTCCGGTCGGGCGACCAGCTCAGCGTATGGGTCCCATCGCCCTGCGTCAGAAGCGTCAGACCCGTGCCGTCGAAGTTTACCCGGGCGTAGTGGATGTAATAGGGGTCCTGATCGGGATAGTACCCCGACAGGCGGAACCAGATCTGCCGCGCCCGTTCATCGACCCGGTCCACCCCGCGAACGACCCACGGACCGGACGTAATCGGGCCTCGCACGGCGCCGGATCGGGCGTCGTACAGGTACAGGTGGTTCCATCCGTCCCGCTCCGACATCCAGATGATCTCCGAGGTCGCATCGAGATAGCCGGCGTAGCGCTTGCCGGCGTAGTCGATGAACGTCGGGCTCCTCTCGTCGACTATGGCCCGGGGCTGGCCGGTCCGCGTGTCGACGGAAATGATCCGATAGGTCTGGTGCCCCCGTTCGTTGTATTCGAATGTGAAGCGGGAACTGTCGGCGGCCCATCGAAGCTCGGTGATCGACCATGGATTCGGGAAGAGGGCTTCGTCGACAGGGATGGACTGGCGGTCGACGATGCGAAACAATCGGGGTCGGGGATGCGCGATTCGATCGCCCGGCTTCAGGTAGTCGATCGCGTGAACCTTTGGCTGGACCTGATCGGTCGGAGAGGATTCGACGAAGACGACCTTGTGCTCCTGGGCCGGGATGGTCTGCATGGCGACGAGATAGGACGAGTCGGGCGACCACGAGACATATTGGTAGGAGTCGGCCGCAGTCCCGTTGCTGGTCAGCGGGACGGCCTCGGCCTCCGCAGACTCCTTGATCCAGACGTTATCGTCGCGAATCAGGGCGATCCGCTTGCCGTCGGGCGAGGGCCAACCCTCCGCGGTCGGACGTCGACGTGGTCGGTCCTCCGGCGGCGTCGGCAGCGGACCCCGGACCACCGCGATACCCGGATCATCCGTCGCCTCGAATATGCCCACCGGCCTCTCCGCAGCGTCGAGGACGAGCCAGACGTGCCCGCCGAAGGTGTGCTGGACACGGCGCTGGCCCGGCGCGACAGCGCCGTAATCCTTCTTGCCGCCCTCGGTATCCAGCCAGAAGAGACGGACCTCGCCGTCCGTCCGGTTGATGATCGTGATCGAGGTCTCCTCGCCGGTACGCCGGGAGGGATACGGCACTGACGCGGTCCGGAGGAGGCCCTCCCCTCCATCCGGATCGGCGGACGCCGTCACGGTGTAGTTCGTCGTGTCGAGCTCCCACGAGCCATTCAGACCCCGCAGAGTGATATGGCCGGACGGGGAGAAGCGAAGGGTTCGCACAGGCAGGGCATCCGCCCGGACGGCGCCGCCGACCAGTTTGCTGAGGGCCGCGGCCGTCTTCTGATGGTCGAAGGCGAGTGCTCGATGACCGGTTCTCGTATCGACGAGAACGAACTCATGCGTGGCCGGACCGGTCTCTATCCGGTACCAGAGGCGCGTACCGCCATCGATCCAGTTCGGGACCACCCGAGCCCGAAACACCGTACCTCTGGCGATGGCTGGAAGCCGCTCGGCCCGATCGTAATCGGCCCTGGTTCCCTGCGCATGGGCCGGCATGGACATGCCCGGCAGCGCCATGATCCACGCCATGAGCCGCAATCGGTCGATCCCCGCCGCAGGGCGGCGCCTCTCCATGCCCGCGCCGCCGGACATACTGGATCTCTTCTCCATTGTTCCCATTCCCCCGATTTGTTGCGCCGTTCCCGAAGGAGGCTGGTCGCACGGATCCGCCGTTGGACCCCGCCGACGCTCGACTGCGTCTTCCGGCCGATGCAGTGTCGATCCCGTTCAGGGAATAGGGTATCACACGGGTATGCGTTCGGATCGAAACGGTCGCCGATGCCATGCGGCAACAGATGCCGACCGATCCGTGCGAGAAGTCGGAGCGGCTCGATGGCCGTTCGCGATCTTCGGCGGTGGCAGGTTCGGATGACCCGCGCAGCCTCCCGTCGACCATCGTTCCGATCCGCCTCTCTCGCTGCGCTGGCGCTGGCCGCGATCCTAATCCCCTTCGCGTTGTGGGGCGACACCATCGAGACATGGTCCCGCTCGGTCCTGCGCGAGGGCGTGCCATGGCCCTTTGGAGCGGCGGCGGTCATCGGTCTGTTGGCGCTCGACGTGCTCCTGCCGGTGCCCTCAAGCTTCGTCGGAGTGGCATCGGGCGCCATTCTGGGTGTCTGGGGCGGATCGGCCGCGTCGTTCATCGGTTTGAGCGGCGGCTGTGCGGTGGGCTATTGGCTCGGGCATCGGTCGGCCAACGTCGTCGGCGCGAACGGCGCATCGGCGGACATCAGTCGGGGAGCCAGATACCGGCGCGACCTCGGACCTTGGTTTGTGGCAGCCCTGCGGCCGATCCCGGTCCTTGCGGAGGCATCGGTCCTGTACGCAGGCTGGTCCGGCATGCCGCTGGCTCCGTTCGCCCTCATGACGGGAATATCGAATCTGGGCGTGGCCGTCGTGTATGCGGCGGCTGGCGCAGCGGGGGCTGCTGCCGGGCAGATCCTCTTCGTGTTCGCAGCAGCGGTTGCGCTGCCGGGATTAGGCCTATTGATCCTCCGTCGGCGTTGACTTCGGAGCGTCTACCGGTCGGGGCGAGGGCGGCGGGCGATGGGATCCGGGAGCGGCGGGAAGGGCGCGTGGGGCTCGGTTTGATACCAGTAGGCCGTGCTGGCGTAGTCGTTGCTCTGCATGTTGGCATGGCCGTGTTCGATGGTCATCAGGATGGAGCGCTGGAATAGGATCGGATCCGTGACGTGGAACCGGTAGGAGGTCTGCTTGCGGCGGCCCGGGCGCTCCGGGTCGTGCTCGTAGACCGAGGTGCCGGCCAGCGGATAGCCCCTGGGATGCATGCCCCAGGCGTGGCAGAAGTAGTCTTCTGAACCGGTGCCGATCAGGGAGGGCAGCGGCTCGCCGTCGATGAAGACCATGTCATCGCCCTCGCCCCACCATGTGAGGCCGTCAGGGGTGGGATCGATGTTGTCGACGCTGAGGTTGCAGCCGACGAAGTGGCCCCGTCCCTCGGCATGGAGGATCACGTAGTTCTCCCTGCCGTCCAGGTTCGGCTCGCTCAGGAGCGTCCAGTAGTTGAGACCCTGCGCCGACAGATCACCTTTGATCCCTGCGGTCGGATTCTCCCGCCGCCACTGGGCATGGAAGCGGAGGGCATTCTCGGGCAGCGTATCGTACGCCTCGTAGTCGACATAAAAGTAGAGGGCAGCGATGGGCGCCATCCCCTCATTGGAAACGGTGATCCGCGCGCCGTCGCTGAACGGCATCTGCCAGTAGGCGTTCATGGCCATGTTGCCCCCCAGCTTGAGCTCATCCCCGCCGGGGGCGACGGTTGTGAGGGGGAGCGCGGCGTTGGAGGCGGACAGGCCGTGGCCGATATTGAAGAAGTCGCCGAGCGGGACCTCGACCGACGGGCTCTCTTCCCCATCCCAGTAGGCTCGCAGCACGGTATGGCGGAGATAGTACCGGTCCTCGGGGCAGCTGAGGGTGAACCAGAGATGGGTAATGCACCCGGCGCCCTCGATCTCGGCGATCGTGGCCGTCTCGCCGGTCCCGACGGTCCAGCAGTCCCGGTTGCCGCCGGTGCGATCGTACGACGATTGCCTTCGGGTGCGCCCCTCCCGGGCGTACATCAGACTCTTCAGCGAGGAGCCGATGGGCTGCATGGCATATCTCCCATAACGGATATTGTGGAACGGACGTCCACGTCGTATCCCGTAATCCTTCGGCGTCGCAGGATCGAACTCCTGCTGTGTCGAAACCTGCGAAGCGATCCGGGCCGCGCCCGGCGTCAGGAGGGGCATGAACGATGACAGATCGGGATATCCTGCGGGGCCTCGCGGCTCGATGGATGGACATCGCATTGCGGCCGGTCATGGAGGAACGAGAACGGGCGTGGACGGCGATCAAAGACCTGCGCGCGACTCGGACCATGGTGCTCTTCGAAACGTGGACGCTGCTCGACTACGTCGGGGAGGAGGAGCTCCAATGCGTCGAGCCGTGGCATCGCGGGATCGAGAAACACTTGCGGTGGGTGATCCGGCATGCCGAGGAGGTCGGCGACGACCTGCTCGTTGAGCCATTCTGGGGCATCGGCTGGCAGATCCACGGCACGGACTACGGCGTCCCCATCGTGGCCCATCATGCGGCGGATGAGCTGGGCGCCACGGTCGGCTACTCGTTCAACCACCCGCTCAAGACCCCGGAGGATGTGGGATTGCTCCGGAAACGGTCGTGGAGCGTCGATCGGCCCGGGACCTACCGGACTCTCGAAGCCGTCGACGCCCTCTTCGGCGATATCCTCCCGCCTCGCCTGACCGGCGTCCGGGGGATCCACGCGGGCCTCACCGGCGATCTGTTCCGCCTGATCGGCAACGACAATCTCATGGTCTGGGTCTATGACCATCCGGAGGCCGTCCGGTCCGTGATGGCCTATCTCGCTGATGACCGCCTCGACCACTACCGATGGTTGGAGGCGGAAGGCCTTCTGGGCCTGAACAACGACTACACGATCATGGGCTCCGGGAGCCCGGGATGCACCACGGCTCTGCCTCAGGCCGACTATGCTGGCACGGCCCGGCTGAAGGATCTATGGATCTGGATGGAGTCGCAGGAGTCCGCCGGAATCTCGCCCAGGATGTTCGCCGACCTCTTCCTTCCCGATATGGCCCGGGTTGCGGCGGAGTTCGGGCTGGTCTACTACGGCTGCTGCGAGGCGGTCCACGATCGTTGGGACGCGATCATCAGCGCGATGCCCCATGTCCGGGCCGTCAGCGTCTCGCCGTGGTGCGACATCCCCGACCTCGCGAAGCGCATCGCAGGGAAGGTGGTCATCAGCCGCAAGCCGACGCCCGGCCCCATCAGCGGCGAGCGGGCCGATTGGGAGGCGCTCCGCGATGATCTCCGCTACACCATCGAGTCGGCCAGGGGCTGCGGCCTGGAGTTCATCTTCCGGGATGTCTACCGGATCGACAACGATCGAAGCCGTCTCCGGCGATGGGTCGAGATGGCGCGGGAGATGATCGCCGAAGAGGCCGCGTCGCCGGTCCCCGTGACCGCGTAGGTTCCGGGGTTCGGGGTTCCGGTCAATACTCGGCGCGCCACTCTTCGTAGAACGCCCATCGATAGCCGCGCTCCCGCGCCCATCGCGCGGCCTCCACCACCTTCTGCGCGGCATCGGGCTGATAGGAGCAGTACCGGGGATAGAAGAACTGCTCGTGGATCATGAGCTCCAGCACCTCGGATTCATCCGCCCGTCGGCTGATCTCCTCGAGCCGGGGAATCACATCGGACAGGGTGATCAGGTTCAGGACGAGGTCGAGCTTGACGAACAGCAGCCCTGCCTCGTCATCGCGCCACATATCTCGCGATCCGATGTAGGCCGTCCGCTCCACGTCGTGATAGTAGGCGACGTATGGTTTGCCGTCGTGGATCTCGAAATAGCCGGCGAGGGCGTCGATCCCGTTGTCCCGCAGCGCACGGCACCCCTCTCTGGTGGCCGCGCCCCAGTGGATCGTCGTCATCGAGCTCAACGAGCTCTCGCCGGCGAAACGGACGATCTGCTCGGTGACCATCCGCATGTCCCGATCCACGGTTGCGTAATCGGCCGACGCGTAGGGGGCATTGGGCCGATCCGCTCGGGCGTGGAATGTCAGACGAAGCCACTCGGAGCAGGCCTGCCACTCGGCCCGGAACCGGTCGGGCATCTCCGCGATCGTCCAGCCAGTGTCGAGATCTTCGTAGTAGATATTAAACTGGACTTGGGCGCCGTAGTCCTCGTGCAGGTCCTTCCAGAAGCGGAGGAAGCCGTTCTCGAAGATCGACTCCTTGGCGTGCAGTGCGACATCCCTGAGGCACCAGATCGTATCATCGACCGATATTCGGCAGCGCGGGTCGTAGGCGGCGTGAGACATGGGCAGCACCTCCAGAGTGAATGAGCCACAGGCGGCAGACGGAAGCAGCCGCCGGGCCGGCGGACTCAGGTGATCGGTGACGTCGGCGGACGAACGCCGTTACGGATCTCCTCCCAGCGCCGCTCCTCGATCCGCGTCCGCATCGAGGCGGGATCCATGTACCAGTAGGCGACGCTTCGGTAGCGACCGCTGCAGTTATTGCCGGTGCCGTGTTCCAGCGTGAATCGGCCCTTGCGGTAGAACGGCGCCGAATCGGATAGGTGGAGCCGATAGCCGAAGAAGCGGGGATCACGCCCCCACTCCCCTTCGAGGTCATCGCCCGAGAGCGGTCCCGAATAGCCCCGAATGCCCCAGGCATCGTTGACGTAGTCCTCGGCCCCCGTGCCGTAGAGCGTCAGGCTCGGGTCGTCATCGATGAAGAACATCTCGTCGCCCTCTCCGGCCGCTCGATCGGTCGGGGCATCGCGAAGATCGACATGGAAACCACAGCCAACGAACCGACCTGCCCCGCGGACGTTCAGGAACTCATAGTTATCCCGTCCATCCAGGTTCAGGATCCGGCATGCGGCCCCTCCGTAATCCCGATGGTCGGGACCGAACGGAGTCTCTTCATGCCATGTGGCCCGAAACCGGAACAGTTCCGGCCTCGGCGCATCCCAGGCCTCGTGGGCGATGCCGATGACGATGGGTCCCGTGGGCACGATGGATCGGTTCACTAGTTGGAATCTAGCCCGTTGTGTATGGGGCATGGCGAAGCGGCAGTACCAGACACCATCGCCGCGGTCGCCCAGAAGGAAGGAGCGAGCCTTCCGAGCGTGCCCATAGTCGAGAAAGAAGGGACCGATCGGAGCCCGGACGCTCGGGTCTCTGGTCTCGTCGTCATCGAAGCTGCCGATGAGCCAGAGGTTCTCCGCGAGGTGTTGAGCGACCCGTGGATCGGC